>CAKZTM010000030.1 GCA_937920555.1 uncultured Paracoccaceae bacterium | reverse complement strand
TTGAGGCCCAGCGTCGTCAGCACCTTCTCCAGCCGCTCAGAGCCGAAGATGCGCATCAAGTCGTCCTCAAGCGACAGGAAGAACGATGTCTTGCCGGGGTCGCCCTGACGGCCCGAACGGCCGCGCAACTGGTTGTCGATGCGGCGGCTCTCGTGCCGCTCGGAGGCGAGAACGTAAAGACCACCGGCATCCAGCACCTTCTGCTTTTCCTCTGCATGCTCCGCTTCGATCTTGGTGCGGATGGCGACGGGATCGGCCTCTGGGTCGGCAGCCAGCGCATCAAGCACCTTGAGCTCGACGTTGCCACCCAGCTGAATGTCCGTGCCGCGGCCAGCCATGTTGGTGGCGATGGTAACGGCGCCCAGCTTGCCTGCGTCGGCGACGATCTGCGCTTCCTGCTCGTGCTGGCGGGCGTTCAGCACGTTGTGCTTGATCCCCTCAGCGGTGAGCATCTGAGACAGGATCTCGGACTTTTCGATGGACGTTGTGCCAACCAGACAAGGCTGCCCTGTCTCATGCGCTTTCTTCACGCGCTCGATCATGGCGGTGTATTTCTCTGTCACGGAACGGTAGACGGCATCGTCCTTGTCGACACGCGCGATGGGCAGGTTGGTAGGTACCTCAACCACGCCAAGACCGTAGATTTCCTGAAACTCCTCGGCCTCGGTCAACGCGGTACCGGTCATGCCTGCCAGCTTGTCATAAAGGCGGAAATAGTTCTGGAAGGTCACAGAGGCGAGCGTGACGTTCTCCGGCTTGATCTCGACGTTTTCCTTGGCCTCGATCGCCTGGTGCAGACCATCTGACAAACGTCGGCCCTGCATCATGCGACCTGTGAATTCGTCGATCAGCATCACTTCGCCGTCGCGCACGATGTAATCCTTGTCACGCGTGAACAGCTTGTGGGCGCGCAGACCTTGGTTGACGTGGTGCACAATGGTGGTGCTTTCCGTATCGTATAGCGACTGACCTTCTTCCATCATGGAGCGGGCGCGCAACTGTTCCTCAAGATACTCGTTGCCGTCATCGGTGAAGGTGACGTTGCGGGTCTTCTCGTCCAGTTCGTAATGCTCTTCGCTGAGCAGCGGGATCAGTTTGTCGACAGTGACATAAAGCTCCGAGCGGTCCTCGGCAGGGCCGGAAATAATGAGCGGCGTACGCGCCTCGTCGATGAGGATACTGTCCACCTCGTCCACGATGGCAAAGTTGTGGTGCTTTTGCATGATCTCGTCGAGCGAGGATTTCATGTTGTCGCGCAGGTAATCAAAGCCCAACTCGTTGTTGGTGGCATAGGTGATGTCGCATTCATACGCGGCGCGCTTCTGGTCCTCTGGCATGTTGGACACGGCGGCACCGGTGGTCAGGCCCAAAGCACCAAAGACCTTGCCCATCCAGCCTGCGTCACGCTGCACGAGGTATTCGTTGACGGTCACGATATGCACGCCCTTGCCCGTCAAGGCATTGAGATAGGCAGCAAGCGTGGCGGTCAGTGTTTTGCCCTCACCCGTCTTCTGTTCAGAGATATTGCCCTGATGCAGGAAAATCGCGGCCATGACCTGACTGTCAAAGGCACGCAGGCCCAAAGTGCGGCGCGCGGCTTCGCGACAGTTGGCAAAGGCTTCGGGCAACAAATCATCAAGGCTTTCGCCACCAAGGGCGCGCTGGCGCAGGTCTTGCGTCTTTTCGATCAGACCCTCGTCGCTGAGTGTTTCAAACTCCGGCTCGAGTGCGTTAACCTTCTCCACCAGCGGGCGTGTCGCCTTGATTTTGCGGTCGTTTGGTGTGCCAAAGACCTTTTTGGTGATTGTTCCGATACCCAGCATGTGCTCTCCAGCCGATTTGTGATCAGGGGGCGTCTGCGATCTGCTTGCCCAGCGCCCCTTGTGCCCATAGATAGATGGGTGACGCGCTGCCTGCCAACGCCCATTTGGGATGTAAGGGCCGCGCTATATACTGTCAATGTAGCAGCCCCGTGCGGGGCGAACTCAAGGGAAAATCCATGCAAAAACCCCTCACTTTTCTGGCACCTTTGGCACTTGCCGCTTGTCTGGCCCTGCCTGTTGCAGCACAGGACGCGCCCACCCGGGATACGGTTGTGGCCACAGTCAACGGCACAGACATCACGCTGGGCCATATGATCGTTGCCCGCGCCACCTTGCCAGAACAGTATCAACAGCTGCCGGATGAGGTCTTGTTCACTGGTATTCTGGACCAGCTGATCCAGCAAACCGCCCTTGCCGATACGTTCGACGGCGAATTGCCTGCCCGCGCCACGCTGTCGCTTGAGAATGAAAGACGTTCCATCACCGCAGGCGAAGTTGTTGAAGGCATCATGGCTAACGCAGTGTCGCCAGAGGAACTTCAGGCGGCCTATGACGCGCAATACAGCAATGTCGAAGCCGAGCCCGAATTCAACGCCTCGCATATTCTGGTTGAGACCAAGGAAGAAGCGGACGCCATCAAGGCCGATCTGGACGGCGGTGCTGATTTTGCCGCCACCGCGCGCGAGAAATCCACTGGCCCCTCCGGTCCCGGTGGCGGATCATTGGGGTGGTTCGGCAAAGGCATGATGGTTCCCGCCTTTGAAGAGGCCGTCACATTGCTCAAGGCAGGCGAGATTTCCGAACCTGTCGAGACACAGTTCGGCTGGCACGTGATTATCCTTAACGAGACACGCTCAACCGCCGCACCCGAACTGGAAACAGTCCGCGAGGAACTGGAAATGCAAGTCCGCCAGACCAAGGTGCAGGCCAGCATCGAAGAAGTGACCGCTGCTGCTGACGTGGACAAGACCGCCTCCGAAAGCATCGATCCTTCCGTGTTGAAAAACACCGACTGGTTGGAGTGACCCATGGGCAAACCCGCCCCCGTCTCTCCGCTGGCGCCTGCGCGCTTTCCTGATCTGCCGGTTGTGGAAGGCGTGCGCTTTGCCACCCATGCGGCGGGCGTCAAATATCAAGGCCGCGATGATGTGATGCTGGCAGTGCTTGTCCCCGGCAGCACCGTGGCAGGGACTTTCACGCGGTCCGCCACGCGCGCGGCACCGGTGCTGGATTGTCAGGCAAAGCTGGGCGGCGCGTCAGATGCCGGCGCGGCCATCTTGGTGAACTCGGGCAATGCCAATGCCTTTACAGGCAAGAACGGTGTTGCCTCGGTTGAGGCGATCACCAAGGCTGTGGCCGCAACCTGCGGCATCCCGCAAGCGCGCGTGTTCACCTCATCGACAGGGGTCATTGGCGAACCGCTGCCCCATGACCGCATCGTGGATGTTCTGGGCCAGTTGAACGCGGGGCTTTCCGCAGACGGCATCAAAGACGCAGCGCAGGCAATCATGACCACCGACACTTTTGCCAAGGGCGCGTCGGCCAGTGTCGAGGTGAACGGCACGCCTGTGACCATCGCGGGCATCGCCAAAGGCTCTGGCATGATCGCGCCCGACATGGCGACGATGCTGGTCTACATCTTTACCGACGCGGCAGTCGGACAATCAGCACTGCAATCCATGGTCACGGCGCACACCGATACGACGTTCAACTGCATCACTGTGGACAGCGATACGTCGACATCGGACAGCCTGATCGTAGGGGCGACGGGCGCGTCGGGGGTGGATGCCTCCGAGAGTGTGGCGTTTCTGGATGCGCTGCACGGCGTGATGCAGGAACTGGCACATCTGGTTGTGAAAGACGGTGAAGGCGCGACCAAGTTCGTGGAAATCGCCGTGACGGGGGCTGCGTCTGACGCGGACGCAAAACAGCACGCGATGTCGATTGCCAATTCACCGCTGATCAAAACCGCCATTGCGGGCGAAGACCCCAATTGGGGTCGTGTTGTCATGGCGGTCGGAAAATCCGGCGCAGCGGCAGATCGCGACCTGCTGTCGATCCGCTTTGGGGACGTGCAGGTGGCCAAAGACGGCTGGCGCAGCCCCGACTATTCCGAAGAAGAAGCTGCTGCCCATATGAAGGGCGAGACCATCGTGATCGGTGTGGACCTTGGATTGGGCGGCGGCAAGGCAACCGTCTGGACCTGTGACCTGACCCATGGCTACATCACAATCAACGCGGACTACAGGTCTTGAAAACCGTTCTGGTCAGCGCCGTCGCCCTGATCGACCCTGATGGGCGCGTGTTGATCGCCCAGCGGCCACCGGGCAAATCCATGGCCGGCCTGTGGGAATTTCCGGGCGGCAAGGTGGAGGCGGGTGAGACCCCCGAAGTCGCGCTGATCCGCGAGCTGGAAGAAGAACTGGGCATCAACACATGGGCATCCTGTCTGGCACCGCTGACCTTCGCGAGCCACTCCTACGATGATTTTCATCTGCTGATGCCGCTCTTTGCCTGTCGCAAATGGGAAGGCACACCGCAATCCCGAGAAGGGCAAGCCTTGAAATGGGTGCGCGCCAATGCGCTGCGCGACTACCCGATGCCTGCCGCTGATATCCCGCTTATTCCCGTTCTACGGGATTGGCTCTGACATCGGAAACAAAGGATTGGTATCCTTCTGATTGTGCGCTAGCCTTTGGTAACTTTCTGGGGAGGGAGAGACCATGCTGCGGACAATCACACTGGGCACATGCGTATCGGTTCAGGGCATCTTTGTGAAAGACCTGCCCGATGGCAATATTGCCGTCAGAGTCGAAGACAAGGTTTTTGCAGGACCGCCTGTGGGCCGCAAATCCTGAAACGAAAAAGGCCGGGCACCCCTGCCCGGCCTTTTTGATTTCTCAAGGGTCACCGTTACGCAAGATTGCGTTCGACTTCTTCGCGCTCGAAAATCTCGATCACGTCGTCAGGGCGAATGTCGTCGTAGTTCTCGAACGCCATGCCGCATTCCTGACCGCCCTGAACCTCTTTAACCTCGTCCTTGAAGCGCTTGAGGGTCTTGAGCTTGCCTTCGTGGATCACAACATCGTCGCGCAACAGACGCACACCGGCATCACGACGGGCGACACCTTCGGTGACTTCACAACCCGCGATTTTACCAGCGCCAGTGATCTTGAAGACCTCTTTGATCTTCGCGTAACCGATGAAGGTTTCCTTGACCTCTGGGCTCAGAAGTCCAGATGCGGCCGCTTTGATGTCGTCCACAAGATCGTAGATTACCGAGTAGTAACGGATTTCCACGCCCTTTTGGTTGGCCGCTTCGCGCGCCGGCGCATTGGCCCGAACGTTAAAGCCGATAATTGGCGCACCAGAGGCACCGGCCAGCGTCACATCGCTTTCGGTGATCGCGCCCACGCCGGAGTGCAGAACCTTAACACGCACTTCGTCGTTTCCAACTTTCTCCATCGCTTGCACAATCGCCTCGGCAGAACCTTGAACGTCGGATTTCACCAAAATCGGCAACTCGGACACGCTTTCATCGGCCTTGGCATTGGCCAATAGCTGATCGAGCGTCGTTCCCGCCCCGGATGCGGCCTTTTTGTCCTTGGTGACCTGCGCACGGTAATCGGCAATCTCGCGGGCTTTGGCTTCATCAGGAACCACGTTGAGAACGTCACCGGCCTCAGGCGTTCCGTTGAGGCCAAGAACCTCCACAGGAACCGATGGACCGGCTTCCTTAACGCGGTCGCCCTGATCATCGATGAGCGCGCGGACCTTACCCCACTGCTCGCCGACCACAAAGATGTCGCCTGTGCGCAATGTTCCTTTTTGAACCAGAACCGTGGCAACGGGCCCACGACCTGTATCCAGCTTGGCCTCAATGACCGCACCTTCAGCCGCACGCTTTGGATTGGCTTTAAGCTCCAAAAGCTCAGCTTGCAGACCGATATTCTCGATCAGCGTCTCAAGCCCGGTACCCTCAATGGCCGATACTTCAACGTCCAAAACATCACCGGACATGGCCTCGACGATAACCTCGTGCTGAAGAAGCTCAGTGCGCACCTTGTTCACATCTGCGCCGGGACGATCGATCTTGTTGATCGCCACAATCATGGGCACTTCTGCGGCTTTCGCGTGGGCGATCGCCTCGATGGTTTGCGGCATGACACTGTCATCAGCGGCAACCACTAGGATCACGATATCAGTAACCTGCGCACCACGTTCACGCATTGACGTAAACGCCGCGTGACCCGGTGTGTCGAGGAAGGTCAGAAGTGTACCCGCCTCAGAGGTGATCTGATACGCGCCGATATGCTGGGTGATCCCACCCGCCTCGCCGGAAACCACATTGGTTTTGCGGATCGCATCCAGAAGCGAGGTTTTACCGTGGTCCACATGGCCCATGATGGTGATCACGGGCGGACGCGGCTCAAGATCGGCCTCATCCTCATCCACAGATACAATCACATCCTCAACATCCGCGTCAGAGACACGCACAACCTTGTGGCCGAACTCTTCTACCACGATTTGTGCGGTATCCGCGTCGATCACTTCGTTTTGGGTCGCCATAATGCCCATGTTCATCAGCGATTTGACCACATCGGCCACACGCTCGGCCATACGGTTGGCAAGCTCCTGAACCAAAATAGTCTCAGGCACCTGCACATCGCGCATGACCTTCTCGCGGGCTGCTCCACCACCCATCAACTTGCGCTTTTCACGCTCCTGACGACGGCGGATAGAGGCCATGGACCGCTGGCGGCCGCCATCGGCACCCGTGGCTTGGCTAATGGTCAGCTTGCCGGAGCGACGACGATCATCGCCACCTTTGGGCCGCGCTGCCTTTTTGTCGTCCTGCGGTGGGCGTGCAGGCTCGCGGGCCGCACCAAATTGCTTGGCCGGACGGGACACTTCGCCTTCTGTGCGTGGCGGTGGAGGTGCCGCATCGACCGGATCTTTTGCAGCAGGTGCCGCTTTCTTTGACGCTTCCGCTTCGCGCTTTTTGGCAGCTTCCTCGGCTGCTTTACGCTCCGCGCGCTCTGCAACTTCACGCTCTTTTTGCTCTTTTTCCGTGCGGGCGGCTTCCCGTTCGGCTTCGCGCTTGGCGGCAGCTTCCTCGACGCGGGCCTTGCGTTCCGCCTCAGACGCCTGAGCGCTCTCAAGTGCCTTGAGACGACGTGCCATCTCCGCATTTGTCGTGCTGGCGGTTTCACCGGGGCGGGTTTGGCTTGGCGCAGATGCACCAGGCTTTGCGCTGCCTGCTTTTGGTACAATCACCCGCTTGCGTTTGGTCTCAACTACGACGGATTTGGATCGCCCATGAGAGAAACTCTGACGCACATGGCTTTTCTCAGTCCCGCCACCGCGTAGACCAAGCGTTTTGCCCTTACCGTCGTTCCCTTTGTTATCACTCATTCGTCAAATAACCTTTATACCGTCAAGAAGTTTGAAGTGTGTGCGCTGGCCCGGGTCATGAATTGATAGCCTCCGGCGCGTATAAACCGCGCAGCCGTCTGGCATCTACAAGACATAGATCAGCTAATCCGCCCCTTGTTAGGGCCGCATGTATCACAGTATCGCGGCCAAAGGCCACGCCCAATTCAGCGCCTGAGAGGCATTCCGCATAGGAATCCGGCCCATTGGGTGGGCGGAGCTTGGATTTCATCGCCTCAGAACCGTCAGAGGCCTGAAAAAGAGCCACGGCCTCTTGAGAAACAAGAAGCGCTTTGACCTTTTCGAATCCGGCGATGGCCTGACCTGCTTTGCGCGCCAAAGCCAAAGATTGCATAAGCCGGGCGCGCAGCAGATCAGCCACAATATCCGCCAGGTTCTTGGCAGTGGTGACTTGCATCTTGGCGGCTCGGTTGAACAATCCCTTGGCGACAGCCTTGTCGATCGCCGCACGGTCCGGAGCGACGTAAATGCCGCGCCCCGGAAGCTTCCCGGCAATATCAGGCACGATGGAGACGTCGGGGCCCACCACAAAACGCACCAGTTCCGCCTTGTCGGCAGACTGGCGGGTCACAACACAAGTGCGCTGTGGTCCGTCGTGTTCCTTTGTTCGACCGCCTCTGGTCATCGCATTCAGACGCGGTTAAGCGCCTGCCTCCTCTGGTTCGCCGTCAGCCTCAGCGGCGGCTGCCGCTTCTGCGGCCTCTGCCTCTGCCGCAATTTCCTCAAGATCAACCCAGCCCAATTGCGCGCGAGCTGTCATGACCATGTGCTGTGCTTCTTCCAGACCCACATCGAAGGGCTCCAGAACGCCATCATCCTTGACCCGCTTGCCGTCAACGGTCGTGTAACCGCCTGCAAGCTCCCAATCGGCACAGGTTGCGAAATCTTCCAAAGATTTCACACCGTCTTGCGCCAATGCAAAGATCATTTTCGGGGTCAGACCCTCAAACTCGAACAACGCATCCTCAGCACCCAAAGCCTTGGCATCCTCGATGGCTTTCTTGTTGAGCGCATCCAAGCAATCAATGGCACGAGCCTGAAGTTCTTTGGCCGTGTCGTCGTCGAAACCGTCAATGCCGGTCAATTCGTCAACTTCCACGTAAGCAACCTCTTCGAGTGTTGCAAACCCCTCCGAGACAAGAAGCTGCGCCACCATCTCATCAACATCCAACTGCTCCATAAACAAGGTGGACCGCTCGTGGAATTCCTTCTGACGACGCTCAGATTCTTCCGCATCAGTCATAATGTCGATGTCCAGCCCGGTAAGCTGGCTGGCAAGACGCACATTCTGGCCGCGACGGCCAATGGCCAGCGACAATTGATCATCAGGCACTACAACCTCGATCCGCTCGGCATCCTCATCAAGAACAACCTTGGTCACCTCAGCAGGCTGAAGCGCGTTCACCAAGAAGGTGGGCATGTCCTCATTCCAAGGAATAATGTCGATCTTCTCGCCCTGAAGCTCATTGACCACCGCCTGGACACGGCTGCCGCGCATACCAACGCAAGCCCCCACAGGATCAATGGAGTTATCATAGGAGATAACGCCGATTTTCGCCCGTGAGCCGGGATCGCGCGCCACGGCTTTCACCTCGATGATACCATCGTAAATCTCGGGCACTTCCATCTTGAACAAAGCCGACATGAATTCGGGCGCAGTGCGCGACAAGAAAATCTGCGGGCCGCGGGTCTCGGAGCGAACCTCGCGGATAAAGGCGCGGACGCGCTCACCATTGCGCATGGTCTCGCGCGGGATCAGCTGGTCGCGGCGCAAAATGCCCTCGCCCCGACCTACATCAACGATGACATTGCCGTATTCAACCCGCTTGACCACACCATTGATGATCTCACCGACACGGTCCTTGAATTCCTCGTATTGACGCTCACGCTCGGCTTCGCGCACCTTTTGTGTGATAACCTGCTTGGCCGATTGCGCGGCGATCCGGCCAAAATCCATTGGCGGCAGTTCGTCCACAATCTCGGCGCCCAATTCAGGGTCTTTGAGAAATGCGCCGGCATCTTCAATATTGACTTCGGTGAACGTGTTTTCAACTTCTTCGACAACCGTGCGCACACGGGTCATAAGCAAAGCACCATTTTGACGGTCGATCTTGGCGCGAATATCGTACTCAGCGCCATACCGAGAGCGTGCGGCCTTCGCCAAACTCTCTTCCATCGCTTCAATCACAAGGACAGGATCAATCAGCTTTTCGCGCGCAACAGCGTCAGCGATTTGCAAAAGCTCCAGACGGTTTGCACTGGTTGTGCTCATGACAATGTCTCGTTCATATCGGTGTCATCCTCTTTTTCGATATCATCAAAAAGGCTCTCATCGAGCGGTGGTATTTTGCGGCCGCGTAAACTCTCAGCCACCAATTCATCAGTTAGGACCAGCTTGGCATCGACCAGCCAGTCAAATTGCAATCCAACGGTTCCCTCGGCGATCTCGACAAGTATTTCCCCGTCTTGGGTGCCGCGCAGCACGCCTCTGAAGCGTTTGCGCCCGTCGATCAGCTCGGAGGTTTCCAGCTTCACCTCGTAGCCGTCCCAAGCCTCAAAATCTTTGAGGCGTGTAAGCGGCCGGTCAATTCCCGGCGAGGACACTTCAAGCGCATATTCATCTGCGATCGGGTCTTCCACGTCCAAATGGGCGGAGACATCGCGGGAGATTTTGGCGCAATCATCGACCTCGATCCCGCCATCTGGCTTGTCGGCCATGATTTGCAGGACTTTTGTTTTGCCACCCATATAGCGCAGGCGCACCAGCTCATACCCCAAGCCTTCAATGACCGGGGTTACGATTTCAGCCAGACGCTGATCCATGGGGGCTTTTGCGATGAGGTCGCTCATTGGTGCGAGATAGTCCCTAAAAACGAAAAAACGGGCCAGCGGCCCGTGCGGAAACTTCGGTGGAGGGTGGGTTTGGAAGCCACTCTCACGCTGTTGATGGGGATATAGCGGTGAGTCTTTGGAAATGCAAGTGGCGGCGCTTTTGGTGTCACATTGAGGCGCGTTCCGCGCCACGCGATTTTTGCATCTGCGTCCCGCAGATGCGTTTGCCTCCCGGCGGGGGATATTTTTGGAACATTGAAAGGGCGGCGCTATGTCCGCCCATTCGGTTTATTTTATCCGGGTGCCGTTCACAAAGATTGAGCCGTCTGGCATTGCCTCAATGTCCGAGATCATGTGATCGGAGCCATCACCGCCCGGGCGGGTGAATTGCGGCAGCATGCCTTGGGCCATCATCGCTTGCGGGACAGGCACGATGCCGATTTCCGACAGGGTTTGGATCAGTGTCAAAACGCCTTTGAGTTCCACTTGTGCGGTCCCGCTAGGCAGGCCGGTTTGAGCCGAGAGGATGCCTTCGCCATTGGCCGAGACCGAGGCGCCGCCAAGCGTCAGGTAGAGGTCGCGCAGAACCAGCGATTGCGGCATCAAGGGCGGTTCACCATTGGTCATCGCGGCTTCAAAATCATCTGTTAGCCAGAGCGCTTCCGCGCCCAGATCAAGACGCAAGGTTGCAGGGGTTCTTGGGATTGCACCTGAGGGATCGAACATCGCCCAAACGCTTTCACCCAGCTCCAAGTCCTCCAACGTCATGGCCATAGCCATCGGAGCCAACTCACCGGCCGCACCGACCGTCAGGCTCATATTTGCCGTGGCGGATTTCATTGTTGCGGCCATTTCAGGAAAGCCGGGCATTGGTGGTTGCACTTTGTATGAGATATCTTGCGCCTCACCCAGAAGGGCAAAAGCCCCATCCTGAACGGTCAATGTGCCTGCAGAAAGTGCAATGACGGAGGCGATGGATCCGCTGCTGCCGTCCTCACCCTGAAAACTTGTCTGGGATGTGGCATCGTTGAACGCATAGGTCATTGTCGCGTTTTGCGCACCGGTCAGGTAACCGTCAAATTCGCCCGATTGGGGCAAATCCGCGTCAAAAGACACCTCTGTCGAGGCAAGTTGAGTTGTGGAGGAAAGCGACATGCCGTCCTCATCAATCCCGTAAGTCACCGACACGGCCCCGGTCTTGGCCGCCCCCGACGCGTTGGTTTCGCCATCAATAGCGTAATTCCCGCTGAGATCTTCAAAGATCATTTCCATCGACAACGGCATCTCGGCGTCGCTGGTGGTCGTGAACAAATGCAGACGCTCGCCGGTGAACTCCATATTCGTAAGCGATCCGGTCTCCGACATAATGGTTTGATGATCGATCATTTCCATTTCCAACGAAATGGCATCGGCCCCGTCCAAGTCCTTGCCTTGAACAGCCAGTTTGGGGCCGAACAAAACCTTCACCGTGTCTTCGTCGATTGGACTTGCTTCCATCCAGTCGATGGTTGTTGTGGACCCGGATTTTGTGTCTGTAACAGTGATACCGGTCCATCGAACCGTGCCTGCAAGCCCCTCTTTCAGCTCAACTGATACGGTCGACCCAAATGCCTCAGCAGAGTCAAAATAACGCTCCAACGCTTCTGTCGGGGTAAAGTCGGCAAACGCAGGCGTTGTAGTTGCAAGCGCTGCGCCAACGATAACGGTCGAAAGAAGCGGTTTATGAGGCACGGGATACTCCTGTTTAGGTTTAAAAATGCTCTTGGTGGTCAATCTGGACGATTTTATGACGGGTCAACTCGAAAATTCATAGGGGCTGGTATAAGCCAAAGATACCCCCGCTGTCACTTTTGAAAACTGGCCCTTCGTTACACAACACATCCGGTCTAAGGCCAGACCATTTTTGTGCCTGCGCGCTTTTGGCTCAATCCCCAATCGTGCCGTCGGGATAAACCGCGGGGCCTTTGATCTCAAGCTTGTTTCCAAACGGATCGCGGATGTAAAAACTGTCGCCCATACCGCGTGCGCCGCCGTGAAATGCCTCCAATTCAATATCGACCCCGTGCGCTTTCATATGAGCCCGCAATGCGTCGTGATCAAACGGGCTGGTGGCAATGCACACATGATCGACATTCCGACCACCGGACACCGGGGGAATAGCGGATTTGGCCCCCGGATGGGTGGTGTCCCAAAGCACAATCAAGGCGGCCCCGGCCCAAACCTGCTCCATCCCTAAAGCGGGATAGGAATAGCCTGACTGACAGCCCAGAACGCCGTGATAAAACGCCAGCGCTTTATCCATGTCATCGACCAAAAAGACCACATGATCGATGCCAACAAGGGAGAATGGAATTTCAGCACTCATAATCGCGGTCCTTTAGGTGGGAATGGGGCGGGTGATATGCGCGTCAGGGTCGCCAAAGGCCTGCCGCCACAAGGTCGGTATCATCTCGCGATAGGCAGAAAGAACGCTGGGATAAGGCGGTGGGCACTCGGCCTTGATCAGCTCATGAAAGCGCGGCAATGCATGATAGGGCAGCGTCGGCGAGACGTGATGCTCCAGATGGTAATTCATGTTCATGTACAAAAACGCAAAGACCGGATTTGTCAGAACCGTTCGGGTGTTCTCGCGGTGATCGCTGGTGTCTTCGGCCAGACCTGCATGCTGGGTCAGACCCATCAACTGGTGATGCCAGCCTGCGTAAAATCGCGGCCCTAGAACCAGCAGCACTGGCAAAAAGGACAACGTGATCACGCTCAATCCCAAAATGACAACCCATAGGGCCAGATGAATTCGACTGGACCGCACAAGCCGCGCCCATGCCCGTTGTGGCACAAATGCCCGGGTCTCGGGATCAAGGCCGAAAAGCGCGTTGCGGGCGATCCGTTTCATCTCATGGGGGCCGCTATACAGGTAGAAAAAATCTGCAAGGATCACCAATAAATCCGCCGGACGGGACACCTGAATTTCAGGGTCCGCGCCCACCACGATAGTGTGCGTGTGATGGCGTGTGTGGCTGTAGCGCCAAAGATATCCTTCCCGCAATGTCATGAAACTGGTGACATGGAACCAGAATGTGTTGAGCCGTTTGGACTTGAAAACTGTGCCATGGTTCAGCTCGTGGGACCGCGCATCTGACGACGAATAAAGCGTGCCATAGGCCAAAAAAGCGGGGATCATCCACCATGTGCCGTAACTGGCCCAGGCCGCCGCACCGGTGGCACCCAAAAGGGCGAGCCAGAGTGCAAAATTGCGCAATGCAGGCCCGTCGATGGGCGCGCGCAGCTTTGCCAGCTCCTCGGCTGGTACGTTGGGGGTCCACCACTTGACCGGGGCCGGTCGCTGTGCCGGATCCAGAAGGTAGTTTTGAGATCGATCTGCGGTCATGGAATTACTGTTGCATTTGTTTTTGGATGCGCACAAGTCATGCAAGGGTGACGGTAGCCCTTTGGTTGCCGCTTGAACCGCCCGGGCGGTATAATATGAAGCATTTGAACACAGATATCATAATTGTGGGCGGTGGGCTTGCGGGCCTTAATCTGGCGCGCGGGCTTCATGAGGCGGGGCGGTCCTTTGTGGTGTTGGACGCCCGAAACAGGTTTGGCGGACGCATTCTTTCTCAGACCGTTGGCGCTGCATCCTTTGATATGGGCCCTGCTTGGTTCTGGCCGGGGCAGCCGCGCGTTGCCGCTTTGATCGACGCTCTTGGTCTTGCGCCGTTTGAGCAATTTTCGACCGGCGCTTTGATCTATGAGGATGAGAGCGGCCGGGTTCAGCGCGGGCGCGGTTATGCGTCCATGGAAGGCTCTTGGCGGATCGCGGGCGGCTTTGGCGCGGTGATCGGCGCTCTGGTCGGCGCGTTACCGGCCGACGCGCTGCATGTGAACACGCCTGTGACCGAGCTGCGCAAAACCAAGGACGGGATCACCATCAAAGCCTCTGGCATGGGTGCGCCGATGACGGTCTCGGGCAATCACGCGGTACTGGCGCTGCCGCCGCGGGTGGCAGCAACGATGACCTATGAGCCCGCGCTTGATGCGCAAACCACCCAAGCGATGCAAGCGATCCCCACATGGATGGCGGCGCATGCCAAGGCAGTGGCCGTGTATGATACACCCTTTTGGCGCGAAGACGGCCTGTCCGGCGACGCTATGAGCCGCTTGGGCCCGCTGATGGAACTGCATGACGCCTCGCCTGCGAACGGCGGACCTTACGCCATTTTCGGCTTCATGGGCGTGGCGGCAGCGTCGCGCAGGGACAAGGCCGCAATCCGCGCCGCAACACTGGCACAACTGGTCCGGCTGTTCGGGCCAAAAGCGTCCGAGCCGCGCGCCTTGCTCATCAAGGATTGGGCGTTTGACCCCCATACCGCAACCCTTCTGGACCAACAGCCGGTCCATGCCCATCCGGCTTACGGTCAGCCTGCCGCCATGACCGATATGTGGCAGGGCCGACTGCATTTTGGATCGACCGAGATGGGCACTGAATTTGGCGGCTTCATCGAAGGGGCGCTTGAGGTGTCCGAGGCGGTTTTGGCGCAGCTTCAAAAGAGCTTTCCGCCTTAAACCCGGAACCACCCAAAGCTCCCTGAAATCTAAGAGTTCAACGCGCTACGTGACGCCTTGTGCCTCAAGTTAAAAGCAAAACTCTTTAGGCTGCGAAATACCCCAAACGCGGCCCGCAAAGCTGGGATAGGGATCGGCCACACGCAAGCCGACCGCACCGCGCAACTGCTCCAAATCGCACGGGCGCGGGTGTGGCGTCGTCCGCACGACCTCGGGCTGCGCAAAGACAAAACCGGTATTGTCGTGAACCTCCTCCAGCGTGACGCCGGGATGAAGTGAGGCCAACCGGAAGCCCCCCACCGCCTTGTCAAAATCAAAAACGCACAGATTGGTGACCAACCCATAAGGCCCGCCGGGCCGGTGGATACCGTCTGATGTGCCGGGCGCGGTAATGAAATCCACCGCCTCGACCAGAGTGCGCCGCGTGTGCTCCTCACGAAACAAAATCACCCGAGGCACTAGATAATAGAGCATGGCCGACCCAAAAGACCCGGACCACCGAACATCCAAATCAGGATAATCCCCGATACCGATCAGATTGATATTCCCTTGCCCGTCTATTTGCCCACCGCTAAGGAAAAACGCGCCGATGCGCCCTTGAGCGGCCATGTCAAAAAGCTCGGTTGCCCCGTCCGTAATGGCCTGTGCGTGGCGACTGTTGAGCACCGTCACACGCCCAACACCGCCCAGCGCATGTTGCAGCATCGCCGCTGCACCGGGAATGGGCGACGCCACACCCACCGCCACATGATCCACACCGTCCAACATGTGGGCAATGGTACAGATCAACAACTCTTCGCGGCTGTACTCCATCTATTCAGCAGCCATCGGCGCAAGGCTCAGATACTCCTCAAAGCCCGCATCCGTCTTTGCCATATGCGCGTAGCGGGTCATGGCAGACGCATCGGTCAACCGGTGACCACTAAGCCCGATCGGCCAACAACCGTTTTCCACATGAACGACCGCATCAATGTAATGCGCCGGGATCGTCGCCGGCCCGTGTTTGGGATCGGCCAAAAGATCATCCTCGCTTAGGGCCTCCACGGTGACCAGCGTCTTGCGGGCCGCATGCGCCATGGTCATCAACTCGCGCGACTTGCCGATCCAAACATTGCCGTTCCGGTCGCCCAAAGGGGCGTGAAACAGCGCCACATCAGGACGGATCGCGGGCACAACAACGATGGGGTCACCGGCCTCCATGGGATTGTCGACAACACGGTAATCGGGCCGGTGGCGCAACAGATCAGACCCGATTAACCCGCGTATGGGGATGAACGGAATGCCCTTCTCTCCGGCTTGAACCGCCGAGATAAGCGCAGGGCATGTGCTGTCCTTCAGTGCTATATCCCCCGCCTTGACAGCCGCCACAAAACGCGGCGCTTGGCCAAACTCGTCCAGCGTGACACCGGCACTCTCCACCACCGCCACACATCCTGCACCAATGAGTAAATCCGCCTGCAAACCCGATGTGGGTACACCGATCACATGCAGATCCCGAAGACCGGCCCGGATCATCGCACGGGTCGCGGCAATTGCGGGACCACTGCGATTGGCAGGCACCGCCACACTGGCACCATGGGGAATTTGGGCGACAAGATCGACAAGCTCGGTGATCATCGGCTGGTTCCTATCCGGGACCGTTCAAGATTATGTGTGCCTTTGGTATATTGCAACGGCGCGGGAAATGCCTTTGGAATGACCTGGCACGGTATTTGGAGCCTGATTATGAAGATCAATGCGGATTTCTCTCAGAGGGTGGTGCTGCACACCAACCAGATCGAATGGGTAGAGACGCGGATGAAGGGCGTCAAACGCCGCATGCTCGACCGCGTGGGCGCTGAAACCGGACATGCAACCAGCATCGTGTCCTATGATCCTGACAGTAAATTCTCGGCCCATGTGCATACGGGCGGCGAAGAGTTTATTGTGCTCAGCGGCGTGTTTCAGGACGAACACGGCGATTTCCCCGCAGGCTCGTATATTCGCAATCCGCCGACCTCAAGCCATACACCGGGCTCGGACAAAGGCTGCGTGATTTTCGTCAAACTGTGGCAGTTTGAACCTCAGGATCGCAACCATGTGCGCATGCGCTTCGATTTAATGAACCCCATACCGGCCGAACCGGGCGTGCAGGAAATTCCGCTTTACCGTGATGACCGCGAGGAGGTTCGTGTCGTGGAGTGGGCGCCGGGCACACAGGTTACAACAGACCTGCCCGGTGGTGCGGAATTGTTGGTGCTGGAGGGCAGTTTCGCCGATGGTCCCGACACGCTTGACCAACATGCATGGTTGAGGGTGCCCACGGGGGGCAAACTTCAGGCAACCGCCGGGCCTGAGGGTGCGAAAATCTGGATCAAAACCGGCCATATGCGATTTGCGCAGAGCGCCCTTGCCAAGTGATGTGACGCCTTGAAAGTTCAATCCCTTCTGATCCTTTTGGTCGCCGAAGTGGCAGCCCTGTCGCTGTGGTTTTTGTCCTCCGCGATCCTGCCGGATATGCTGGCCGAAGTCACCCTGAGCGAGGCGCGTCAAGCGGCCTTGTCCAGCGCTGTGCAGGCAGGGTTTGTCATCGGCGCATTGGTTTCGGCCATATTCGGGCTGTCTGATCGCTATGATCCAAGGCGGCTCTTTGCGCTTACAGCCATTGCAGCGGGGTTGATCAATCTGTCGCTGGCTGCCGTGACACCCGGCGGGAACGTGGCGATTGCCGCGCGTTTTGCCACCGGAGTGTGTCTGGCGGGGGTCTATCCGGTGGGGATGAAGATCGCTGTGAGTTGGGGCAAGAAAGATCGCGGTTTTCTTGTGGGCGCGCTTGTGGGGGCGCTGACCTTGGGATCGGCCCTCCCGCATATGTTCGTCTTTGTGGGTGGGGCAAACTGGCGGGTGATTGTTGTGGTGGCCACATTGGCCTCGATCATTGCGGGACTGCTTGTCTTGCTGGCGGCTTTGGGCCCGCATTACACCAAAGCGGCGCGCTTTAACCCGCAAGTCATGGTCGAGGCATGGACGAACCGCCGCGTGCGCCTCGCCTATATCGGCTATCTGGGCCACATGTGGGAGCTCTACGCCATGTGGGCGTGGATCGCGGCCATCGCCCTCGCATCCTACACGGTTGCAATGCCCCAAGGGGATGCACAAAGCTTCGCCACGTTGACGGCGTTTCTGGCCATTGGCGCAGGCGGGCCTATGTGCGTGGCCGCAGGTTATCTGGCAGACCGGTTCGGCAAAGCCGAGGTCGCGGCAATTTCCATGGCGATCAGCGGCAGCTGCGCTGTACTGGCGGCCCTGACCTTTGGCGGTCCGGTTTGGCTCAGCTTTGTCATTTTCATCCTCTGGGGCATTTCGATTGTCCCCGATTCAGCACTGTTTTCAGCCCTTGTCGCTGACGCCGCCCCTCCCGATCAAACCGGCAGCCTGATGACACTGCAAACAGCGCTGGGCTTTGCACTCACCATCGTCACCGTACAAATCACACCCATTGTCGCAGACCTGCTTGGCTGGCCGGTGGTACTGGCAGCTCTGGCCATAGGCCCGGTGATGGGCATTGTCGCGATGATGCGGCTGCGGCGCATGGGGGCAAACCCCTAGCCACACCCCAACCCAAAGAGACGCCTGACACCCAACACCCATAACGGTTTCTTTTTCACCCGACAGCCTCTAAACACGCGCCATGCATGATCCAAACCACAACGCATCGCCCTTCAATTCCATACCCCCCGTTGTGGTCATACTGGTGGTCATCATCGCACTGGTAGAGATCGCCAGCCAAATGCAGGGGGCTGGCCTGCTGCCAAACGTCCCCACCGAAAGCCTGCGCGGAACCCTCATCAGCACATTCGGCTTTTCCGACAGGTTCTTCGAGTGGATGCTGCGCAACGCCACATACCCTGTGGACGGCATCTGGCGCTTTGTCACCTACCCGTTCATCCACTACGAGGCGATGCACGCCGTTTTCGGTGCCGTCCTGCTGCTGGCCATGGGCAAATTCGTCGCCGAACGCTACGCCACCGCTGCGGTCCTGATCATCTTCTTTGGCAGCGCCGGCATCGGCGCGCTGGGCTACGCTCTGGCGGTGGACGGACAAGGCGTACTCATCGGCGCATACCCGGCCATTTACGGACTGATCGGCGCCTATACATGGTTTTTGCTGACCGCCTATGAACAGGCCGGAGAAAACCGCCTGAAAGCGTTCCAGTTGATCGCAATCCTGGTGGTCCTGCAACTGGTCTTCAAACTCATTGGCGGAGGCGGCAATGACTGGATTGCCGACCTGTTCGGATTTGCCGCAGGATTTGCGCTCTCGGTGGTGCTGTCGCCCGGCGGTATCCGCCGCGCCATGGATCGGCTGAGGCAACGATAAAACCGACCCAAACAAATTAAGCGCAAATAGAGCAAATATAGCGGGCAAATAATGACCGCCATGAGCCAATTACCACCGCATTTGTACAACATAAAACTGTACAGTTTGACCTAACCCCTTTCCCCCATATACTGGCGGCAACTCAAAAGGAGCACCAAAATGAATATCGCAAAAATGGCTATGACCTATCTAGGGCCGGTGGTGGCAAATAAAGCCGCCTCCATGCTGGGAATAAATAATTCGGTCGCCACCAAACTTATTTCGGCAGCATTGCCAAGTATCTTGGCGGCACTTGTGGGCAAAGCCTCCAGCGGTTCTGGCGCCAGTGCGCTCTTGAATATGATCAAATCACCAAATGTGGGCAGCCCGTCTGGCCTTGAAGCCATCCTTGACGGCCCGGGTGCTGCGGATGTGGCAAGCACAGGCTCCAACATGCTGACCGAGCTTTTGGGCGGCAACGCCGTTGGCGCTTTGTCAGGCGCGCTTGGCAAATATGGCGGTGCCGGTGAGGCTGAGACAAACTCGCTTTTGGGTCTTGTGGGTCCGGTGGCGTTGGGCTCCTTGCAAGAGCAGGTGAATGATCAAGGGCTCGATGCGGATGGTCTGGCCAGCTTCCTGTCCGGCCAAAAGGAAAATATCGCACGCGCTGTTCCAACCGATTTTGCTCCAATGCTGGGCAGCACCGGTCTGTTGGACGGGATCAAAATGCCTGAGATGGCCGGAATGGCCGAAGCCGCAGCGGGCTATGCGCCCGAGATGTCAGCACCCGAGATGCCCAAATCCGGGGGTATGATGAAATGGGTGATTGGCGCGGTCGTCCTGCTGGGCCTTGCTTGGTACTTTTTGACCGGCAATTCAGCCCCCGAAATGACCGACGTGACCGGCGGCGTTGATATGAGCGTCGGCGACGTCAATGTGGGTGATCAGTTTGGCTCCGCCATGGACACGTTGAAATCGACCGTGGGCGGGATTACCGATGCCGATAGCGCGCAGGCCGCTCTGCCGCAGCTCGAAGGCGTCAATGCGCAACTCGATGAGATCACCGGGCTGGCAGGGCAATTGCCGGAAGCGGCCAAAGCACCGTTCGCAGGGATCGTGTCAACGGCCATGGCGACCATCCAGCCGATGATCGATAGTGCCATTGAAGCCTCCGGCGCTGGCGCGATTTTGCAGCCAATTGTGGACAGCATGATGGAAAAACTGGCTGGCCTCGCGGGCTAGACCCAAGCAGACAAAAAGCGAAGCTCCGGTCATGGGTCGGGGCTTCAGAGGTCAAATCCGCCGTTTTTTACCGCGCGCTGGGTTAACGATTGGCCGGATATGACATTTTGTCATACAGGAGTCATACAAAAGTCATACACTTTGTGACTCTGCGTTTTGGTAAAAGTTAACGCCGTTATGACCGTTTGAAAGCGCCCTTGAGTTGGGCCGGGCTGAGCCCTCCCAGAAGCACGACAGTGACCGCGTAAACGGCCCCGCCAACGGCCACCATTCCGATCAGCGCCACATATCTCAAACCACCGGAAAAATGCGGTTCTATCAGCGCTGAAATGCCCCAGATTGCCGCTCCCATGATGATTGAGGCCGCCAGTATTCTCGGCGCTGCCTTCGCCAATCTGGCGTCGATTGCAGCCGCTCCATCCATTGATTTTGTGCCGCGCCACAGCAGCCAGAAATTTGCCCAAGCGGCCAAAGTTGTGCCCAAAGCGGCGGCCAGATATCCCATGATGCCAGCCAGTCCGACGGCGATTACGACATTCACCAGCATGGAGACGAGCGCGAATTTGAACGGCGTTTTTGTGTCTTCTCGGGCGAAGTAAAGCGGTGTGACGGTTTTTAGAAGCACAAAGGCGGGAAGGCCAAGCCCGTAGATGGCAACAGCGTAAGCCGTTGAAATACTGTCGTTTTGGCTAAACGCACCACGTTCAAACAGGACCGAGACCAGCGGCAAGGGCACCACAATCAGGGCCACGGCCGCAGGCAATGTCAGCGCCAATGAAAACTCGGTGGCGCGGTTGAACGCATCGCGCCCGCCTTGGGTGTCTCCCGCTTGCAGGCGTCGTGACAGGTCGGGCAACAGCACCACACCGATCGCCACGCCCACAAGTCCCAAGGGCAGTTGGTAAAGCCGGTCCGCGTAGTTAAGCCAAGCGATGGCTCCATCAAAGAATGAGGCGACCTGACGTCCCACCAGAAGGTTGATCTGCACCACGCCGCCTGCAAGTGCGGCAGGGCCCGCGATGATCGCAAGACGTTTGAGTTCGGGTGTCATTTTGGGGCGTCTGGGGATCAATCTCATACCCGCGCGGCTGGCTGCTATCCACACCAGTATCAGCTGCGCAATACCGGCCACCGGAACTGCCCAGACAAGGGTTGATACGACGTCCCATCCGGCCAGATACCCAAGGCCCATGGCCGAAATAAAGATAAGGTTAAGCAATACCGGCGCCGCCGCCGCCGCCGCGAACCGCCCCAGCGCGTTCAAGACACCGCTCAGCAATGCGGCCAAAGAGATGAACAAAATATAGGGAAATGCTACCCTGCCGAAATATACGGCCAGATCAAACCGCTCATCGCCTTGGAACCCCGATGCCATTGCTAGCACTAGCCAGGGCATCGCAATTTGCGCAAGTACCGTAAAAATAACGAGAATTCCGGCTAGACCCGATAGGGCATCGGTGGCGAATTCCTTCGCCCCTTCGCCTGCTTCTACCTTCTTGGAGAACATGGGAACAAAGGCCATGTTGAACGCGCCCTCGGCGAAAAAGCGGCGAAACATATTGGGCAGAGAGAAGGCGATCAGAAACGCCTCGGCCACTGGACCGGAGCCGAGAAATCCAGCGATAAAGATGTCGCGCACGAAGCCCAGAACCCGGCTTAGAAGCGTCCAGACACCTACGGTCAAAAAGGATGGCAGCAGGCGTATGGTACGGGTCATTTCTTGACCGGTTCTACTGTGGGCAGTTGACGTATTTTGATGGCCTCGCGCAGCTTGTCAGCGACAGCATCTTGCTTGCGTTTGGTGTGGATTTTGTGACCGAACAGGTCTTTGACATAGAATGTATCAACGACCTGATTGCCGTAAGTGGCAATGATTGCCGAGCTTATGGTCAGGTTCGCAGATGCAATCGTACGTGTCAGATCATGCAAAAGGCCCGGACGATCACGGGTATCCACCTCAATGATGGTAAAAATCTCAGACCCTTCATTATCGATCGAGATGGTGGTTGGCACAACGAATGGCCGCTCACGTTTCTTGGGTTTGTATTTCTCTTCCAAAACCTGGTGGGCGACCCGTTCCCCGCCCAAAATCTCGGCGATCACTTTGCGAAGTCGACCCAATCGTGATTTCTCATATGGCTTGCCCGCAATGTCTTGAAGCCAGAACACGGATGTGGCGACGCCGTCACGGGTGGTATAGGTGCGCGCATCGACGATGTTAGCCCCAGCAATGGCCAAGGCACCGGTCAGACGCGAGAATATCCCCGGATGGTCAAGCATGGAGAAACAGGCGCGCGTCGCATCGCGTGATTTGTCCATTTGAATATCGCTGAGAATATCCCCGCTTTTCACGTCACGGCTGAGCTTGGACATTACCAATTGAGCGCGGATGTCGGTGCCAAGCCAAAATCCGGCATAATGCCGTGTCAGCTCGTCCGCCAAATCATCCCCGGAAAGGTGTCTCGCACGCTTGGTAAAGAGAGCCTTGGCTTCGTCCGTGCGCTCCTTGCGGCTCTTGGAGGTCGCCTCCGTGCCCTCGTTAAGATGGTCCATCGTCAGGCTGTACAACTGGCGTATCAAAACGGCTTTCCAGTTGTTCCAACGATCCGGCCCGACCCCGCGGATGTCACATACGGTCAGAACTGTAAGCAATTTAAGGTTCGTGGTGGTTCGCACCAGTTCGGCAAAGTCCCGCACAGTGCGCGGGTCGGAAATATCGCGTTTTTGCGCCACATCGGACATCAAAAGATGGTGTCGCACCAACCACACGACGGTCTCGGTTTCGGCTGGATCCATACCCAATCGCTTGCAGATTTTCTTTGCGAGCTTTGCGCCGATTTCCTCGTGCGGTTCTGGCCGTCCTTTTCCAATATCATGCAACAATAGCGCGACATAGAGCACACGCCGGTTGATGCCCTTTTCCAAGATTTCTGATGCAACAGGTAGATCTTCGGTCAATTCCTGTTGCTCGATTTGATTGAGGATCGAAACACAATGAATGGTATGCTCATCAACCGTATAGTGGTGATACATGTTGAACTGCATCATCGCGACGATGTTTTCAAATTCCGGCATATAGGCACCAAGAACGCCCAGCTCATTCATGCGCCGCAAACCACGTTCGGGGTTTTCCCGGTCCGTGAGAAGGGCCAGAAAAATCTCGCCGGCCTCGGGGCTTTTGCGCAAATTATCATCGATAAGATACAAATTGGATGCCACAAGCCGCATGGCTTTGGGATGGAGAAATAGCCCGCACCGCATCGCCTCTTTGAACAGGCGCATAATATTCAGCGGATCGGCCAAAAAGACTGCCGGATCAGCGATCGCCAAGCGGCCGTTGACCTCTTTGAAGCCAGCGGCAGTGGTATCGCGCACCAAAGACAACGCGTTTCGCAAAGTCATGCTCAAGGATGGGCGCTGCTTAACGTGCTTTTCTTCAAGATCGACAAGAATAATACGGGTGATTTCGCCCACGTGTTTCGCATGTCTGAAATACTGCTGCATGAACCGCTCAACGCCGCGCATGCCGCCAGCGTCGGTAAACCCAAGTGCGGCGGATACTTCGACTTGCAGATCAAAGGTCAATTTCTCTGTGGCGCGCCCAGTGATCAAGTGCATTTGGCAGCGGACGGTCCAAAGAAACATCTCTGCTTCGTGAAACAGCCGGTATTCATCAGCGCTTAAAACCTCTAACTGGACCAGTTCCGACATGGTTTTGGACTGGTGCAGATATTTGGTGATCCAAAACAGCGTTTGCAGATCGCGCAGGCCGCCTTTGCCCTCTTTTACATTTGGCTCGACCAAATACCGTGACCCGCCCTGACGTTTGTGACGTTGCGCTCTCTCGTCCAGTTTGGCCTCTACGAACTCCGGTCCAGTTGAAGTGAAAATTTCGTCCCAAAGGCGCGTTTCGAGCTCGCTTGCTAGTTCCGCGTCGCCCATCAGAAAGCGCATTTCCAACAGGTTCGTGCGGATGGTGATATCTTCTTTGGCAAGCCTGAGGCACTCACCAACCGTTCTGACCGAATATCCGACCTTGAGTTTCAGAAGCCAAAGGATGTGGAGAACGGTTTCAAGAACGTTCTCAACCCACGGAGATTTCTTGTAAGGGGTCAAGAACAGCAAATCGATGTCGGAAAACGGAGCCATTTCCGATCGCCCAGAGCCGCCCACAAAGACCACGCTCATATTCTCGGAAGTCGTGGGAATGGGCGCGCGGTGGAGGTGTAGGGTCACCGTTGTCACGATAGCGCGTACAGTCACCTCGGCTAATTCGGTATAGGATTTCAGCGTTTCAACCACTGTCGAGGGGTCATCTGTAAACCTGGCAGAGACGCGGTCCGTGGCCTTTTGAAGTTCCTCTTTCAGGACGTCTGCTATGGCCTGCTTTTGGGTGTCCGGGTCATCGGCATTGGCGCTTGCCTCAGCCATGGCTGCAACCAACCTGCCCTCATCGAGAGAAAAAGAACCGGGCGCATCACTTTCCGCGCCCGGTTCAACCGTTCTTGTCATAAGGGGAAGTCCTTACTTAGCTTCCCGACGCGCCGAAGCTGCGTGGGGCGTTTTCGATCACGACAGCTTGGCCGTCACGAAGTTGCAGCAATGCCAGTCCGCGGTCATTTCCACCGTCATTTCTAAAACGGAATACACCGTTGACGCCGGCAAAGCCGGTCGGGCTCGTGATTTGGTCGCGGGTAAGTGCGCTGCTACCGGACGCTCTTGCGGACTTTACCATCGCGCCAATGGCCGCGACGCCGTCATAGGCCAGTCCGGCCAAGTTGTGGGGTGCTGAGCCGTATGTGGCCGTGTAGCGGGTTTCAAATTGGCCATATAAGCGGGGATCGGCGGCTGCAAAAACACCGCTTTGCATGCTGGGGGTAGATGCGGCCTGCGCGGGCACGTTCCATTTTGTCAGACCCAGAAATTTTGTGGATTTGGAATTGAGACCGGCACTTGCAAGAACGGGTGTCAAAAACACCAAGCCCGCGCCGGGATCATCGGTGAGAACAACGGCTGTGGCACCGGCGGCGTTCACTTGCCGGGCAATCGTTGGCGCAGATGTGGAAATTCCAGCGGGCGAAAGCTCATAGGGGAAGGCGCCGACAAAGTTTGCGCCAAACTTGGAAATTGCTCGCGTGGATGCGTTCAATCCCGCCGTGCCTGCGGGATCTGCGGAGTGAATGACGGCGATGTTAACTTGGCCGTTTGAGACCGCATGGCCGACCACCCGGTCTGCGATAGATTCGAAAGTGACACCCAAAAGGTAGAGATTGTTTCCAGCGACCTGAGTGTTGTTGGAAAAGCTGAGGACAGAAATGCCATTTTGGGCTGCAATCGGGGCAACAGCCGCGGCTGTGGTTGAGAAAAGCGGCCCCACAAAAATTTGCGCACCCTCGTTGACGGCTTGTTGTGCCGCCGCGGTGGCAGTTCCCGCATCGCCACCGGTTGGATAAACCGAAATGTCCAAATTAACGTCCGTGAGGTCATTATTGGCCAAGCGGGCGGCGTTGATCAGCGAATTCCCTAGGAAATCCAGTTCCGAGCGGCCCGAGTTCAGCGGCACCAAGAGGGCAACTTTCACGGTTTCGGTAGCATCAACAGAGCGCGTGGAGGAGGCGCCAAAGCCAACGGTTTGATCACAGGCAGCCACAAGGAGTGCTGCGAACATCAACCCGGCCATCCGGAAGAATTGGAAGAAATTTCTCACTGTGGTAGCCATACGTCCTCGCCCAAGTTAAAGAGAAGTCTCGTTTATTGCGTTGGACATAAGACTAAAGTTCCAACGATATGAAGTAAACGAATAAACACGCGCAAAAGGGCTGCTATCTCGTGACTGACACGCCCATCACTCCGGGACTTTACATTGTTTCAACCCCCATTGGGGCTGCGCGTGACCTCACGTTACGGGCGATAGATTTGTTGACCTCTGTTGATATGATCGCGGCGGAAGATACCCGAAATACCCGCAAATTGATGGATATTCACGGCATTAAGCTGTTGGATCGTCCGTTAATTCCGTATCACGACCACAATGGTGCCGCTCAACGTCCGCGCGTCCTTAAGGCTATCACTGAGGGCAAGTCGGTGGCTTATGTTTCAGATGCAGGTACTCCGATGGTGGCGGATCCCGGGTTTTCGCTGGCCCGTGCGGTGATTGAGGCGGACTTGCCTGTGACCTCTGCGCCGGGGGCGTCAGCGTTGCTTGCGGCCTTGGCAATTTCCGGGCTTCCGACTGACAAATTCATGTTTGCGGGCTTTCCACCGCCAAAAGCCGGTGCCCGCAGCCAGTTTTTGCGGGACTTAGAGACCGTTCCGGCAACGCTGGTTTTTTACGAATCTCCCAAGCGGCTTGATAAGTGTTTGGCCGCGATGATCGATGTTTACGGGCCAGAGCGTTCGGTCGCGATCTGCCGTGAGCTGACCAAGCGGTTTGAGCAGGTCTTACGCGGCTCATTGGCGGAGGTTTCCGCAAGGCGAGAGGCTGATATGCCGCTCAAGGGCGAAGTTGTGATTGTTCTTGGCCCGCCGATTGCAAAGGATATCAGCGAGGCCGATCTAGATGAAGCGCTGGCGGTGGCGCTCCAGACCATGAAGGTCAAAGACGCCGCATCAGCCGTAGCTCAGGCGCTTGGGCTACCCCGAAAGACAGCTTATAACCGTGCTTTGGAGCTGAACCGGTCATGAGCCGTTCGACCTATCTTGGTGGATTGGCGGCCGAAGACATTGCCGAGCGGTATTACACCGAGCGCGGCTGCAAAGTTCTGGCAAAGCGCTGGCGCTCGGAGGCCGGAGAGATCGATCTGATCTTACAAAATGCTGAAACGCTCATATTCGTTGAGGTCAAGGCGCGACGCACAAGAGACGCGGCTGCACATGCGATCAGCGCGGACCAATGGATGCGGATCATGGCCTCAGCTGAACTCTTCGTGAGCGCGCGGGGGCTTCCCCCCTCCACGGACTTGCGTTTCGACGCCGCCCTGATAGACCGATCAGGCGTCTGCGAGATCATTGAGAACGCGCCGATATTCTAAGAGTGAGGATGAGCATGGCCCTGAAAGTTGCCATACAGATGGACCCGATCGAACCCATCGATATTAATGCTGACAGCACGTTTCGGATTGCTGAGGAAGCGCAGGCGCGGGGTCATGAGTTGTTCTATTACACGCCTGACAAGATTGCGTTCAGCGATGGTCGCGTGACGGCCAAGGGTTGGCCCTTGACGCTTCGGCGCGAAGTTGGAAACCACTTTTCCTTGGAAGATGAGCAGATCATTGATTTGGCCGACTGGGATGTTGTGTGGCTCCGCCAAGACCCGCCGTTTGATATGTCCTACATCACCACCACGCATCTTTTGGACTTCATTCATCCCAAGACCCTCGTGGTCAATGATCCGTTCTGGGTGCGTAACTATCCCGAGAAGCTGTTGGTGCTTAACTTTCAAGATTTGACGCCGCCCACGATGATTGCGCGGGACTTGGAGACACTGAAATCATTCAAAGCGGTGCATGGAGACATCATTTTGAAGCCACTTTACGGCAATGGCGGGGCCGGTGTGTTCCGCCTTGGACCTGACGACCGCAATCTCAATTCGCTCCATGAGCTTTTTGCCGGCATCAATCGTGAGCCACTGATTGCGCAAAAGTTTTTGCCGGACGTCTCGAAGGGCGACAAGCGTGTGATTTTGGTGGATGGAGAGCCAGTGGGTGCCATCAACCGCGTGCCCGCCAAAGGCGAGACCCGTTCGAACATGCATGTGGGCGGGCGGCCCGAAAAGGTAGAGCTTACTGAGCGGGACCGCGAGATATGTGCGGCCATCGGACCTTTGTTGCGAGAGAAAGGTCAGGTGTTTGTCGGAATTGATGTGATCGGCGGTTGGCTGACAGAGATCAACGTGACTTCGCCTACCGGCATTCAGGAGTTGGAGCGTTTTGACGGTATAAATGTAGCTGGAAAAATTTGGGAAGCCATCGAGGCGCGGGTTTAATATGTCCATTCAGCTTAGTATTTTGAACTGGTTGCTGAAAACGTTCGAGCGGCCAGCTTTGGCGAAAATCTCTGAACCCGCCGTGGCTCATGCGCGGCTGTTAAAGCAATCGAAGCTTTTTGCCGAAGTGCCTGGAGTGTCGTATTCCGAGACGACCTTGGCGTCGGATAGCTTTGAAGTGCCAACTGTTGTGGCTCATCCTAAGAGCACCAAGCCTAGATCGGCGCTGTTGTATTTTCATGGTGGGGCCTATTCTCTTGGATCTCCGGAAACGCACCGAAAGTTGGCTGCACGAATTGCGCAGTCGACGGAATTGACCACATTTGTCCCTGATTACAGATTGTCGACCAAAGCCAAGTTTCCAGCGGCTTATGAAGATGCGATGGCCTGCTACGTTGCGCTGTTGGAGAAGGGCTATACCCAGATTGCCATTGCCGGGGATAGCGCTGGCGGCGGGCTTTCGTTGGCACTTTTGCACGGGATTTGTAAAGCCAAGCTCCCGCTGCCTTTCGCGGTCGTGGGCTTGTCTCCTTGGACAGACGTGACGAATTCCTCTGAGACGATTGTGTCGAACAATGCCACCGAGGTGATGCTGCCCGTGGAGCGGTTCGATGAACTGACCGAGCGATATATGGGCGACGCGGATGGCACTGATCCACGCGCCTCACCGGTCTTTGGCAGCTTTAACGGTGCGCCGCCGGTGCTGCTTCAGGTCTCCCAAAAAGAGGTGCTGTTTGATGATGCGCTCAGGATGGCAGAGCGGCTGCGTGAGTTCGATGTTGATGTTACCGTGCAAACTTGGGACCACACCTATCATGTGTGGCAGACCTTCCACGACAGGGTGCCAGAGGCAACGGAAGCAGTTGAGGCGATCGCTGCGTTTTTGAACGGTCAGTTCGAGGCTAATTCACATAGGTGACGCGGTAGCCGGCGGCTTCGGCGACATGAGGGCGTTTGACCCCGGCTGAACCATCCAGATCGGCTATCGTGCGGGCGACCCTGAGGATGCGGTGATACCCGCGCGCACTTAACCGGTATTTCTCGGCCACCTTGTGCAACAGATCGATGCCTTCCGCGTCTGGTGTGGCAACCTCATCCAATGCCTCCCCGTCTACGTCGGCATTCACACGGATGCCGTTTTGCCCCTTGTAGCGGTTAAGCTGAACCTTTCGTGCGGCTTCCACTCGCATTGATATCGTGGCCGAACTTTCTGCGGGTGTATCGATGGTCAAATCTGACAGAGAGACGGGCGGCACTTCAACGCGCAAGTCAAATCGGTCCATAAGTGGCCCTGAAATCCGGCCTAAGTAATCTTCGCCACAAATGGGCACGCGGGCGCAGGCCCGTTCAGGATCGGCCATATGCCCGCAGCGGCACGGGTTGGCTGCAGCCACAAGAAGGAATTTGCACGGGTAGCGCACATGAGCATTGGCGCGGCTGACGACCACATCTCCTGTCTCCAATGGTTGACGAAGGGTTTCGAGCACGGCGCGAGGGAACTCGGGAAATTCATCCATGAACAGAACGCCGTGATGGGCCAGAGAAATTTCACCGGGTTTGGCGTTTCGGCCACCACCAACAATTGCGGGCATGGAGGCTGTGTGATGAGGGCTCATAAACGGTCGGGCATAAGAAATGCCGCCTTTTCCCAATAACCCGGCCACTGAGTGGATCATTGAGGTCTCTAACGCTTCTTCGGCGCTGAGTTGTGGCAGAATGCCGGGCAGGCGACGGGCCATCATCGACTTACCTGATCCCGGAGCACCGATCATCAAGTAGTGATGTCGTCCCGCTGCAGATATTTCCAAAGCCCGTTTGGCCCGTTCTTGTCCTTTTACATCTGACATGTCGCGCGGACAGCCCGTCGCTTCAATCCGGCCGGGTTCCGCGTTGGGCAATACCGCCTTGCCATTCAAATGGTTCATGATCGCCAATAGGGAAACGGGTGCTGTCACCTGACACGCTCCAACCCAAGCCGCTTCCTGACCACAATCAGATGGACAAATTAGCCCAAGATCGGCCTCGGCAGCTGCAAGCGCAGCAGGAAGCGTGCCTAAAACGGTCACCAGATCGCCCGATAGTGAAAGTTCCCCTAGTGCGACTTGTCGCGACACTTCATCAGCGGGAATGGCATTCATGGCTGCAAGCAATGCAAGCGCTATGGGCAGGTCGAAATGGGAGCCCTCCTTTGGGAGATCTGCGGGACTGAGGTTGATGGTGATCCGTTTTGCAGGGAGCGCCAGACCAAGCGCGGTAATCGCCGCGCGCACGCGTTCGCGCGCCTCAGATACTGCCTTATCGGGAAGCCCTACAATGTTGAATGCAGGTAGCCCTGCCACGACAGCGCACTGAACTTCTACCAATCTTGCGGCAACACCTTCAAAAGCCACCGTGTAGGCAAGTGCTACCATGTCTTACTCCCAGTTGTTGCAACGCTGGTTAAGGCATGAAGGCAGCGGCGTTTAAGTTTGGTTAACGCGGAGCGGCTTTGGGTTGTCTGTCCAATTGAGCAGCGCTTTGTTTAGGTCTCTCAAAAGGTGGGGTGACGTGACCGCCTTTAGGATGAGGCGCATCTGGGCAAGGGGCCGTTCACCAGCACCTCATCCCAAAATAACGTCATTTGCTCTATTCCGTCTTGCACCTCATAGAGAAATGCCAGCCCATAGGGTCTGGCTGCATCCTCGCCGCACAGGGCCCGAGCAGCCACAAAAATGCGGCTTGGCTGCGTTTGGGCGGGAAACCAGTCCAGACGGCACCAAGCCGCGCCATGCTTAAGCCACTCGGGACCTAAAATGAACGGCTTGGCGCGCAGCGTACCGCCCTCTTTGATCATTTCACCCGCACATTGTTGGTCATTTCCCCAAGTGCCGAAAAGCACTTCAAGGTCGCGCGTATTTGCGGTGGCTGTGGCTAGACCAGCAATGCCCAACAACCAGGCAAACAAAAAACGGCGTCCAAAATTTCGGACGCCGCTTAAAATTCGGTTTTGTCGCAAGCTTAGAGACTTTCTTCAATCCAGCCTTGGAGTGCCGCTTTGGGTGCCGCGCCGGTTTTGTTTGAGACGACCTCGCCACCTTTGAACATGAACAGAGCAGGAATGCCGCGAACACCAAACTGCGACGGCGAGTTGGGGTTTTCGTCAACATTGACCTTAGCAATCTTGATACGGCCATCATATTCGGCTGCAAGCTCTTCAAGAGCCGGGCCAATCTGTTTGCATGGGCCGCACCATTCTGCCCAAAAATCTACGACAACAGGGATATCTGAGTTTTTCACTTCAGCCTCGAATGTGTCGTCTGTTACTTTAACGGTGGCCATTTTCTTTGCTCCAGTCGGTACTTCAATATTTAGAGCGTCAACCTAGGTATCCGACTTTGTCTGGTCAAGATGTTGTTGCAGACCGGAGGGCTTCGATCACGTCATCGTGCGGCAATGCCATAAGCTGTGAAGTTCTGGTCCAAACAATTGCTGTTTTAATCTCATGTTGGGGATAAATTTTCAGCAAAGCGGCGGCATAGGCGCCTTGTTGGGCCAAAATTGCTTTGGGAACTTTGGCAACATCGGGCGGGATCACACGGTTGGATTTAAAATCAACAGCCAAGATTTGATCGGGGGATATAACCAGTCTGTCGATACGTCCAGACATGACCTGCCCATCACGCTCATCCAATTGCGCTGTGATCGCGACCTCGACCAATGCCTGTTGGTCAAACAAGTTGGCCAGATCTGGGTTGTTGATCACGCCCGCGACTTCTTGAAGGATATCAGTAGGATCGAAATCCGGTGTGCAAAGCTGGGCCGTTAGATCGGCCCATTCCTGTTCCGGTTGAGTTGGCAAAACCTCCAAAAGCCGGTGGATAAGATCACCACGCTTTGTGCCATTATCATCATGATCACCCGGAAGCGCATGCGGACCCGCAAATTTCGATGGAGATATCGGCTCCATTGGTTTGGGATGGGCTTTTGGTTTTTCCCGCATCCAATTCGGGTGGGTGGGGGAGGTCGTTTCGGTTTGTGGCGTCTCAATGTGATCACCCTGCCAGTTGTGGGTGAGGGACAATACATCTCCGTTTTGTGTGGCGTCCAAAGCTGTCATGGCATTGGCAACCCGAGTGTACCACCGATGTTGGTCCGAATGTTCTTGGCCGGCACCAGCAACAATAAGCCAGTTTTCAGCCCGCGTGAGCGCCACATAGAGCAGCCGCGCATATTCGTATTTGTCTCGCTCGGCCCGCGCCTTATCAATCTCTTGCAAGGCAAGTGGCTCGTTTTCCTTGGATTGCGACCAAAAGGCCTGACCATCAACCTCGCCAATTGGAGGCTTCTTGTTGCCGGGGCTGAGCACGGTAGTGTCTGGTAACATCACAACGGGCGCTTCAAGGCCTTTTGCGCCATGGACTGTCATGACCCTGACTTCGTTGCGGCCGGCATCCATATCGCGTTTGATCTCGATGTCACGCACGGAAAGCCAATGAAGAAATCCGCCCAAAGTGGGGGCTTGAACGGCCTCAAACGCGATTGTTTGGGACAACAGCTCGTCAATGGCGTCTTGGCACTCCATACCGAGGCGCGCAGTCATGCGTTCGCGCGTCCCTTGAAATGTCAAAATGCGGCTGAGCAGCTCGTATGGACGGATGAAGTCCGCGTTTTTACGCAGGTCCCCCAGCATCTCTATCGCGCTGGTATGACGGCTCTTGCGCAATGCGTCCCATAAGCTGCCCTTCCTGCCATGAGCACATTCGAACAATTCGCCCTCGGTCAGCCCGAATATCGGGGATCTCAGAGCTTCGGCCAATGATAGATCGTCCAGCTCATTGTCCAAAAACCGCAACAGCGAAAGTAAGTCGCGAACCGCCAATTGCTCCCCGATTTTCATGCGGTCGGCACCGGCAACGGGCACGTCATTTTTCTTGAGTTGGTCGATTAAGATATGGAAAAACCGCGTCCGGGACCGCACGAGGATCAAAAAATCACCGGGCTGGATGGGCCTACTGCCATCTTTGGTGGGAAGCGAGGTTTTGGTGACGATCAGATCTTTAACATAGCGTGCTATTTTGGAGGCCAGTACATGCACCGGGTTTTCATCTGGGATCGTATCGACCGGGCTCCACCAAGGATGGTTGTTCTTTTCGCCCGAAGGCTTCTCAAATGGCCACAGATCGACCCGGCCCGGTGTTTCATCCAACGCCAAATGCACCGGCGGGCCACCCAATGCGCCTTGATCATCGCGAAAGGCTTGATCCACCAGCTCAAGGATGGGCTTTGCGCTTCGAAACGATGTCGGCAGCTCAATTGTATCGAGCTTCTTTGAGGCGTTTGAGAAGCGGGCTCCAAACTCGTCCTTTTTGGCATGAAATTCATCTGGGTCGGCGCCCTGAAACCCAAAGATTGACTGCTTCTTGTCCCCAACGACAAAAAGCGTTCGGTTGGTTGGTGATGCACTTTGTCCGGCCGTAAATTCTTCGCTTAAATGTTGGATAATGTCCCATTGAATAGGCGATGTGTCCTGTGCCTCATCCACCAAAATATGGTCAATCCCGTTGTCCAGCCGGTAAAGCACCCATTGGGTCATGTCTTGGGTCGAAAGCAGATTTCGCGTGCGGTAAATGAGGTCATCGAAGTCGAGCAAACTTTGAGCGGATTTTGCGGCCTCGTAATTCTGAATGAAGGGTTTCGCGAATAAATGCAGGTCATGGGCACGGTTGAGGGCGCGAATAGCGAGAACCTTCTGCCGGGCTTCAAATACCGTCTCTTTGATGTGTTCTAGGGCTTGGGCGAAGTCACTTTGATTTTTCTTTGTATTTGCCGACGGCAATCCGCTGGCGAGTGGCGTTTTTGCCTTGGTTAGAAAGCCATCTTCCAGCGCATTCAATGCCTGAGCGGCCTCTGCTTTAACTGCGATATCCAGAGCGTGCCCAGCGGTTTTTTCCTTCCCAACGGTACTTGACGCAAGATAGCTAATCAGCGCTTGGCTTATATCTTCTTTTAGGGCTGTCATTGCGGCGGTTTGGATATCTGAAGCGGTTGCGTCTGCCGCTACCCCCAATTTTGCCGCCAACACGTGCCGATCAAATTGGTTGAACAAGTCTCGGTTTTTCAAAACATCGAGAAGCAGTCGGTCCAACCCATCTTCATTGGTCAGGTTTCGGGCCAGCGCATCAAACGCTTTTGGATCATCTGCCCGCGCCATATCGTCCAGAATGCTCGCACGAAGAAGGGCAGTTTGTCCTTCCTCCATTTCCCTAAACTGTGGGGAGATGCCCGCCTCCACTGGAAATCGGCGCAAGAGACCTGCGCAAAACGCGTGGATGGTCTGAATCTTTAGCCCACCGGGTGTTTCCAATGCGCGCGCAAAGTGGGTTCTTGTCTGCCGAAGGGCCTCAACGCCGTATTGGTCGCCGTTCTCCCCAACCATCGTCAGGGCCGCGCGCAATGATGCATCGTCCATCATTGCCCATTCGCCAAGACGCTTGAACAGCCGGTTTTGCATCTCGGCGGCGGCGGCTTTGGTATAGGTCAGGCACAGAATTTTTTGCGGCTGATTACCGGCCAACAGAAGCCGGGCAACCCGGTCTGTTAGAACTCTCGTTTTGCCTGATCCGGCATTTGCAGAAACCCAGGCAGAGCTTTCGGGCCGGGAGGCCAAGTTTTGAAGTTTTGTGGCATCTGCGATCATGGGACTTGCCTAGTGGTTAATGGGGCATTGTCTTCCCACTCACCGCGCCGAGCTAAATGATCGTAATCCCCCCATTGATCTGCGCGCATGGGGCGCAAGCGAGCGGCGTACCCATTTTGAGGGTCTTCGAAATGAGCCATGACTTTAAGGAATTCAAGCCACATTTCAGCGATTACATCGGGGTCGCAATCAAGTTCCATATAATCATTGGGTTTGGACAGGCCGATGATTTCAAGACGCGTAGCACGGGCGCGGCCAAGTGGCCCAAACCCGCCTTGCATCGCCATGTGAGCTTCCAGCTCAAGCTGTTTTGAAAACAGTCTTTCCTGAGTTTTCGTAGGAAGGCTAGATTTATAGTCGTAGATGGCGATGGACCCATCTTTTGCCACATCGATCCGGTCAGCCTTGCACGATAGTGTGAGTTCTCTGGAGAAATCCAGAATTTTGATTGCACCCAAAATTTCCTGAAAACGTGGTTCGCCTAGCGCCTGACGCGCCCTTTCCCGTTCTATGAAGCTGTCCGCAATGCGCGAAAGGCGCCCCAGCCAAAGCCGTCGTTCCGAGGGCCAAGGTACCTCTTCGGCCAGTGTCTCATCTGCGATCTGATCAAATATCTCCCGCGCATTGGGCGGTGCGCCTTTGGAAATGGCGCTGACGAAATTTTCTAGAACTTTGTGGAAACTGGTACCGCGATCGCGTGCATCGGCTGACCTGCCTATAGGAAAAAGTGGTCTTAGTTTGAGAATGCTTCCGGCATAGATGGAAAACGGATCCCGGATGAGCCGCTCTACTTGTGTGACAGATATCCTCTCCGGTCTGCTGGTGAGTGGTGGCGCTGGGCATGGACGGGGCGCAGCGGGCGTATCCTGAGCGGGCATGTCAATTGTTTGCGCCAGTTGCAAGTAACTTGAGCCGCGCGCGCGCATGTCGCTTAGGGTCTGTTTGCCGGCATCGCCCAGACCGAGCAGCAAATTCTCCAATCTTGTTAACCACCGCGACGCCACTGTGGGTGTGTTGTTTTCCTTTTCAGCCCGGCTGAGGATCACATGGCTGTTCGCGATGGCTTGTTGAAAGTCATGAGCTGATAGACCAATACGTCGTTCAGGTGATTGCAGACCCAGTACTTGCCTCATATCCCGGCTGAGCCACGGATCTGGCGGGGCCAGTTTAGGCCATGTTCCCTCGTTCAATCCGCCAAGAATAACCAGATCGGCGGCTTGTACGCGCGCCTCAAGTTGTCCCCAAATGGCAATCCGCTTGTCGGGCAAAAAGCCCTCCTCACGGACGGTCTCGGACGCCACAATATTGCGAAAAATACTTGAGTATTCATACCGTGAAAGGAGAGGGGCAAAATCGCTCTCTTGTGAGATTTGCCCGAACACCTCTGCGATCTTTTGACCTGCGGCTTTGTCCCATAACGCGTCGTCTGTTCCATCCTGTGGCCCTGACACCAATTGCGATGCGACCAGCTTATGGGTTGTCATGTGGTCTAAGAGAGTGGCCTGGGGGTTTGCCGTCAATCGCTCAAATACACTTCGGAGCCAACCAACCCAAAGAGAAGCGCCTTCAACACCTGAGGCCCAATCATTGAGTGCGCTCCAATCAATGACCGGACCCATGTCGCGCAATTTTTCCGCGTCCAGTTTCCGCGTTAGTGAAAGGTGTTTCCCGCGATCCCAGCCGGTTGCGCAAAGCGGATGTTTGAGAATGGCCAGAAAATCGGTTGTGCTTAACTGCTCTTGGGCCGCTTGGACGACAAGATCAGTGAAGACCGCGGGCGGTGTAAAGCGCAACGGAACCCCGGCGCTGTCATCGGGTACGATCCCCCATCTTTCAAGGTCAGCGGTGACACGGCGAGACAGGGTCGCATCCGGGGTAATTAGAACGGCGCGCTTGTTTTCTTCGACGGCCTCGCGCAGAGCCAAGGCAATGGCTGCTGCCTCAAACCGCTCATTTGGGGCCTCCATGAGTTGTAGATTACCGGTGGATCTGGGTAGCATCTCTATATGTTCCGGTCCCTTGGATAACCATTGATCGGTAACCGGAGCGGGACACATGGCCAGCGAGATCAAAGAATTTCGGGCGGGCTCAACCGGGCTTATGTCCGCCCAATTTTTCACTGTGTTAAAATCAAAGCCCAAACGGTCCGCCAATTGTCTAAATCCGTATTGCGGATGGTCTGTGGCCGCGTCTTTTTGGTTAGCGAGTTTTTCCCAACTGTCCGGGTCGAGGTCAAAATCAAATCCCGGCAATATGATCCCACCATTGGGTAGCGTCAGAACCGCCTCCATCAGGCGGGCTGTTGTTCCTCGCGAACCCGTTGAACCGGCAACGAAGACCGGATGTTGAGGCGGATTTTTAGCCCATCTTTGTGCCAAAGCTTCCGTGGCATCTCGTTGTCGGGCGTCTGACCCTAATTCAGGTATGTCGGCGGCAAGAGCGGTCTGCTCTATTACCTGCAAGAAGCGAAGAGCTGTTTGCCAATGATTGGAATGCTCACCTACGTCGAGGTTTTCAAGTGCCCGAGGATCAACGTTTTCACCTTCCATTTCATCAAGGAGTTTCTGAAGTGAAATTGCCAATTCAAAAGCGGCAGAAGGTGGAGCAAGAGAAACGCCGCTTTCCAAGAGTATCTTGACGGCCTGCATCAGGTTTAGGCGTGTCAAAAGTGCGGTTTGATTTGGGTCAACTGGTCCGCCAAGAATGGGATCGTTGCCAATATCGGTTACGACGCGAATTTGTGGAAGCAGTCCGGCATTGCCGTCGATGAGAAGGTCTTCCCAACGTCGTTTTGCGCGTTGCGTGTTGGTGTATATTTCCACCTGAGCCAGAGCCTCGGGCGGGTGGTCCTTCAGGCGTTCTTTGAGGCCGTTCAGGAAGGTGACGGAGAAATCGCAGCCTGGCGGTATTCCAAAAATACCGGAATGATCATGGGGACTAAAAGCCGAACTCATGTCACGCAACGTTTGTTGGAAATTGCGTGGCTGCCTCTAGCTCTTGGACCCATTCCCACCCTTGGCCGAAGGTGCGCAATGTAATGTTCCGCATTTCCGGTTCTGCCCTAATATCGAGTGTTACCAGAAGGTGTCGCTCAGGCTTTAAAGATCCCAATCGCGCAGGCCATTCGATCAGGCAAATTGCGCTTTCAAAAACATCTGGGAAATCCAGCTCGATCAATTCGGTACTGTCCGACAGGCGGTATAGATCAGCATGGCAAAAGGGTCCGCGGGATGTCTCGTAGTTTTGAACCAATGTAAACGTCGGAGAGGGGACGTCTTCAACTGTACCGTCCTGTGCCATCTGTTGTTGGATCAATGCGCGCGCAAATGCTGATTTGCCTGCGCCCACGGGGCCTTCTAGAAGCAAGCAATCTCCAGGCTTTAGGTGAGGCAGCATAGCTTTCGCCAGATGCCGCGTTTCTACTTCTGATGCCAATACTAAACGGGAATGCACGACGTCTCCGACTGGTAGGGTTAGATCCCAATCTGAGAGTAAACATAGGTGAATACAAGTTGCTATTCTCACGCGCTTAGAGCGCTGTCGATCCCACAAGTAACTGGGTTTCTGATGTGGTGGGTTTTGGAACTGTACAGGAAATTTTTACAAAACCACGCTCATCGAGATGGCTAATCTCGCCATGTCCGGCCTGTTCTTCGATATAGCGCATCATGATCCGGTAGGGCAGACCAGCGGCGGTTGCGGGGTCTGCGCCCGCGTCCAAAGTTGTTTTAAACATGCAGGAAATTGTAAGACCTTCGTCCATTGCCACAACTGACAGGTCGATATTGGTCTGTGGTGTGATCAAAGAGCGTGCAACCAGCATCATGTTAATCAGCAGGCGCTTCATTCCCGCCGAGAGTTGTCCGTCTTCAATAATGTCTTCGCAAGATAGACTGAGTGTGGCGTCTTTTTCATCGATGATTGCGAGAAGATCGGCTGATAGAGAATCTGTAGCTTCAACATCGCGGTTGGCTTGGTCATTGCGCAATAACAGTAGACGATCGGCGTAATTCATCACTTCCCGAACCGGATCGGTGTTTTGATCGGGTGCAGCTTCCAGATTTTTCTTTCCGCCAAGTTCGACGTTGAGCATTTGGACTGCTTCACGCATGTGCTCAATCGCAAGTTCCAGTAACGAGATGTCGGCATCGTGTGCCCGAGACTGGGCGATAAGTCTTCCGCTGACTTGCCCATCATTGAGGCTGGATCGTCTGGTTTTTGTGAAAGTCGTTAGGGTGGAGCCGTCAGGGAGTGGAGCAAAGACCGCCTGCACCAAGCGGCCATCCTTGAGTTCAAGATCTGCAGTCCATGAGGCGCGTTGGTCGATACCTGTCACGAATTCGCGCAGATCACCCCAAACGGGCGTGGGGCAGCAGGCGGCACTCCAATCTGCAGTTATGGAGACGATATTTGGCGGTTGTTTTGACGTCTGAGGGTCAAACCCCCACAGTTCCACAAAGGCGCTGTTTGTATAAACCAATGCACCAGTGGTGTCGAAAACGGCTACAGATTCTGTCAGATAGTCGAGCGTCGCGCGGCTTTGCTCTATCTCGGATTTATACTGTGTCTCAAGGGAGATGTGAGTCGAGATATCTTCTATCATCAAAGCAATGGCCCCATGCGGATGTGGCCTGCCGGTGAGCTTAAAGGTTTGACCAGACGGCAGAACCCATTTTTCTGTCAATGTGCCTTGCTCTGCCTTGGTTTCGATGTCTTGAATATGAGCCTTCCATTCGCGCGAGTTTTTATGCTCGGGCATCATCTGGCCTTCGCGGATACGGTCCATAACTTCGCGAAATCCGGGGCTGGTCGCGAGCCAGCCGGGATCGATTTGAACAAGGTCAGCAATTGCCGGGTTGAAGATTGTAAGCCGCCGGTCGGCATCAAAGATCGCCAACCCGGTTGACAGATGCGCAAAGCTCTCGGTCAATGTGGCCACAAATCGGCCTAAGGTAAGCTCTACTTTAACGATGTCGTCCGCGCTTGTGGCAAATCCGATAATGTCACCGTCAGAGTTTGCTTGTTCTTGAACTCTGAGCCATTGCTCCGCATCCTCAGAACCGGTCTTGATTGACACACGTCTTTCTGCGCCCAGACTGGTGTCCTCATTTGGTGGCAGCAGTGATTGCGGTAGCATCAACGCGGTTCGGGCTTGGCCGGGCGTTTGTACATTTGCAATCTTCAAAAGTTGATCGTTCGCCCAAAGGATTGTTCCATCGGCCTTGCGCCTCCACAAAAGACACGGAGCGGCGTCCAAGAGCTCCACGACTTTGTCGGTCTCTTCGACGGCTGAGTTATCACGGGTTTGAGTTCTTTGGTGCGCGCGTTTCTCTGCACTGAGTTTGGAAACTGTAACGAGCGCGTAACCCTGGTGCGGGCGTCCTTCTACCTCGTAAGAATCGCCGGCTTCATTCTTCGTACTGACAAAAAACGGGGTCCCATGCTCGTTAAGAGCGACAAGGTGTTTGGAAAAATTGGGGCTCAGTTCCTGAAAATGGCGTTCCAGCTTGTCCCAACTGGCATCATCCCCGGTAATTGAGTGAAGCAAAGCATGGGCGTCGCTGGTTGCGAATGTCAGCGCTTTGCCGGAGAAAAGGAAAACGCAATGGTCAGATAGAAAATCCACGCCGCTTGTGTTGTTGGGGTGTTCTCTTTTGTTAGTTTTTCGCAGGAATAAGTGAGTGGCAAGTGCCGACAAAACACTTAGAACGACCACTAAAGCCAGTAGTTGCGCGACATGCAGATCGACAGCCGCAGCTATCAAATCGGGAGTGCCCGCACTCTCCATGTTTGAGAACCTTTCAAATTGTTAAGTGTTATTAGGAGTAATCACATTAACAAAAGATTAAGGATTTGCGGGTTGGGCCTAGGGGAGGTTTAACTCATTTTGACCCAGAGGTTCGCGGGTTGGGTCGTTTTCATTGACCAAGCCATCGCGCTCCCAGTTTACCTCGACAATTGCGCCACTTGGTTGTGCGAGTTCTTGCGGAGTTTGAGCCCGGTCGCTGGCATCAATGTCCAATGCAGGGGCATTTGAAAAATGTAACGATGCGCCGGTTCTTTCTAAAAGCGTTTTCGCGATAAAAAGACCCAAACCCATTCCATCATAATCAGGTCGGATCGTGTCTTTTTGGGTATTACGCTTGCGGGTTCCTACATAAGGTTCACCCAAACGGCCAGCGAGATCGGGCGCGAAACCTGCACCGTCATCCCCAATTGTAAGCGAGATCGTGTCTTCGTCCCAAGTCATGTCGACCCAAACGGTCTGTTGCGCGAAGTCCACCGCATTTTGGATAAGATTTCGGATACCGTGCACAATCTCGGGGTGCCTTGGGATAAGGGGTTGCTCGGGCAGCTCCAAATTTGATGCGATGCCGTCGATGCGGACTATGACGTTCTTACCGCGATTTAGGTGGGGTTGGGCCGCCTCCATGATGACCGCAGACAGCGGCGCGTGGCGCAGCAAAGCATCATCACGCCCCCCACTTCCCATATCGCGAAGGATGTCTCTGCATCTCTCTGACTGCGATTTGATGAGATTAACGTCCTCCAATAAATCGGTGCGATCTGTCAATTCTTCGGCAAGCTCGGTGGATACTAACTTTATGGTGGCCAAAGGGGTGCCCAATTCATGCGCTGCGGCCGCGACAACGCCGCCAAGCGCCGTGAGTTGTTGCTCACGGGCCAAGGCCATTTGGGTGGCATAAAGTGCCTGCGACATGGACAAGTTATCGACAGTAATCCTGCGGGCATATCCGGCCAGAAAAACAATCCCGATCACCAGTGATGACCACATCCCCGCTATCAGAAGCGTTGGGAGCTCGATGACGGTGCCATCCATCAGGTTGAGGGGCTCATAGTTGAACACGAGTATCGTAATCGCCCCAATCGCCACTGTCCCGACGATTAGCGTGGAGGCCAAAGTAAGTGCCGTTGCCGAAATCGTGACCGGAGCAAGTAGCAGGAGCGAAAACGGGTTGCTCAAACCGCCTGTGAGATAAAGTAAAATAATCAACTGCGTGACGTCGAACAGCAGTGTCAGCGTCACACTTACTTCGTTTAGCCGCTTATTCGCCGGATAGCTCAGCAGGGCTACGATGTTAAAAACGATTGATGCCGCGATGGCCAGTCCGCATAAATCTAATCGAAGATTGATACCCAAAACCGTGCTGGCAATCAGGATGGCAGATATCTGACCCCCAATTGCGAGCCACCGGAGCGCCACCAGAGTGCGCAGGCGAACCCAATTTGGCCGACTGATGCTTGATACGGTCAGCGAATTCGAAGATGAAGAAACTGCATTCATGACGTTGCTTTTACAGCTGGAGCGTGCCGTCTCCAAGCTGTTGCGTCAGTCTGACCCCTTGAAACTTTCGAGATCAAGATGACATTAGGGTCAACCAAGTTTGAAAAGAGATCTTCAATGGCGAGAAAACCGATCCCATACAGCGCGAAGCTGTTCGCGTCTCTAGGTGTCTTGGCGGTCATCTTGGGGCTGCTGGCTACACTCTTTTTTGCGTATATGCGCCCACCGGGTGGAGATCGCTTCGCGCAATGCCGAACCACGAATATTGCGGGTATCGGCGATGTCATCGGGGGCCCCTTTACGCTCATGGATGAAAACGGCGTCGAAGTGACAGAGAAAGATGTTATCACAGGGCCAACTTTGGTTTATTTCGGATACAGCTACTGCCCAGATGTCTGTCCTTTGGACGGTGTTCGTAACGCTGAGGTGGCGACCATCCTGCGTGACCGAGGACAGCCCATCGGTGATCTTTTCATCACTGTAGACGCTATGCGAGATACGCCTGAGGTGATGAAGGAGTTCACAGATTATTTCGACGAGGACATGATTGGCCTGACCGGTAGTGAGCAACAAATCATCGATGTGGCAAAGGCCTACAGGGTTTACTTTTCCAAGAACGGGGATGGCGAAGACTACTTGATGGATCACTCCACGCTGACCTATTTGATGGAGCCGGAGATTGGGTTGGTTGAAGTCTTCCGACGCGATCTGCCGGCAGAACAGATGGCGGAACGGATTGGATGTTTTGTTGACCAGATTTGATGGGGTGCGCGTGGATCAAAATGGACTACGTTAAAGATAGTTCCCCATTTAGAACTTCTGCTTTAAGCTGAGGTATACGCAGGAGCAGAAGGCTATATGGAACCGGGACAACTCAGAGAAATTGGCGCTGACAACACGCTTCTTCTTGTTGATGATGACGAACCGTTTGTGCGCAGACTGGCGCGCGCTATGGAAAAGCGCGGTTTTGAGCCCCTAATTGCGCAGAGCGTTGCGCAGGGACGTTCGATTGTTGCGGCCAAGACGCCTGCCTATGCTGTGGTCGATTTGCGTCTTGAAGATGGAAATGGGCTGGATATTGTTGAGGCGCTCCGCGAGAAACGACCCGAGGCACGGATTATCGTCCTAACCGGGTATGGTGCTATAGCGACGGCCGTCGCGGCGGTAAAAATAGGCGCAACGGACTATCTATCCAAGCCAGCTGATGCGAACGATATTACGAATACGTTGCTCGCAAATGAAGAGGTTAAACCGCCTCCGCCCGATAATCCAATGTCTGCGGATCGGGTGCGCTGGGAACACATCCAGCGTGTTTATGAATTGTGCGATCGTAATGTATCCGAGACAGCGAGACGCCTTAACATGCATCGTAGAACACTCCAGAGAATCTTGGCAAAACGCAGCCCAAAATAAAATTGGTGTGTATATTTGCGTGGTATTTCGGCGCTTGCATGCTTTAGCGCTATTTCAATTTTTCTATAAATTGAAATTATAAACCCCTGAAAAAAAATAGAAATTCATCCTTTTGAAGAGCGTATGCTCTAATTGAACTTCACTGTTTAACGTAATCAACGGCGAGACGGCACGGCATCTTAGTCCGTAAGGTGGATCTATTTGTGTGGCCTGTAGTTCCGAGAAAAGCGCTGGACAGGCGAAACAATAGTGGTTAACTAAACCTATGGTTGAAAGAATTGAGATAGCATTTGATGAGCAGGCTCCCGTTGAGAATTATGAAACGCATGGCGTTCTTATTCCGGTGGCACCCGAGATCATTACACCTGCAATCGAAAACGCGATCATAGCCGGCGCTTTTGAGGCGGAGGAAGCGCTTGAGCTTCCCCACATCGTCGAGCCGGGTGATAGGGTTTTGGAAATTGGGGCGGGGATTGGGTTCATCTCCACGCTTCTCGACAGGCACTCAAGTGTGGACAAGGTGATTGCGGTCGAGGCCAATCCAAACCTGATGGGATATATGGAACGCCTTCACCATGTAAACGGTGTAAAGAAGGTCGAACGTCGCAATGCTGTTCTGACCAATGAGCCAATCGACGCTATGACCTTTTATCTTCGCCAGGATTTCTGGATGGGATCACTCGCGGCAGGACCAAATCCTTATCAGGCTACCGTTAGTGTTCCGACAGAGAGCCTTAATGACTTGATAAAAGATGAGGAAATATCCCTCATAGTATGCGACATTGAGGGTGCCGAGAGCTTTCTGTTCGAAGATGCGGACTTGTCCAATGTTACCCGCATTTATCTTGAGCTGCATGACCACGTAACGGGGCTTAAAGGTGTGCAAAAATTGTTCCGCGCCCTGGAACTAAAGAACTTTACTTATGATCCGCGTCACTCGTCTAAGAGCATTGTGTTGTTTCGGCGGGTCGTTGAGAACGAAGTCTTAAGACCCTACGCAGGATAGAACACTGGCCTCCATAAAATTGGCGCTTAGTCGAACGTTGCGTTCCCTAGAATAGTTAGTTGCTAGGCCAGCATTTGTGTATCGCCACAGACCGAAATGGCTTGGCCGGAAATCGTCCGAGCTCGATCACTTGCCAGATAAACGATTTGGTCCGCAATCTGGTTGGGCTCAACATAATCCTTGATTGACGTGTACGAAAAGGCCTGCGCCTCCATTTCAGAAAACTTTAAGTTCTTGGCTTCTGCCTTTGCCGAAAGAACTCGCCTCTGGCGATCACCGGCCACCAACCCTGGGAGTATGGCATTGACGCGGACACCGCTTGAGCCGCCTTCCATGGATAAGGATTTTGTGAGCCCGACAACGCCCCATTTTGCTGCCGCGTAAGCGGTGCGTTGCGCAAAGCCCACGCGACCCGCCATTGAGGACAAGTTGGCCATCGATGGGTTGGAGGAAGCTTTAAGATAGGGCATGGCCAGCCGCGCGAAGTTGAACTGACTGGTCAGGCAGACCGTGAGGCACTCATCCCAGTCAGCGGGATCAATATCCTCAATATTGGCGGTCGGGCCAGCAATGCCTGCATTGTTCACAAGGCAATCCAGACCGCCCAAATCATCCACAGCCGTACCAAAGAAATCACCAACTTGATTGCGGTTGGCAACGTCACACACTGCCGAGCTAACACCACTAATACTGGTCGGGTTCAGATCACAAATCCAGACATTTGCCCCTTCATCGCGAAAGGCTTCAGCGATCTTAAGGCCGATACCAGACGCTCCGGCTGTTACGATGACGCGGTGACCTTCAAGATTTAGGTCCATCGGTGTTCCCTCCCTGTATGGATCATGCAATGTTGGAGAAAATCGGGAGGGCGCGCAATGGCGGTCAAGCGTAAGGTCATTATCACATGTGCTGTCACCGGGGCGATCCATACACCGTCGATGTCAAAGGCCTTGCCTGTCACAGCCTCGGAAATCGCTGATGCCGCGATTGAAGCCGCCGAGGCTGGGGCGGCGATCGTGCATTTGCATGCGCGGGATCCGGTAGATGGGCGGCCTGATCAATCAGCGGAGGCCTTCACGCCGTTTTTAGGCGTCATAAAGCAGCGGACCAACGCTGTTTTAAATTTGACTACAGGGGGCTCGCCCCAAATGAAAGTTGATGAGAGAGTGCGGCCCGCAGCGGTGCATCAGCCCGAAGTTGCATCGCTGAATATGGGGTCCATGAACTTTGGCTTGTTTGGAATGCTTGATCGATTCAAGTCTTTTGAGCACGATTGGGAAGCGGCTCATTTGGGTAACCGTGATATTGTTTTCCGAAACTCATTTGAGGATATAGCATTTGTTCTGGAGACTTTGGGAGGGTCAGGCACCCGGTTTGAATTTGAGTGTTACGATACCGCCCATCTTCACAATTTGAAGTATTTTTTGGACCAAGGTTTGGTGAAACCGCCTTTGTTTGTTCAGACCGTATTTGGTTTGCTGGGGGGGATCGGAGGCCATCCCGAAGAGGTTTTGCACATGAGACGGACTGCGGATCGTCTGTTTGGAGAAGACTATGTGTGGTCAGTTTTGGGAGCGGGTCGCTCCCAGATGGCCATTGCCGCACAGGCTGCCGCCATGGGCGGCAATATTCGTGTTGGTTTGGAGGACAGTCTTTGGGTGGGGCCGGGAAAAATGGCATCAAGCAACGCAGAGCAAGTGCATCTCGTACGCGGGATTGTTGAGGGGTTGGGATTGGATGTGGCCACACCCGATGACGCACGGAAGATTTTGGATCTTAAAGGTAGCGACCGGGTCGGATTTTAATCGTTTAAGATCTGCGGTTCCAAATTTCTACAAATTACTGCTGAGCGTATTTCGCACAGATTTTACAATTGGGATTTTGAGTAACCTTTACCTTACGACTTTCGCCCCAAAGCGCGTCGTGGATCAATATCTCGCCTGTCAAAGTTTGTCCTGCCCCGGCGACATATTTAATCGCCTCGCAAGCCATCATGGAGCCGATAATTCCTGCAAGCGCGCCCATGACCCCAGCTTCAGCACAGGACGGTGAGAGACCTTTTGCCGGTTCATTAGGGAATAAACAAGCATAGCAGGGCGTGCCATTGGCGGGATCAAAGAGGCTTAGCTGACCTTCCCATTGCGTGATCGCCCCAGAGATGAGCGGGATCTGAAATTTTGCGCAGGTCTCGTTGACCAAATACCGGGTTTTGAAGTTGTCGCATCCGTCCAAAATCAGATCGTAGCTCCGCAAGATGTCTGCAGCATTATCTTTAGTTAATCGCAACTGGTGTTCGTCCACGAAGACATTGGGATTGATCCGCCCAAGTGTCGCGTGTGCACTCTTGGTTTTTGGGTGACCGATGGCGCCTGTCTTGTGCACGATCTGTCGCTGTAAATTGGACAGGCTAACTATGTCATCATCGATAATGCCGAGTGTTCCTACGCCCGCGGCGGCCAAATACATCAGGGCAGGTGAGCCAAGGCCTCCCGCCCCGATGCATGCAATCCGGGCATTTGATAGTTTGCGCTGCCCGGGCCCGCCAACTTCGCGAAGAACGATGTGGCGGGCGTAGCGTTCCAGTTCATCATCAGAAAAAGTCATTGGTCGACCCCATAGCGGTTAATGGAGCCTACTCAAGAGACCGGATGATGTTAACCTGCCATTTTATGAACCATGGACTGTGGCGAGACGCCACGACGATCGGCCATGTCGCACAGATCAGTGATTGTTATGTCGTCAAACCACCTCAGAATATTGCCTTCAATCTCGGACCAAAGAGGGCTTACAACCTTTGATGCCAACTCGGAGATTGAAACCGTATCATCATCGTCTGGATCAACGTCATTTACGATCCGTACGATATCACCGACAGTAACTTCGTGTCCGGGACGGGCGAGCATGTACCCTCCGCGCGGGCCACGTACGCCCTTGAGAACACCGTCTCGGGCGAGCCGCTGCATGACCTGCTCAAGATACCGATGAGGTATGCCCTGGCGTGCGGTAATTTCGCGGGATTGGACCGGGCTTACACGCGCATAAAATGCAACATCCAGCACGGCTTCCAACGCCAAGACGGATTTTTTAGACAAACGCAACATATTCTTTACTCCACTTACACAAATTCAGACACCACACAGCGCGGCGCCCCCACCTAAAACTACTAAACTCCGGTTGAACCGAAGCCCCCTGCCCCACGCAGAGTGGCCGGATGATCCTCGACCTCTTTCCACACGCATCGCGTAACAGGCGCGAATACGAATTGTGCTACACGGTCACCGTGCACCACATGAAACGCATCAAGGCTGAGGTTAATCAAAATGACCCCAATCTCGCCGCGATAATCACTGTCAATTGTTCCCGGCGAATTTGCCAAGGTAATACCTGATTTAAGCGCCAAACCTGAGCGTGGACGGACCTGCATCTCGTATCCAATTGGGATGTCCATGATGAGGCCTGTCGGAATGAGCTGGCGCTCACCGGGCTCAACCGTAATGGTCTTATCCCGTTCACCTAACGGAAAATTGGCACGTACATCCATGCCAGCAGCACCGTCGGTCTCATAAGCAGGCAGCGGCACTGTCCGGTCCGCATCACGGCTCCGGCTGATGTTTACCGACACGGGGGGTTTCACCATTGATAGATCGTACATTAACTCACCTTCACTCACTAAACTTAAATCTTGCTATTCAATTCTTCCGCAATGCGAGCGGCGAGCCGTTCTCCAACAGCTCGTTTACTCATACGGGGCCAATCTTCGGTATCATCATCAGAAATTAGAGTTACGTCATTCTCAGAGCCGCCCATAATACCGGTTTCGGGACTAACGTCGTTGATGACAATCCAGTCGCAGCCTTTGCGGTCCCGCTTGGCTTTGCCATTGGAGATTACATTGTCTGTTTCCGCAGCGAACCCGACCACGAGGCTGGGGCGTCCATTTCTCATACTGGCGACGGTTTTGAGAATATCTGGGTTTTCTTCAAATTCCAGATCGGGGCCGGTTTTGCCCTTTGTTTTCTTTATCTTCGATGACTTATCGCCTTTGATATGCCAATCCGCTACAGCGGCTGCAAAAATTGCAACATCGGCCGGCAAGGCCGCTTTGGTTGCGGCCAGCATTTCGGCGGCCGTTGTAACCTCAATGATTTGGCAACCTTTCGGCCGTTCAGCACTGGCAGGGCCGGTAATGAAAGTGACTTGCGCACCTTTCGCTATCAGTGCGTCTGCTATCGCAGTTCCTTGGCCGCCTGATGATCGGTTTGCTATGTAGCGCACAGGATCAATGGGCTCGTGGGTTGGACCTGACGTCACAAGGGCATGGTGGCCCTTTAATGGACCATCAGACAAGGTTGCAGAAATCGCGTCTATGATTTCCGGAACCTCTGCCATTCGTCCAGGACCGTATTCGCCGCAAGCCATATCCCCTTCATTAGGACCTACAACGACGATCCCGTCGTCTTGAAGAGTCTTGAGATTGCGCTGTGTGGCGGCATGTTCCCACATGCGAACGTTCATGGACGGAGCGATTAGAACTTTTTTGTCCGTCGCCATAAGTAACGTTGAGACGAGATCATTGGCGTGGCCACCTGCCATTTTTGCCATCAAATCAGCGGTCGCGGGTGCCACAACGACAAGATCTGCGGCCCGTGAGAGCTCGATGTGACCCATCTCGTGTTCATCATTGAGGTTGAAGAGATCTCGATAAACCTTCTGAGCAGACAGAGCTGAGACGCTTAAAGGCGTCACAAATTCCTCAGCTGAACGGGTCAACACAGGCGTAACTTCCGCACCCTGTTCCCGCAAACGCCGGATCAGGTCGAGGCACTTAAAGGCGGCTATACCACCACCAATGGCCAGCAATATTTTGCGTCCAGCCAGCATCAATCCTCACTCATACAGGGACAAAACATCCCAAACTCAATACACATTCTGTAACTATACATGCTACAAGATTGAGGTGGTAATTGCCGAATACGTCATAATCAAGGCATTTAGGTAAATATGATTAAAATTGAGATTTGTATGAAATATTATATTTATCAGTGTGTTGCGCGCCGATTGAATGACATGAGGTCGGTATTTTGGGCGCGCAATCGTGGTTAATCAGCCTGACAATACGACAAGTCCGGGCAACTTACGCGAAAATCATCTCTCTCACAGACCCGCCGACTTCGGTTTGAAGGTGCTTACGCATCTTGGTCAGTGCTGCTGATTCTAATTGTCTGACCCGTTCCTTTGAGAGCCCCAATTCGTTGCCGAGACTTTCTAAGGTTCGCGGTTCATCCACCAGTTTGCGCTCAACAACGATCATGCGCTCGCGAGCGTTCAAGCTGTTCATTGCCTTAGCCAACCAGACACGTTGGGTTTGCTGATCGCAAGTCTCGGCCACCACCTCTTCAGTTGGGTTGGCGGTATCAACCAGCGTTTCGATCCACTCGCGACCGTCTTCGTCGGCGGCTTGGGTTGTATTGAGTGACGCGTCACCTCCTGCCATGCGCGCGTCCATTATCCGAACGTCGCGCTGCGATACTCCAATCTCTGCGGAAATCTGGGCATGCAGGGCGACGGTATCAATTTCAGCTCCCAAGCTTCGTGTATCGTTTTCAATCTTTGCCCTGACACGACGCAAATTGAAGAAAAGGCTCTTTTGTGCGGAAGTCGAGCCAATACGAACCAATGACCAATTGCGCATGACATGGTCTTGGATAGAGGCCTTAATCCACCAAACGGCATATGTAGAGAACCGAACACCCCGATCTGGATCGAACTTCTCGGCCGCTTTCATCAGTCCAACGGTTGCCTCTTGGGTCAAATCGGACATTGGAAGACCATACTTGCGAAACTTGCCGGCCATAGAGATCGCGAGCCGCATGTAAGCGGTTATCAAACGGTGCAGGGATTTTTCGCATCGCTCGTCGCGCCACTTTAAGGCAAGTTCATGCTCAACCTCTGCTTCGAGTAATTCGGCTTTCATCGCCAAGTTGCGAAAAACCCGCATTGATGTGTCGGCCTGTCCCATTGTGCGTCTCCCGTGCCATTGAGCTTTTGTGCCTGTTTGATATTGGTACGAGGTCCCTTCCCGTTTGGATCATGAGACCCGTCAAAAATGGAAAAAAAACATGCAAATCGCCCGTTCGCACTGGTATTGGGCGGTTCGCGATCAGGTAAATCTACATTTGCGGAAAATCTTTTGGCGCAATTTTGCGAACGGCGGGTGTATCTTGCCACCGCTGAGGCGCGCGATGCGGAAATGGTGAACCGTATTGAAATCCACCGCAAGCAGCGCGGTGAGGGTTGGCGCACGGTTGAAGAACCACTTGATCCGGCTGCCGCTCTTTCGAATTTGCAGGACGGTGAGGGGGTATTGATCGATTGTTTAACCCTTTGGCTGTCCAATCAAATGGAAGATGAACGTGATCTCGGGCTTCAAACGGATCTGTTGTTGGCGGGACTTGATAGATTGGACTGTCCGGTTGTGATGGTTTCAAATGAAATTGGAATGGGCTTGGTGCCCGAAACGCGTTTGGGACGGTCGTTCCGTGATGCTCAGGGGTTGCTTAATCAACGTGCAGCGACGGCGGCAAATCTTGTGGTTTTTGTGGCGGCTGGATTGCCGATAGTCTTAAAGGGGCAGTTGCCTTGAGAACAACGTTTTGGCTTGTAAGGCATGGACCAACGAACTCAACGGCGGCCAATGGTTGGACTGATATTCCAGCTGATTTGAGCGATCTGGAGCAAGTGGCCCGAACATCTGAGATGATCCCAAGTGACGCAGTTGTTGTATCTTCTGATCTTAGCAGGGCGGTCCACACCGCGGATGCGATCGGTGGCTCACGCTTACGTTTGGATCATCATGCGGATCTGCGCGAGTTCAACTTCGGTGATTGGGAGGGGCGCGAGTTTGATGAAATCGCCCAAAATGATCCTGAAGCGAGCCGACATTTTTGGGAAAACCCCGGTGATGCGGCACCGCCGGGCGGGGAGAGTTTTCATGCGCTTCAAGGTCGGGTAAGCCAAGTTTTGCAAGACCTGGCGCGGGTGCATCGTGATGGGCATATTTGTTGTGTCGCCCATTTCGGCGTTATTCTAACCGCGATTGCCCACGCCTCCAATATGCCTGCGTCGGTAGCGACCCGGTTTCATATCGACAATCTTTCCGTTACCCGGATCGAGTATCTACACATAACGGATAGTTGGGTGGTCAAGAGCGTTAATCACCTTCCGTGATGATCGATGACACGAGATTTCGTTAGAAGTGCGGGCCTGGTTCTTGGTAATGTGTCCTAAGTATCACGAGGGAATTTGAGACATGTATACACTTGCAATTGGCGATCGGACTTATTCGAGCTGGTCGCTCCGTGGGTGGCTTCTATTCGAGAGATTTGGAATACCCGTGAAGGTTCGTACCGCGCGGATGTATACCGAAGCGTTTCCAGAACTTTTGAAGGATTTTGAACCATCTACGACGGTACCCGCAATTCTGATTGAGGGGCAGGAAGATGCGATTTTTGAGAGCTATGCAATAGCTGAGACGCTTCATGAGCGTCACCCGGACGCCGGGATTTGGCCCATGGATGTTCTAGCCAGAGCGCGTGCGAGGATGTTGGCGGCTGAGATGCATGCCGGCTTTGGCGCACTTCGTGATGAATGTACCATGAACTTAGAGCATTCCTACGTTGGCTTTCCAGTGTCCGACGCGGTCAAAGCAAATTTGACGCGTTTGGAGTACATTTGGGCCTTGGCATTTGAACGTTTTGGCGGGCCTTGGCTTTGCGGTGAATACTCGGCTGCCGATGTTTTTTTTGCACCGGTGGCCACGCGGATCGCCACATATGGATTGCCGGTCGGCGCGCAGGCGCGGGCCTATGTGGAGGCGCATCTTGCCGATCCCTCTTTTCGCCGATGGAGGGCTTTGGGAAAGGCTGAAAACTACGTACAGCAGACCTATCAGCTTCCATATCCTCGCGGCGCTTGGCCGGGTCCTAAGCCGCTGGCGGCCCAAGCTGTTGAGGGGGGCGTTGCCAGAAACAAGCTGTGCCCGTATTCGCAAAAGCCAATAAAACCGGACAGTTTGGCGGAAATTGATGGCCAAATCATTGGCTTTTGTAACACATTTTGCAGGGATAAATCGGTTGCAGATCCCGCTGCATGGCCTGCCTTGATGGAGTTGCTAAAGAACTAATTACAACTCTAAAAGTGACGCGACGCAATTGGTCCAGTCGCCGGTGGGCCGCAAGTCAATCTTCTGGTTGGGACCATGTTCTGTATGCCTTGGAATGAATGCGGTTTGTAATCCAAGTTTTTGAGCAGCTTCCAAATCATCATTGTGAGCGGCGACCATCATCACGTCTTCGGGTGGGAGCCGCAGTGCTGCACAGGAGGCCAAATAGACGGCCGGTCTGGGCTTGTAGTCTTGGGCAATGTCAGCCCCCAAAATACAATCCCAGGGCAGGCCTGCATGTCGGGCAAGGTGGGTCATCAATGCTATTGAACCGTTCGAGCAAGGGGCGATTATTGCCCTTTTTTTCAGCTGATCAAGGGCTGGAAGGACATCGGGCCACGTATCCAAACGTTCCCAAGCGCGGGCCAGATCATCGTGCTGTTCTTTGTCTAGCGCTTTGACTTTTAGGCTCTTCATAACCGTCGAGAGGTTTTCCGAATGAATTTCATCAAGTGGCACATAGCCTCGTTTGCCGGTCCGAATTCGCTCCATCGCTGGTTGGTATTCGCTACGCCAACGGGTCGCAAAATCCTCAGCGTCCATTTGAGGCAATACTGCCGCTACCTCTCTTGTCACAGAGGTTCGCCAGTCCGTCAAAGTTCCAAATACGTCGAAGATATAGGCCTTTGGCGCGGTCATTTTTTGGAGTCCGGTTTAATGTGGTGTTTCTTAGGATGACCGCAAATATGACGCTATACAACCCATGCAGAGTTGATGCACAAGTCGCGCCCACCTTGCAGATTGATCGCGTAGTGCGTTTTTGCGGCTTTAGGCGGAGGTCGCATCACATTAATGCCAAGTTTCAATGTGAATTGTGTTGCACCCGATTTTCCTGCAGAGAAGACACTTGCAGTATCGCCCCGAAATTGACGGCCTGAGAGCCATCGCTGTTTTGACCGTCGTGATTTATCACGCTGAGTTCGAGGTGTTCGGTGGGACTTTTTTGACCGGTGGCTTTGTTGGCGTTGATGTTTTTTTCGTCATAAGCGGTTATCTGATTTCCACTCTAATCTTTGAAGAGCTGGCCAGTACCGGCAGGTTCAGTATTCTCGGGTTTTACGAGCGCCGCGCAAGACGTATTTTGCCAGCCCTTTTTGCGGTGATCCTTGTCTCTTTGCCATTTGCTTGGGCTCTTCTTCTGCCCAGCGCATTGGAAGAGTTTGCCCATTCGGTTGTGGCGGCGCTTTTGTTTTACGCAAACATCTTTTTTCATTTTTCGACGGCAGAATACGGAGCTGAGTGGTCGCTTCTAAAACCGCTTCTCCACACGTGGTCGCTGAGCGTCGAGGAGCAATTCTATTTGTTCTTCCCATTTCTCGCCATCTTTCTGCACCGCATATCGCGTTTTTGGGTCACCATTCTTCTAGCGCTTTCAGTGGTGTCATTTGCGTTTGCGATCTCCGTGGACAGAACACATCCAAACTTAAATTTCTATCTTCTCCCATCGCGTATCTGGGAGCTTCTAGCGGGGGTTTTGGTGGCCGTAATGGTTTTACGACACGGGCGTGCGTCTGCGTCCGGCTTGCACTTTTTCTTGCCTACTGCCGGATTTGTGATGATCTGTTCTGCCTCGGTCTTTTTCTCTGATACTACACCGCATCCGTCTTATCCGACGCTCATTCCTGTGTTGGGGACATGCCTGATACTGTTTTTCGCCAAGCCCGATGTAGGCATCGGCCGGCTTCTGGCCACTGGTCCGTTTGTGACGGTCGGGTTGATGTCCTATTCGCTCTATCTTTGGCATTTTCCAGCACTGGCGTTTTTGCGTATCGGACTGGGGGAGCCTTCAAATATCGCCCTCTTGCTGACCATCCTTGGCGTCGTTGGGTTGTCTTGGCTGACCTATCTGTTTGTCGAACAGCCGTTTCGTCAACGAGAGCGTATTAGTGGACATAACGTCGTTAGGACCACGGCCTACGGTTTGGTCAGTCTGGGCTTGATCTGCGCCGTGGTGATTAACCAACAAGGAAATTTTGGCCAGTTCGATCATCTGCGGGCGGTTTTACCAAACTTTGAGATTGATAACCGTAAGCTGGATAAGGCCCGTACGGAGTTTATGGAGAGTAATTTTCCGGGCATTCCCTACGCTCCGAATACTGCAAAAATTCTGGTTGTTGGAAATTCGCATGCCAAAGATATGTTCAATGCGTTCTTGCGCAATAAGGAGAAATTTCCGGCGCTTTCTATGGCCCTTCAGGACATTCAAATGTCATGCTTCAATCAAGCATTGCGACCGGGTACTGAGTTTTTCACCAGCCCCGAATACTTGTTGGCCGATGTGGTCTTTATTGCGCCTCAATATGCTCTGGGTCGCAAATGTCATGTGGTCGATAGCTATTTCCAAAATGATCTAACCGGCACCGAGGCGCTGGTTGTGCGGGCCAAGAGCGATGGTAAGCAAGTGGCATTGGTTGGAAACACGGTCGAGTTTGGTGACATCAATGGTCAGACCGTAATTGATGCGATTGTTTGGGAGCGTGTTTTGGCGGGTTCCGATGTTTCAGGTCTGGCTTTGGAGGTCAATCGTTCCTATTTCCAAGCTCGTTTTTCACATCGTGAAGGAATCCTGGAGCTGAATAGTGTTTTGCGTGAAATAGCCTTGAGACATGACGCATTGTTTTTGAGTAAGGAGGATTTCATCTGTGAGCGTAGTGATGAGGTCTGTTTTGGCATTACTGATGATGGGTTCAAAGTGTTCTCGGACTATGGGCATTTCACCAATGAGGGCGCGGCGTTTTTTGGCAAACGCATCGCCGAAATTGGCTGGTTGGATCCGCTTTACGCACGGCTTGGTCTGGACTGAGACGCTTTTGCTGCTAGGGTTCCCATCGCGATGATGGAGTGTGCGCTATGACCAAACATGACGTTGGATTAGATCCTTTGGCTGAGTTGCGTGCCAATGTGTCTGTGCCATTTGAACAGGCGCAGGCAATGCCCAAATCTGTCTACACGTCCGAGGCATTTAATCGTTTGGAGTTAGAGGGGATTTTTCGGCAAGATTGGTTATGCGCAGGGCGTGCCAGCGCTCTGGCGACCGCCGGTGATTATACGACCATGGAGATTGCGGGTGAGCCGATTATGGTTATTCGTGGTCATGATGGTGGTCTGCGGGCGCAATCAAATGTGTGCAGACACCGTATGTCCCCACTTTTGGAGGGGCGGGGTAATGTGGGTTCGATTGTGTGTCCCTATCATGCTTGGACCTATGGGCTTGATGGGCAACTTCGTGGCGCTCCCGCGATGATGCACAATCAGGCGTTTGAGCGGTCTAAGATCTGCTTGCCACAGCTGCGTTGCGAGGAATGGCAAGGATGGATCATGGTTACTCTGAATGCCGATGCTCCGCCTGTTTCGGAGGCGTTGTCGGATGTGTCGGAGCTGATTGGGCATTACGGTATGGAGGACTATACAGAGACCTTCCGGGAACATCACCGTTGGAATACCAATTGGAAGGTGTTGGCAGAGAACTTCATGGAAAGTTACCATCTGCCCGTGTGTCACGCGGGCACAATTGGTGGGACTGTGAGTTTGGAGGAGATGGAATGTCCGGAAGGCTTTCCGGCGTTCAACTACCATTGGATTTTGAAGAACGACACAATGGCCCTGACGCTAGCCCATCCAAATAACACCCATCTTGTTGGCGACGATCGACGAAAGACGTATCTATTGTCTATATATCCTGCACTCATGATTACGCTGACGCCGGGGTATTTTTGGTATTTGTCACTTCATCCTGACGGGCCGGATCATGTGAACATTCTTTATGGGGGTGGGCTGGCACCTGAATTTGTCGAAGACCCGGATGCAGATGCGCATTTTGAAGCGCTTAAGGGGATTTTGGATAATGTGAACGAAGAGGACCGCGGTTGTACCGAGAAGGTCTATCGCGGATTGTCATCCAACCTTTCTGAGCCCGGACCGCTGTCGCATTTAGAGCGGCCTAATTTTGAGTTTGCCCGTTACGTCATGGAACGTCTGGGTGGTTAGACCCGATCTTTGCTGGCGCGCTTGTCTGAAATTCGCGGGTATATGACCAAGCTTATATAGAGAATTTCGGTTTGGGGAAGACACTCATCGCTTTGGCAAGGGGAGAACCCGGTTCTACAAACTTGTCTAGTGGAATGCCCAGTCTTGCAGCCGTAGCCGCGTCTCTTAAGGCGGTGACACCGTCACCTGCCCCGCCCGGATGGCTCACAATGCCACCGCCGGCACAAAAAATGAAATCATCATTACCAAGAACCTGCCGCGCGGGCTCGATCTGCCATATTGTCTGACCAGATGAATAAACTGGCATCGCATGGTGGTCAGGGCCTCCATTTTCGGAAACGGGGAGCTGCACGGATTTTGCCGCCTCTACAACGACTGCATCGTCTTCAGTAAATTTGTTGGCCAGCCCGTTCACATGTAGATGATCAACGCCAGCAAGTCGCCAGAGCTTTTGCATAACGTTAAAGCTGATACCGATGTTAGGGGAGCGAGAGAAAAGGCCCCATCCCGCGCGATGTCCGTGGATCAAAACCGTGCTGTGGTCACGCACTGCACGTATGCCAGTAAGGCCAATGGATTGCATACATACCATTGCGCAACTGCCACCAACCTCTTGTATGCTGTCTAGGTTACGCCACATCTGGTCGATTTCGTCGGTGATGTTGGCGGCATAAATGACGTGCTTTCCGGTTCTATCTGCGTGGGCATTGGTGACCTGCATCACTGCTTCTAGGCGGTTGACGAATGGGCAATCTGGGCCGTTTGCCTGAAGCTCATCGTCTTTGATGAAATCAATTCCAGCCTCTATGAGCGTTTTCACCAACTCTGCAGTCTCAGCTGGGCTTAAACCAACGCTTGGCTTGACGATTGTACCTATCAGCGGGCCGTTGTGATCGCCCAACAAGTCGCGAGTTCCTTTTGCCCCAAATTGCGGACCGGGGTGATGCTTGGAGAAGTCCGCCGGCAGATTGATGTCGACCAACCGGATCGCTGATAGTTCGGCAAGCTCAAAGAGATTACCTGCAAGCGTAGATAGAAGCGTTGGCAGCGATAGTCCGAAGTTTCCCATTGGCCAGCTTATTGTTACTAAGCCGCGCTCATATGTATCACCAGTTTTGCGGCTGGGCAGCGAGGGATTTTTTGAGGTACCTGTTTGTATGATCTTTTCGACCTGCGCTGCTGATTTTTTGAGAAGTTCATCAGTTTCTGCCGCCAGTCTGACGAAAGTGCCAGTGGATTGCTCACCTGCCAGAACAGCAGCGGCTTGGATGAGCTCAACGGGTGTTTCGATGTCATAGGTTGCAAAAATCCGGTTCACCTTTCGCCTCCTCCATCCTTGATCCATCCAAAATAATCTGGACTACCCATTTGCCCGCCCTTTAACCCAAGCTCCAAACCATCCATTGGCCCATTTGCATGGGCCTTAAAAAGAGCGGCACCAGGGATTGTAGGCGCCAGGGCTGATAGCGCAAATATGCCAAGTTGCTGTGTCGCATAACCGGACGTATCTCCACCGGAAACAATTGCGCGCCGAATGTCGCTACGGGTCAGGATATGCTGAAGTACTTTTCCCAAGGCGGTCCCAATGGATTGGTTGATCTTCGAAATGTCCTTTCGGCACGTCGCAGCAACCGCATTAAATTGAGTAACAGCCGGATCATCTGGACCTTCTGCCGTGAATATCAGCGGATAGCCGCCTTTGGAGTGTGCGCTCAGCCCCTCCGTCACGACACGCCCGATCTCCGCATCTAGATCCGCCGTTGCGCCGCAGGCTTGGGTTACATCAAATTGGATCAAGGTAAAGTCGTTGGCGCGTGCCCACGCGATTTGTTCCGCGGTTGTGGGGGAGACCGATCCAGATACGGTGACCATTCCTTTAGCATGTCCCACACCTTTTGTTGGAGGCCGTTCCTCCAGTGTACTGGTTTTGATCCAATGCCGCACCAGAGCGTATTCGATACCTTGGCTGCCGACTACGAACGGGTTTTCGACGCGCTTCTCCCATAGAAGTCGCCCGGCTGCTGCTTCGGTGTTGCTATCGATGCTATCGATTGTGAACACCTGTATTCGTTCGGGTGTTTTGGGCAGTGCGGGTGCGCGCTCGGCGGAAATATCCTCTAATGACCAAATGGAGGTTTCAATCCGTTCGGATTGCTCAGAAATATGCCGCCCCACATCAGACTGTTTCATCGGGGTTACTGGATGTCTGGCCATAACCGGGTGGCGGTCAAGTCGGTATACATCGCCCCCCAATCCAGCGAACAGATGCCCGAATAACTGATAGCGGCGCATTTGGGGGGCCGCGACGAGGAACGGAACTGCCTCAGGTTTGAAAATGTTCGCTGCAATGTCGATGGCACGGCCAATGGAACCGGACGTTGGGGAGGAGTCGAGTGTTGAGCAAATCTTGTAGTGAAGCAGTTGCGGCTTGAGCCTGAGTAAAGATTTGAAGGCTTGTGGCAGGTTGCGGTCCATCCATTCGGGCGATTGTGCGCGCGCGGTCGAAGCGATGCCGATGGCCTTCAAATTTTCATGGCGAGAGAGTTGCGCTTGTGTTGGTACATCAAGAAACAGCATCGAGGGTAGGCCTGCGAAGGCTAAAACCTCCATTGTGGCAGCGGCGCCGGTGAAGTCGTCGCCATACCAGGCCAATAGCGGGCCTTTGGCTTGTTGTGTCACTTCGAACTCCCTAACGACGTCAACTTTAGGCAAACTATGCTTGACTTATTGGTATGCTTAGTACCTCATCATATCAGTTGTCAATTTGAGCTAAATATTGGCGTAGAGGCGCCAATAGCAGGAGGTGGCATGACAAAATTAGCTTTGTTTGGGGCAGGTGGAAAAATGGGTGTGCGTTTGTCGCGCAATCTTGCCGGGTCCGATTTTGAGACCGCCCATGTAGAAGTTTCTCAAGAAGGGCGTGACAGACTGAAAGCTGAGTTAGGCTTTGAATGTCAGGACCCGATCGAAGCTCTTGATGATGCGAGGGTCGTTGTTTTGGCGGTGCCTGACACCGTGATCGGCAAAGTTGCTACATCCATAATAGATAGGGTTCCATCAGGTGCGATGATTGTCTGCTTAGATGCGGCTGCGCCCTTTGCAGGACATCTGCCAAAGCGCGAAGATGTGACCTACTTTGTCAGTCATCCCTGTCATCCGCCGATCTTTAATGATGAAGATACACCAGAAGGTCGTAAAGATCATTTCGGTGGTATTGCAGCCAAGCAAGGTATCGTAAATGCGCTTATACAGGGCCCCGACGCAGATTACACGTTGGGCGAGAAAGTTGGTCGGACGATCTTTGCCCCAGTCGCCCGATCACACAGGGTTACCGTAGAGCAAATGGCGCTGTTAGAGCCCGGGCTCTCTGAAACTGTTTGTGCATCGCTTCTAGATGTGATGAGGGAGGCGATGGACGAGGTCGTGGCACGCGGTGTTCCTCAGGAAGCGGCACGGGATTTCCTGTTGGGTCACATGAATATTCTGGGCGCTGTTATATTTGGCGAAATTGACGGCGTGTTTTCAGATGCTTGCAACAAAGCCATCGAATTCGGCAAGCCGGTGTTGATGAAAGACGATTGGAAACGGGTTTTCGAACCTGATGAGATTGCGGCCAGCATTGAGCGGATCACCTAAGGTTAATACGTCCAGACCGCACTGTCTTGATGACATGGCTTAGCTGCTTATACGCGTCAAGAGATTGGAAAAGCAGATTGCGATGAAAGAAACCTTGGAGACTGATCTAAAGATTGTTCGGTTAAAATTGTCAGATCAGGTTTATCAACGCTTGCGCGAAATGGTAGCGACTGGTGAATTGGCGGCTGGAGACTTTGTGCCATCAGAGCGAGAGCTAATGGAAAGGTTTAGTGTCGGTCGACCTGCAGTACGAGAAGCTCTTCAGACCATGCAAAACAAAGGTCTAATCACGATAACCCACGGAGAGCGTAGTCGCGTAAATGTGCTAACTGCTGGCGTAGCATTCAATCAACTCGATGATATTGCTAGGCTTTTGTTGTCGAGCGAGCCCTCCAACATCGAGCACCTAAAGCAAGTTCGCCATATTCTTGAACTGGCGACGACCAAGATCGCCGCCAAAAAATGTAACGCTCAAGACATCCGGGATCTGACTAAGCTCATCGAAATGCAGCGCGCCCAGCTTGGTACCGCCGAGGCTTTCATGAAGGCCGATATCGCGTTCCACACGCGTCTAGCGGAAATCTCAGGTAATCCGATAATCGAAGCGATAACGGAAATGATGCTGACATGGTTATTCAAGTACCACGCCTCTCTTCTTCTTTGGTCTGGGCGAGAGGAAACTACTTTGAGTGAGCATTTGGCAATTGTAACTGCCCTTGGGTCGGCAGACATTAATGGAGCTGTGTGTGCAATGGATGACCATCTCAATCGTTCTGGTGGACAATTTGCACCACCTGTAAATTCATAAGCTAAGCCAAAGGCAGTTATCTGGCGATCCTGACGAACCTGGATGTGGTGTCACCAACGAGCGGGCTCGGTCAAAGAGCCCACACCGGAACCTGCAGGCAAATGCAACGATCAATCGGCAACACAGTTGATTTCACTTGGGTCTTTTGGGCCTCAGCCTTTGACTCATGGTCTTTAGCTAAGATAATGAAGCCACCTCAGTTGAGCTTTGTGTATTAAAAAATTTTTGGAGAAGAGTTATGGGTGTTGGTCACGACATTGAAGTTGAAAACGCCGGCTGGACTTTCGGTGGCAATACTCCTGATACTTTTGTAGATCACATTCGGCAGTCCGTTCCTCTCTATGAGGAAGGCCATGACCTTACTTGCCAGCTCAGTGATTTTTTTGTTTCGGATACCAGTGTTTGTTATGAACTCGGTGTTTCAACTGGTGAGTTGCTCAAGAAGCTCGCGGTCCACAACAAGGGCAAGCCGAACGCGCGATGGGTTGGTCTCGATCCAGTTGATACAATGATCGAGAACGCTCGAACACACTGTGCCGACGTCAAGAACATCGAAATTCTTCATGAAGATGCGCGTCTGTTTGAGTTCGAAAAATCGGACTTTATGGTGTCTTACTACTGCATGCAGTTTATTGCGCCTCGCGACAGGCAGGCACTTTTCGACAAAATCTACGATTCCTTGAACTGGGGTGGTGCTCTTGTTCTGTTTGAAAAAGTGCGTGCGCCGGATGCAAGGTTCCAAGACATTACATCTATTCTTTACAATGACTTCAAGCTGGCTAACGGATTTAACGGCGAGGAAATCGTGTCAAAGACCAGAAGCCTAAAGGGCATTCTGGAACCGTTTTCTACGCAGGGAAATATTGACCTGATGAAGCGATCAGGTTTTCAGGACATTACCACCGTCCAAAAGTATCTTTGCTTCGAGGGATTTTTGGCCATCAAGTAAAGTACACATATGGGCACTAGACCTTTACTGCGCGAACCATGACAAGCAGTTCATAGTCAGGATCGTTATGGTCAATCTCAATTGGATCAACTTCGCTCGCAGACAAGCCGTGCAGTGATGCGATTGTTGTCAAAATGTTACCATATGACGACACGTCTATGTTCTCGCGACCGAAGACATCCCCGAAAAGCCGTTTGCTTGATTGAGTTGTGAAGTGCCAGTACTCCCCCCAATCGTCGACACCCTCCCGTCGGGCGACCTTGGTGATGCCATGTGAGGTCGCGAGTACAACGCCACCGGGCTTCAGTATACGATGCAGCGTTGCTATCGCCTTATCCGCTTCAAATATCATTTGTAGGGTTTGGGTTATGACGATGCAGTCAAATGTATTGTCAGGAATGTGTGGCGCGTCCGTCAGGTCGGCCACGATGGTAGCTTTCGGATTGCCTTCAACATAGTTCAGAACGTCGCTGACAACCACCTTCGAGCCGCCAAATTTTTCTGTGTATAGGGGTTCGCCCATCTCAAGAACCCGACCCGCGATGTCCGCTTCGTGAGCTTTTAGGAAATCCTCAATATAATACCGCTCCACCGAGACAAGGTCGCGGTCAATTCCAAAGATCGGACTAATTGGGGTAAGTCTTTTAAGACTGCCAAAATCAACAGTCCCAACTGGCACAGCTTGAAGCTTGAGCAAACGTTGTTGCTTTCTGATCCATCCGCGAAGTGATTGCGGTAGTAACTTGGTTGCTATACTTCGAACAAAATCTGCAAGCTGCGCACGAAATGTCACACATGGCCCCTTTAAAGAATTTGTCAAAGGTCTATCCTAGCGCAATCGCTACGGTCAAGGCTGGTTCAGGGCTGATGCGTGCGACATACGACAACGCGACCGCTTCGACACAAAACTATAAATAGAACTCAAGAGTATCCAAACTTGTTAAATCGGCGCCTCAAAATCCTTCAATTTAACACAAACTTCAAGCAAGGTGGGATTCAGCGCCACATTCTCGATTTAACAGAGCATTTGCGCTCACAAGGTCATCATGTAACGCTTGCTGGTACGCCTAACGTTTGGGGTAACGCCGATATCGATAGCGATTTTGAGGATGTGGCCCTAAGCGAAGTATCATCTTCAGAAGCGTCGGTGGTGTCTCGTGTGCAGGCAGCGTTTCGCTGCTCGAAGGTGCTAAGAAGTATCATTAAAAAACGTGGGATCGATATTGTGCATTCTCACGAAACAGCACCAGCTATTGTCGCACGGTTGGCGCTCAGAACGTCATCTATCCCCAAAGTCATTACCTATCACGGTAGTGCGCCAGAGCGGACTCAACAGTTCGCAAAAGTCAGCCGTTTTTGTGCAAATTTCGTGGTTTCGCCCAGTCAAACTACACTTCAGCAATTGATTGAATTTGGCGTACCAAGCGAGCGCACCAAGGTTTTGGGTTTGGGAGTCGATGCCAAACCCAAGCCAAGCGCGCCTGAAGTCGCCCGCATTCGCGAGGATTTGGGGTTACTGCCAGATGACCGCTTGTGTCTTAGCTTGTCCCGTTTGGATTTTCAAAAGGGCATCGACGTAATGATCGAAGTCGCTGCCAAGGTTTTGCCGGTTCACCCAAACGTGGTTTTCGCCGTTGGCGGCACCGGGCCTTTGGCTGATGAGGTTTCCGGCTGGGCAGAGAAGGCAGGGGTGTCGGATCGTTTCAAGTTTTTGGGAAGTGTTTCGGATGTCGAAAACTATCTTGGCGCAGCTGATGTATTTTTGCTGACGTCCCGTTGGGAGGCGCTCCCGATTTCTATTGTTGAGGCTTTTCGCGCAGGTGTGCCTGTTATTGCGACAGATTGCGGCGGTGTAGCGGAATTAGTTAATGATAATGTTGGGCGTCTGTGTCGTGTTGGAGATGTGGACCAACTGGCATCTGCGATCGGTGAAGTAATGGGGAACCAAGCACTCAGGGATCGGCTGGCAGCGGGTGCCCTAGAGAAAAGTACCAGCAGTCGTTTTGATCCTGATACCGTTCATCGTGCGTTCGAGAGCTTTTATTTGGATATGCTGGCCAAAAACTAGCTGTAGCCGATGAAGAGCAGTATTAGCCCGAGTGCGACCCTATAAATGACATAAGGTGTGTAGTTGACCGATCCCAGCAACTTCATCATCAGACCCAACGCAAAGAGAGCGGCGATAAATGAAAGAGCTGCACCAATGACGAGATCGTTGATCTGTTTTGATGTGATCGTGTTGTAGGCGTCCGCACCGATGAGTATGCCTGATGCAGCGATGGTCGGGATTGACATAAGCATAGCCAATTTTGCGCCATCGCGCCGATCAAACCCCAAAAACCGAGACGCCGTAATGGTTGCGCCGGAACGGGATGTTCCCGGAATAAGTGCGATGGCCTGCCATAGACCCATAATAACTGCGTCCTTCGTGGACCAACTGTTGGCTTTTCTGGTGGTTGGACTTTTCAAATCTGCCCAATAAAGCACGATCCCGAAAACGAGCATTGCCCACCCGATGACGCGAATGTCGCGCATTGCGTCACTCAAACCGGATAGCTTCAAAATAATCCCAGCGATGATGACGGGGATAGTGGCCAGTAGTAAAAGTAGCACAAGCTTGGCATTTTGGGTGCGAACCTTCCCGGTTACGATATCAATTGAGCCAATGATTAGCCCTAACATATCGCGCCAGAAATAGAGCATCACCGCAAAAAGCGTGCCCACATGAACCGCCACATCCATAGCCTGCCCTTGGTCTTCGCCACCCGTCAATTGGGGGAGTAGAATCAGGTGACCAGAAGAACTGACCGGCAAAAACTCTGTAATTCCTTGAATTAGAGCGAGAATAACGAGTGCTGAGAATTCCATGAGGCCCTGACCAAAATAATTTTGGGTACTCTAAGCATTTGGAGAATAAGAGAAATGCTCTATATAGGTCAGCATATATTCCATATAATCTGCCGAGATGCGGCGGTATGCTGTCAGACTACTCGAATTTTTGTCGATTAGGTCAGTAAATATTACTTTTATTTTGGTTAATGGTTGGTTATACGGGCGGTCCAAAAGTTTTGCACCGAACTTTTTGAGAGTTTGCCGTTGCGGGTCATCAAACCGATTTGATCCTAGTAAATCTCAGCAAAGTTAACAATCCAACGTCGGGACTTACGACGTTCAACATGTTTCGGAGTTTGATATGGCGCACCAGCCGATGCTCAAGTTTGTGAAGATTGACCGCGACATGCCTGAAAAGCGTGAAGCGGAAACACGCAATGAGGACTTCGACGAAATCTATCAGCAGTATGCGCGCGAAAAAGCAGAGGAACAGGCGTCGCGGTGTTCCCAGTGCGGGGTGCCATTCTGCCAGACCCATTGCCCGCTTCATAACAATATTCCCGACTGGTTGCGTTTGACCGCCGAAGGTCGATTGCAGGAAGCCTATGAGCTTTCGCAAGCCACCAATACGTTCCCAGAAATTTGTGGTCGTATCTGTCCACAAGATCGCCTTTGCGAAGGGAATTGCGTGATTGAGCAGTCCGGCCATGGGACTGTGACAATTGGCGCTGTGGAAAAATACATCACCGATACGGCTTGGAACAAGGGTTGGGTCAAGCCGATCTCACCGATTTCTGAGCGCACTGAAAGTATCGGTATTATAGGCGCGGGGCCCGGTGGTCTGGCCGCTGCGGATACGCTGCGTCGGCAGGGACTTCAGGTCGTCGTTTATGATCGTTATGACCGCGCAGGTGGGCTTCTGACTTACGGCATTCCCGGATTTAAGCTGGAAAAAGATGTTGTGATGCGTCGGAACGATCAGCTGATAGAGGGAGGTATCACACTGAAATTAAAAACTAATATTGGTGAGGACGTCACTTTTTCAGAGCTTCGTGAGCGCCATGATGCGATTCTGATCGCAACGGGAGTTTATAAGTCCCGCGATCTCGGCGGGCCGGGTTCAGGGCTGCCAGGTATCGTTAAGGCGATTGATTTTCTGACAGCGTCCAACCGTCAAAACTTTGGTGACAAAGTACCTGAGATCGAAAACGGAGAGCTTTGGGCCGAGGGCAAAAACGTGGTGGTTATTGGTGGTGGTGACACAGCGATGGATTGTGTGCGCACGGCCGTTCGCCAAGGTGCCAAGTCGGTAAAATGTCTTTATCGTCGTGATCGCGCAAATATGCCCGGATCCATGCGTGAAACCTTGAACGCCGAGGAGGAAGGCGTCGAGTTTGTCTGGTTGTCTGCCCCCAAAGGGTTCACTGGTGATGATGTCGTTAAAGGGGTTAAGGTCGCAAAGATGCGTCTAGGTGCGCCGGATGCGTCGGGGCGTCAATCCCCTGAAGAGATCACGGGATCGGAGTACACTGAGGACGCGGATCTTGTGATCAAGGCGCTTGGTTTTGAGCCGGAAGAGTTACCCACGCTTTGGGAGACACCGGAGTTGGAGGTCACCCGTTGGGGCACAATTAAAGCGGACTTCCGGACCCATGCGACGTCCATGGAGGGCGTTTATGCCGCCGGTGATATCGTGCGGGGCGCTTCTCTAGTGGTTTGGGCGATCCGTGACGGGCGCGAAGCGGCGGACAGCATTGTTGAATATATCGAAGCGAAAGCTTCTGCAAAGGTCGCTGCAGAATGAAAAAAGTACCCGCACAACCCATACATAACCCGTGCACAACTCACTCACCGAAATTTCGGAAACTGATGCTATATAGTTCAGTACTACTGACCTTAATAACTGCTTCGGGCTGTAGCGTTGGTGGCGTGGTTGCCGGAACAGTGGGTGCGGCAGGAGCGTTGGCCGGAACTGCAGTCGATGTCGTTTTGCGCAACGACACCCGATTGGGAGAGTTGGAATGAGCACGCGCAGCGGAAGATGCATGTGTGGCACAATCTCGTTCGAGGTTGAAATCACCGGTGATTTCAGCGCCTGTCATTGCAAGATGTGTCAGCAATGGGCGTCGGGCTTGTTCATGGGCGTCCACACGCAAGGCTTCAGGCTGACCGATGGGGCGGACGCGTTTACGCGGTTCAAATCCTCCGCTTGGGCGGAGAGGGCGTTCTGTTCCAAATGCGGGTCAAACATTTACTACCAAGCTGTGGATTTTGGGCATCCGTCGATCGCTTTGGGCACGCTTGATGACACGACCGGATTAAAGCGGACACACGAATATTACACCGATCTCGAACCAAAGGGGTTGGGGCGCACGGACGAGACAAAGGCAATGACCGAGGCCGAAGCAGTGGCCTTTTTCACTGGAGGTGATGCATGACCAAGTTTGATCAAAAATGGGTAGAGGCCAAGCGTGCTGAGTTTGATCGTTTGGCGGAGACGGGCATGTATGATCACGCGCAAGAGCACGCCTCTTGCGGTGTTGGACTTGTGGTTGCCAAGGATGGTATCCAGCGGCGTCAGGTTGTTGAGGCCGGCATTGATGCATTGAAGGCTGTTTGGCATCGCGGCGCGGTCGATGCGGATGGAAAAACTGGTGATGGTGCCGGTATTCACGTTCAAATCCCTGTTGATTTTTTCAAGGAACAGGTGCGTCGTACAGGTCACGAGCCCGGTGATGAGCTGATGGCTGTGGGCATGATTTTTCTGCCTCGTGAAGATTTCGGGGCACAGGAAACATGCCGGACCATCGTTGAGACGGAAGTGCTACGCCTTGGTTATTATATTTACGGCTGGCGGCATGTGCCTGTCGATGTGTCCTGTCTTGGTGACAAGGCCAATGCGACCCGTCCGGAGGTGGAGCAGATTCTTATCTCCAACTCTAAAGGTGTGGATGAGGAAACATTCGAGCGCGAGCTTTATGTGATCCGTCGCCGGATCGAGAAGGCTGTGACCGCCGCGCAGGTAAACGACTTTTATGTGTGTTCGCTGTCGTGTCGTTCGGTGATTTACAAAGGTATGATGCTGGCAGAGCAGGTTGCGGTGTTTTTCCCGGACCTGATGGACGACCGGTTCATTTCGGCTTTTGCGATTTATCACCAGCGCTATTCGACCAACACATTCCCACAGTGGTGGTTGGCCCAACCGTTCCGGATGTTGGCCCATAACGGTGAGATAAACACGCTCAAGGGCAATCTAAACTGGATGAAATCCCATGAGATTCTGCTGACTTCCGAGAATTTTGGTGATCTGGCAGAAGATATCAAGCCGATTGTGGCACATGGCTCGTCGGACTCGGCAGCTTTGGACGCAGTGTTTGAGGTTTTGGTGCGGGCCGGACGTTCAGCGCCTATGGCCAAGACAATGATGGTGCCCGAAGCGTGGTCCAAGCAGTCTGATGACATGCCGCAATCGTGGAAGGACATGTATTCCTATTGCAACTCTGTGTTGGAGCCATGGGATGGTCCGGCGGCTTTGGCTATGACGGATGGGCGCTGGGTGTGTGCGGGGCTCGATCGCAACGGTTTGCGCCCCATGCGTTATGTTGTGACCGGTGACGGTTTGCTGATCGCAGGCTCGGAGGCAGGTATGGTGCCGATTGATGAGGCGTCTGTTGTTGAGAAGGGTGCGCTTGGTCCGGGGCAAATGATCGGTGTTCATATGGGGCGCGGCGAGTTGTGCCGCGATCAGGAACTGAAGACGCGGATGGCGGAAGGTTTGCCGTTCTCCGATTGGGTTGGCTCGATTGTTGATCTGGAAGAGGTCACACGTGCGGCTGATGAAGACGCAGGTATCGATGTTGCCGAATTGCGCCAGCGTCAGATTGCGGCTGGGTATTCCATTGAGGATCTGGAGACTATTCTGGCCCCGATGGTGGAGGACGCCAAAGAGGCGATTGGCTCCATGGGCGATGACACGCCGTCGGCGGTTCTGTCGGAGCAATACCGACCACTCAGCCACTTCTTCCGGCAGAACTTCAGCCAAGTGACCAATCCGCCGATTGATAGCCTTCGTGAAGATCGGGTGATGAGCCTGAAGACTCGCTTTGGCAATCTCAAGAACGTGCTGGATGAAGATAACTCCCAGACCGAGATTCTGATGCTGGGGAGCCCGTTTGTCTCCAACGGTCGTTTCGATGCGATGGTCAAGCATTTCGGCGATGCGGTTGAGTCGATCGATTGCGTTTATGAAAAGGGAACCAGCCTGCGTGCGGCGTTGGAAGCTTTGCGTACCCGCGCGGAAGATGCGGTCCGGTCTGGTGCCAATCATATCGTTCTGTCAGATATGGCGGTAGATGCACATAAAGTTGCCATGCCAATGATCCTTGCCACCTCTGCGGTTCATTCATGGCTGACCAGCAAAGGGCTGCGCACCTTCTGTTCGATCAACGTGCGTGCTGCGGAATGTATCGATCCGCATTATTTTGCGGTGCTGATCGGATCAGGTGCGACGACCGTGAACCCCTATCTGGCACAGGCATCGATTGCTGATCGCATCGAGCGGGGTCTTCTGGATGGTCCATTGTCCGAAGCCATGGGGCGTTACCGTGCCGCGGTTGATGCAGGTTTGCTCAAGATTATGTCGAAGATGGGAATTTCTGTAATCTCATCCTATCGGGGTGGTTTGAACTTTGAGGCGGTTGGTTTGAGCCGAGCGCTAGTTGCCGAGTATTTCCCGGGCATGCTGTCGCGCATTTCAGGTATTGGCCTTTCAGGTATTCAGAAGAAGACCGAAGCGGTTCACGACAAAGCCTATGCGCATGTGGCGGATATTCTGCCTATTGGCGGTTTCTACAAGGCGCGGCGTGCCGGTGAAACACATGCCTGGGAAGCTCAGGCGATGCATGTTTTACAGGCGGCCTGTGATCAGTCGAGCTATGCCCTTTGGCAGAAATATTCCAAGTCCATGAAGGATCGTGACCCGATCCACCTGCGTGATCTCTTGGATTTCACATATGATCAAAAGCCGATCCCGATTGAGGAAGTGGAAAGCATCACCTCGATCCGTAAACGGTTCGTGACACCGGGTATGTCCTTGGGGGCGCTCTCCCCAGAGGCGCATAAGACCTTGAATGTTGCCATGAACCGGATTGGCGCGAAATCCGACAGCGGTGAGGGCGGGGAAGACCCTGCGCATTTCACGCCGGAATCTAATGGCGACAATCCATCTGCGAAGATCAAGCAGGTGGCGTCGGGTCGTTTTGGCGTGACCGCGGAGTACCTCAACCAGTGCGAAGAGCTTGAGATCAAGGTGGCCCAAGGCGCCAAGCCGGGTGAGGGTGGCCAGTTGCCCGGCATCAAAGTGACGGAGCTGATTGCCCGTCTGCGTCATTCGACGCCCGGTGTGACATTGATTTCACCGCCGCCCCATCACGACATCTATTCGATCGAGGATTTGGCCCAGCTGATTTACGATCTCAAGCAGATCAATCCACGTGCGAAAGTCTGCGTGAAACTGGTTAGTCAGTCGGGTGTCGGCACGATTGCGGCCGGCGTGGCGAAAGCCAAGGCGGACGTTATTCTGGTGTCCGGGCATAATGGTGGAACGGGGGCGAGCCCTCAGACCTCGATCAAATATGCGGGCCTTCCATGGGAGATGGGAATTACCGAAACCCAACAGGTTCTGGCGATCAATAACCTGCGTGATCGTGTGACGCTGCGGACGGATGGTGGTTTGCGCACCGGTCGGGATGTGGTGATTGCAGCCATTATGGGTGCGGAAGAGTACGGGATCGGCACGGCGGCTTTGATCGCCATGGGCTGTATCATGGTGCGTCAGTGCCAGTCGAATACCTGCCCTGTCGGTGTTTGTGTTCAAGATCCCGAGTTGCGCAAGAAGTTCACTGGAAATGCGGATAAGGTGGTCAATCTGATCACGTTTTATGCGCAAGAAGTGCGGGAAGTTCTGGCTTCAATCGGGGCGCGGTCCTTAGATGAGGTGATCGGACGTGCGGATTTGCTGACGCAGGTTTCTCGCGGTGCGGCGCATCTTGATGATCTTGATCTCAATCCGCTTCTGGTGCAGGTCGATGAGGGTCACGGCATTGTCTATGACCGCTCCAAAGAGCGTCAATTTGTGCCGGATACACTGGATGCGCAGATCGTGGCCGATGCGGAGCCGTTCTTTAAGGATGGCGAGAAGATGCAACTGTCTTATGCGGTTCAAAATACCCACCGTACCATTGGTACGCGGGTGTCGTCACATATTGTCAAGCGATTTGGAATGAATAATGATCTTCAAAATGATCATCTGACCGTGAAACTTCAGGGGTCTGCGGGCCAGTCTTTGGGTGCATTTGCGGCACCAGGTCTTAAGATCGAAGTGTCAGGTGATGCGAACGACTATGTGGGCAAGGGTCTTTCGGGGGGGCGTATTGTTGTGCGACCACCGCTAGAAAGCCCGTTGATTGCGGCTGAAAACACTATCATCGGCAACACTGTGCTTTACGGCGCTACCGCAGGCGAATTGTTTGCCAATGGTCGCGCGGGCGAACGCTTCTGTGTTCGTAATTCCGGGGCCACGGTTGTGGTTGAGGGCTGTGGTTCTAACGGCTGTGAGTATATGACCGGCGGCACGACCGTTATTCTGGGGTCCATCGGTGACAATTTCGGGGCCGGCATGACGGGCGGGATGGCGTTTGTGTACGATCCTGACGGAGAGTTCGCGGGTCGTGCCAATGACGAGACAATTGTTTGGCAGTCAGTGGAAACCAATCACTGGGTGGATGTCTTGAAAGGTTTGGTCGAGGAGCATGAAGCGGAGACCGGATCACCCAAGGCCAAGGAATTGCTGCGGCATTGGGATGAAGCGCGGGCGTCGTTTGTTCAGATTTGTCCAAAAGAAATGCTCGATCGATTGGCGCATCCCTTAAGTGATGCGGCCGCTAAGGTTCCTGCCGAGTAATATGGTTCGGATCCTGCGCTGGATCATTCGGTGGATTTTCAAATGGGTGCTGCGGCTGGTTGTGGTCGCGGTACTCGTTGTTTTAGCTTTGCGCTGGGTGAACCCTCCGCTCAACTATTATCAGGCCACGGAATGGTGGCGGTTGGGGTCGTTTGAACGTGATTGGGTTGCGATGGAAGATGTTGCGCCTGTCATGGCGCGGGCTGTGGTGGCGGCTGAGGACGCGAATTACTGTCTTCATTGGGGTGTGGATGTGGAGGCCGTCCGCGCGGTAATTGAAAGCGGTGCAAATAGCGGGGCCTCGACGATTACTCAACAGGTGGCCAAGAATGTGTTTCTTTGGCATGGCCGCAGTTTTGTACGTAAAGGGCTGGAGGCAGGATTTGCCGTCGCGATCGAGGCGGTATGGGGAAAGCGGCGGATACTGGAAGTCTATCTGAATGTCGCCGAGTTGAATACCGGGGTTTTTGGTGTTGAGGCTGCTGCTAGTCATTATTTCGGTGTGAGCGCGGGTGATTTGAATTTGGCTCAGGCGTCGCAATTGGCCGCGATTTTGCCGGACCCAAAAGGCAGATCGGCTTCTAGGCCGTCGGAATTTGTTGCTGAGCGGGCGCGATCAATCGCCTCTGGAGCGGAGACAATCGCCAAAGATGGCCGGTCTGATTGCTTCCAAGTAGAAGGGTAGCTGGCCTATCCTGAGAGCACAATTAGTCTACCGATATTCTGTGTTTTCTGATGACAGCCGATCTTGATCTGACCTTAATCGTTATCAGTTAACCCGGCGCCCGCACCTTTAGTGCGGGACTCCGCTGTTGCGGGGACATAAGTTCGCGCCGCTAGTGTTTCCAGAACAGACCAACGGTGATCGGCTATATCAATCTGCCTTATATCAGATTCTATCATGACGGGTTTGGTTTTTGTGAGAAGTCGAAATGTACAATCTGAGGTGGGAGGGTTTTCGCTCAGTGCCACCAATTCACCGTGACCCAGTTTTGCCCAATCACCCAATTTTACACCGGTTTGAAGGTCAAGAGACATGATGGCGCAAACACCCAAGAGCATCAAAGGATTTTCGGTATTTTTCAGTATTGCACTTTGTGAAATTCCTGCGGCCAGACCATCCATAGCGCAGACCGCCAAGCAGGCGGCAGAACCGCCACTCAGTGTGATACCGTCCTCGCCGGTCTGGTACTCGACAGGGCCGTTATTGGATCGAATTTCCTCGATCAGAGCCCCAACTCCATCAAAGCCGTTCTCGCATAACCACAATGTTGCACGCCCCATGTCTTCGGCAAGGCTGGACAGGTGACCAGCTCCGCGTGCGGCTTTGGTGGCCATACTAACTATTTCATTTTGGGAGCGCATCATGGTGCAAAACACGGGAGCCACCAATCATCGGCGCCCTCTCCAAGTTCGTCATGAAGCGGTGCTCCTTGATAGAGTGTAATGCGAGTCCAGCGATCGGATTTTGGGTCAAACTTGGAAGCTCCAAAGAATGAGAGTTTGCAGCGCAACATATCGATTGGTTTGCATTTATCACTGATCATATTATCTCTAATTTCTGCGTACGGAAACCGTGCTAAAATTTGCAGTCTGCGGGTCGTCCGACGGTGCTGCGGATATGTCATAAGAAACTCTGCGACGCTTGTTTTCGGATGGCCGTGAAGATCATGCGCCAGATTTTGGATTTGACGTGCCACATCCAGCGGACTTTCCTTTTCCGCCCCGGGCTCATTGTAACGGTCACCAAGGCGCGGTTCCAGTTTTTCCGCAGAGACATACCAAAACTTGGCAGTCTCCGTAGTCTTGGTGAAGTCTGACTTTAGGGCCCAAGCGGCGTGATCTTTGATGATCTGCGTGATTTCACTTGTGCTCATAGAGGGATTAAGTTGCGGCTCCAAGCCGCAATCCATACAGTCCGCCAGCCCATCAATAAGGGGTCCATTCGCCTCTAGAGCCAGCGCTACTGTAAGTTCCTGGCACTCCAGTCCAAAGAGCCGTGATGCGGCAAATAGAGCGTCCCAAGGTTTGGCTTTACTCATCCAATTTCGGTCTTTGTGAAGAACGCCCCAATCCTCGCGCAGTTGCAAAATGCGTTTTGTCTGCAAGTGGTCTTGGACATTCCATTCCAAAAGATGCGATGTTGCACGTTGGACCAATTTCTGCGTCACGTGAGGGTCAATTTTTTTAGTGGCACGCACGCGCGCCAAGGCGGTTTCGCGCACCATCATCCAGTTGTTCAGAAGTACTGGGTGGTTCACTAGAAAGGGTGCCATACCCAAACCGGTAGAGTTGCCGATACCCAAATGCCTTTTGATGTTCTTGGCCAACCGTACCGCATCTGTGGGGTTTTTCATTTTTGCAACATGCTCGACCAGATCATGCGAAAATGTGCGGATCAACCAAACCGTCAACATCTCCGCTTGGAATGGAGCGGACATGTGTTTGCGGTGTTGGGTTTTTGTACGATCCGCAATCCCAAATTTTCCGTTGCCATAAACTGCGGTGGTACGCATCAAGTACCCGATGTCTCGTACCATTTTCTGGCGCGGCTGCCGCCCACCCGCCAAGGCATCCACCGTATGATCAAAGATGCGGACGGATTTGTTCGCGCGGCTCAGTGTCAGTTCACGGTCAGTAAAGCGGCCTGCTTCTTGTTTGGGCGCGTTTTCCTGATTACGATGGATGTCCTCGCGCGTTGGTAGGCCGTCAAACAGTACGAAAGAGGCGTCCCACGCTTCTGCAATGACGCGGTCGGTTCTGTTTTCTGGGTCAAGCCGGGTTGAAAACGCAATTAAGCTATATGTGTGACCGCCATAGTCGATTGAATAAACTGCGCGTCCGTAGCCGTCCGCATCCATCTCCCAAACTGGTCTCTTCAAGTGAGACCGTTCGTGTGCGAGCCTTCGGATCAAAGTTCGCATGAAGCTTAGTCGAGTTGGAAAGAATGACCCGATCCGTTCTAACCGCATCACTTCGTCTGCGGGGCGCAGGTCTGTTCGTTGTATTTCATCATGGGCGTAATGGGCGGTCATGTGGCGGGCCTGAAGTTCTCATCGTAGAACCGAAGCCAGTTCCCCCCCATGATACCAGCGACCTGAGCATCATCTAGGCCAGTGGCGTACAATCCATTTTCAATATTGCCGAAATGCCCGCTGTTTTGGAACCACTCCGGCATGCCCGGAAAACCAGCTGCGGTTGCCGAACCTTCGCCAAAATCCATCTCTTTGGACCATCGACCATTGCGCATCCAATTAACCACGCTGTCGGGTTGATCTTGGCATAGGTCTGATCCGATCCCGATGTTCTGGGCACCGTATCTTGAGGCGCATTCAGCGATCATCTCACAGAAGCTTTCTAGCGTGCAATTTGTTCCGTCTTTCAAGTGGTGTGGATAAAGCGAAAAGCCAAGCATGCCGCCTTTCGCAGTCAGGGCGCTGATCACCTCATCTGACTTATTTCGTAAAGCGGGATGCCACCAATGTGGGTTAGCGTGAGTGATGGCAATTGGTCGAGTGGACATATCGATAGCGTCAAGCGTTGAGCGGTCCGCGGAGTGGCTCATATCGATCACCAAGCCGACCCGGTTCATCTCTAGGATGGCTTGGCGTCCGAAACGGGTAATCCCGGGATCTTCGGCCTCATAGCAGCCTGTGGCAAGCAGGGATTGGTTGTTATAGCTCAATTGCATGAAGCGGACGCCGAGACTATGGCATATCTCGATAAGGCCGATATCATCTTCAATTGGTGAGGGATTCTGAAAGCCAAAGAAAATGGCGGTGCGGTTGGTCTGCTGTGCGAGGCGAACATCATCGCCGGTGCTTCCCTTGAAAATAAGGTCTGGCAGTTGCTCGAACCAGCGGTTCCACGCCTCGATATTGAGAACCGTTTCGCGAAAGTTCTCGTGGTAGGCTATTGTGACATGCACGCCGTGCACACCACCATCTCGCATCTGGCGAAAAATTTTTTCGGACCAGTTGGCATATTGAAGATTATCGATGCGGATTGTTTTTGTCATACGCCCTCTATTCGGAGGTATCTTGACTAAGTTTGATGATCTCGCAATCAAATATTTCCCAAAAATGGTGCCTGCCGCATGACTGCAGGCACCCCGGGCCTTAGACTTCGAAGATAAGGGACTGGTTTTGTCCGGTTGGTGCCGTGTTTACACCGTCTAGTTGCACATAGGCTGTGTAGACGGAGCTTTCCGCAAGGCCGTCCCAAAGAGTGAACGTGAAAGAGCCGTTTGTCTGGCTTTGTCCACCGGCGGGATGTCCAGAGGTGCTTCCTTCGTCGTCGAAGGTCACTTCGCCCGACTGGGTGATATTGACTGAGCCAACAGTCATGTCGACAGTCAGCGGCCAACTGGCGATTTGTGTGCCATTGATCCGCCGAACTGTGATCGCATCTCCGTCCGGATCGTTTGAGCCGGTTAAAAGTGATGCACTATTTTTCTCTACGTAGATTGTCATTTGTGGTGCTCGTGTGAATGATTGCCGGGGGATTTTGCACTCGATTTACGCTGAATGCCTTGAGTGCAATGTCATAGGGGATCATTAATGCTTGGTTGGAGCACCGTGCGGTAAAACTCCTTTGACCCGTTCACGAGAGTTTCAATGGTATTTGATTGCCGGGTGGCGCACTATCTAAGGGAAATTTTCCCATGAGGTGACGTAATGCTAATTACCCGACGTAATTTCACGGTGCTGACAGCGGCCGCGACTTTGAGCCCGGTGGTTGGGCATGCCCAAAATCTGTCCATGGCAAACGCCTTGCGCCACCTGGTATTCGGACCACCAGAGCAATTTACCCAAGCGCTTATCGCAGTGGAGGCCAGAGGCTCGCTCGATATGGTGCCGGGTCTAATTACCGCCATGCGGTTCTCACGAGCTCCTCAAGAGCCATTTGAATTGCTGCTTCAAACTCTCACTGGTGCCTCCGAACCTCAGGGTTGGTTTGGGTGGATGCTTTGGCAAGAAAAACACCCAGAGATTGTCCCGCACGCATCATATGTGGATTTCAAAAGGCAACTTTTTCTGGATATTGACCCAAACTTTGAGGTTTTCCTGACACCTGACGCGCTGCAACGCGACCGGATGAAAATTCGGTTTGAGGAGGTGACATGGGGTGGAGTCCGTAAAGACGGGATACCTTCGCTTGATAACCCGAAGCTGATCTCCAGCACTGAGGCAGATTATTTGCGATCAAACGATCTGGTGTTTGGGGTGTCAATCAATGGAGACATACGCGCCTATCCGTTGAGGATCATGGGTTGGCATGAGATGTTTAATGAGGTGATAGGTGGGGTGCCGGTCGCATTAGCCTATTGCACTTTGTGTGGATCGGGCATCTTGTTTGAGACACAGGTGGAGGGACGGTCAGAGCCATTTGTCTTTGGCTCCTCAGGGTTCCTGTACCGGTCTAACAAGTTGATGTTTGACCGCGAAACCCACTCCTTATGGAATCAGTTCACCGGAAAACCGGTATCTGGAGATTTGGTGGAGAGCGGTATTGAACTCGTGCAACGCCCTGTGGTTATCACTAGCTGGGAGGAATGGCGGCGGGAGAACCCCGACACTCGCGTGCTGTCTTTGGACACAGGACATCGCCGGGATTACGGCCCAGGCGTAGTTTATCAGGACTATTTTGGCTCGCCAGACTTGATGTTTCCAGTGGCGGTAGATCAATCAAAACACAGACAAAAAGACTATGTATTTGGTGTTCGAGTCATGGGGCTCGCAAAAGCTTGGCCGCTTTCTGCCTTTGCGGGCGGAAAGATGGTCAATGATGGGATTGGGACTTTACCGCTGGTGTTGGTGGGTGATCAGGCAACACGAACTGTACGGGCTTATGAACGCGGAGATTTGAAATTTGCCCCGGTTGTCGGCGGCAAGTTGTCAAGTCCGGATGGAGTGGTTTGGGAATTGGGTGAAGAGGCTATGGTCGCAAGCGACGGCCGTGAATTGCCTCGTGTTGCCGGACACATTGCCTACTGGTTTGCTTGGGACGGATACTTGGGTGCTGAAAGCGAGCTCTACGAGGGATAGCTAAGGAAGCTTAAACGCTACAGGTTCGCCCCATTCATGCACACTGTCATGTGCTCGAACAATGACCGTTCCGATGTCTTGCGGGATTTCAACGCCCGACAGGGAGCGCGTAAACGGCTGCTCGTTATCATGAGGATGCAATAGTTTTCGATACCCCAGCTGGGTTCCATCTGGCGCGGCGATCTCCCAACCATCCGCGTAATGATCCCATCCCGCATCTCCATGGCGTACGGTGACATTGAAGCTCCAGGTTCCGCCGGATTTTGTGGCTGTCACCACCTCCACGACCGGACTATCTGCGAGCGCAGGCATAGCAAACAAACTGGCGACCAAAATAATGGGTAGACGCATTTGATTTCTCCATCTGACTCGAGATTCATTTTAATGCACCTCGCATGAAAGGCCATGAACGATTTCGCAATCACTCTTGGGTTTGAAGAAACGCACACGGTGCACGCGGCGGAGTATTCTATGGACGAGTTTGGCTTCAAAATAGGCGGTATATTTGGCCCGCGGGGGACGCGTTTACTGCCAAGAGGCTGCTGCCAAATCATGCGATTTCTGTGACCTCAAATCAGCAGCTTTTGGAAACTTTCGGCTTCAAGACGGATGATGCCACATTTGTGGGTGGTGAATTGCCTGATCTGATCAAGTTCTACGTACTATTTGGATGAGTTTGGCGAGGGGTGGAGCTGTCGGTTCCTTAACGTGAACTGGAACCAGATTGATTGTTGATGGATGGGATTTGTGTAGCCGAAGATACGCGGGGGGCAGGGTGTCGGCTCTGCCCTATTGGTTGCGGTTGCAGATCAGGCGAAAACGCGTGGTCTTTCAGAGGTGCTTTTGCACGTGATCGACAGCAATCCCTGCGCCAAGGCACCTTTTGTACGTAAAGAGTTTGAAGAGGGGGGAACTTCGAAGATTGGGATGCTTAAGCATGTATTCGGATTTGAGTCGGCAACGACGATGCGCCTTGCTGTCTGAGCCACCCGTGATATAGCACCGCTGCTATCTTTTCAGACTTTAAGGATTCTCAAAATGGGGTATCGGATCGCTGTTGTTGGCGCCACCGGAAATGTGGGCCGCGAAATGCTGAACATTCTGGATGAGCGGGAGTTTCCCGTGGACGAGATCGTGGCCTTGGCCTCCCGTCGTTCGCTTGGAACCGAGTGCTCGTTTGGCGACCGAACGCTTAAATCTGAGGATCTGGATACGTTTGATTTTGCTGGCTGGGACATGGCTCTGTTTGCTGTGGGTTCAGAGGCGACGAAGAAATATGCGCCGGTTGCTGCTAAGGCTGGCTGTGTGGTCATCGATAACTCGTCTTTGTATCGCTATGACCCGGACGTGCCGTTGATCGTGCCGGAGGTGAATCCGGATGCGGTCATGGATTATTCCAAGAAAAATATCATTGCCAATCCGAATTGTTCGACGGCCCAGATGGTTGTGGCTTTGAAGCCCTTGCATGATCGCGCGACGATCAAGCGCGTCGTGGTGTCGACCTATCAGTCTGTGTCTGGTGGCGGTAAGGATGCGATGGATGAGTTGTGGCTTCAGACAAAGGGCATGTATGTGCCCGGTCAGGAGAAATCTCCGGAAATTTTCACCAAGCAGATTGCGTTCAACGTGATCCCCCATATCGACAAATTCATGGACTCCGGTGAGACTAAAGAAGAGTGGAAGATGGTCGCGGAGACCAAAAAGATTGTGGACCCAAAGATCAAGGTCACGGCCACATGTGTGCGGGTTCCGGTTTTTGTCGGCCATTCCGAAGCGATCAATATCGAGTTCGAAGAGTTCATCGATGAAGATGAAGTGCGTGAGATCCTGCGTCAAAGCCCCGGTATTCTGGTGGTCGATAAGCGCGAGGATGGCGGCTACACGACACCTGTGGAATGTGTTGGCGATTTTGCGACGTATATTTCGCGCATCCGGCAGGACTCGACGATTGAGAACGGCATCAACCTGTGGTGCGTGTCCGACAATCTGCGTAAAGGGGCTGCGTTGAACGCGGTTCAAATTGCGGAATTGTTGGGCCGTCGGGTTCTCAAGAAGGGCTAACCGCCTGACTTATAAACGGCCAAATCTTTGGCGAGATCGTTGTATTCTTCACAACTCTCGCCACATATTTCCCGAAGTTTATCGAGATTACTTTCCGCTTTTTCGGGACGTTTTAAAAGCAAATAGAGCTCACCTTGATATTCGAGTGCGCCTCGATGGGTAGGGTTTATCCCTAGTGCCGTCGCATAGTATTCTGCTGCGGCTCCTAGATCCCCTATTTTGCGGGAAGCGTATCCGAGCAGATTGAACGCGTCCGCGTCGTTCATGTCTTCACCTATTGCGGCGTTCAGGAGCATGATGGCAGCGTCGTGGTCCTCCTGTTCGATCAATTTCTGCGCTTCGAACATAGTACTCTTTTGCAGAGAGTTATCCATAGCAAAAACGCCTGCCGCGACCACAGACAATACCAGCCCCAATGATGGAATAGTCCAGTTTTTCACAAATTTGCCTGACAATGGCTAGTTCAATGGATTCAACTTTAACACGAATCCTTTTGGGATGGCATGGCCTTTAAAAATTTGATCAAAACACAAATCAAATTTCGAGTTGCTAACTTCATCTTAATTTGTCGCGCTGTAACTGCGCTTTGGAGGTGACCATGGAAGAACTTCGTTTTAATTGTCCAAAAAAACTGTCGCAGAAATTTTGGATGACTTGTCGTGATCGTGAAGAAACGCTTGGTGGCGCTTTACGGCAATTGATGCTTCGAGAGATCGTGATCTCCGATCCCCATTTTCGTCATAAAGTGAACGACCTATTTGACGAGATGGAGGAGGATTAAGTGTATCTTAGTTAGTCTAAACGCTTGCGAACGCATCCGTCGTAGGATCGTAGCATTCTAGATCACCGGAGCGAATGTCGTTCCACAGGCCATGTAAGTCCATTTGTCCAGATTCGACGGCTTCCCTTACAAAGGGGAAGCTCATAAGGTTTGATAGTCCCAAGACAACGGCTTCTTTTTCGAGCGCATGCAGTTGCTCCGCTCGAGAGGCATTAGGATCATAAATTTTGTCAAACCCCGGCTTCAGAATGTCCATCCATCGGCCGATGAAGCTGGAGGATTCTTCGAGTTCGGGTGCAGCCCCAGTACACATGTCAAAACATCCCTGCACGCCACCGCAGATTGAGTGTCCAACCAAAAGAATATGAGATACCTTCAGGTGCTTAACGGCGTATTCGATCGCGGCGGAAGTGCCGTGAAAGTCCTCGTTGGGACTATAAGGCGGAATGAGGTTAGCGATGTTTCTGTGGATAAAGAATTCACCGGTCTCAGCACCGAAGATCGAAGTAATATGAACGCGACTATCGCAGCATGAAATCACCATTGCGCGAGGGCGCTGACCTTCCTCCGCAAGCCTACGATACCAAGCGCGGTTTTCATCATAGTCCGTTGCTTTCCATCCGAGATAGCGCTTAACAAGATATGCTGGGAGCGGTCTTGCGAATTCCATACTCTCGATCACCCTTCAAACTATTATGTTGTTAACCTAAAAATGTGGACACAAAAGCGTCCCCATAGGTTCCTTATTGAACTTAAGATAACCTATTCTTTAGGCGCGTGAAATACTGATGTCGTGGGTGTATTTGGGAGTAGTGTTATGGGGAATGTTGTTGCGTTTAACACAAGCGAGCCGTCTGCGATCGATACTGATCCAATTCAGAGGCTCAAACGCGAATTAGGCGAAAAGCGTTGCCGTGCGATGGTCGACAATATGATCTTTGAGGTCACGGATGCGCTGTGCAAGATTGAGCGTCTCTTGTCGCTAGAGGAATTTGCCGAGGCGGAGGTTCTGCTTGACAGAGTGGTCGAAGTTAGCGGCCAGCTCGGGCTGGTGTGTTTGACTGATGTGGCCGTTGATCTTCAGGATTGCATTGATGCGCGAAATTGGGTTTCCGTGGCTGCGGTGTCAGGGCGTTTGATACGGCTTGGTGAGGACAGTTTGTTTTCATTGATCGAGTTCACTAATAAATCGATCATTTAGATCGCGCTACCCGAGATTGCAAAAACTGCTTGGCGCGGTAGAGTGGGAAACTTAACCCACTTATCGGAAAAATACCCGTGACGCTTAGATTTGTTGACGAGACTGAAACATCAATTGCGGTGCGTGTCGTGCCGTTAGAAGACTGGAATTCTGTACGTGCGAGTCTTGACGAAAAGGCTCGGGCGTGGGTCGATTCAAATGGCTTCACAGCAAAGTTGGGTCAGTTGTGTTTGGTTCCAGACGATGCTGGGGGCATCAAGCGGGCCCTATTTGGGTTTGGAACGCAGTCTTCAAGAGAGCGTGATCGGTTTCATCTGGCCACCCTAGCCGACGCATTGCCGGAGGGGAATTATCATCTTGAAGGTAATTTCGGCGACCCAGATGAGGCGGCTTTGGCGTGGTTGTTCGCTGGATATTCTTTTGACGCGTACCGGAAGAACATGGGCTCCTCGGCCCGACTTCGGCCGCCTCAATCCGTTGATAAGAGGCGCTTGGAAATGGTCGCGAGTGCAGCTGCTTTGGCGCAGGACCTGATTAATACACCTGCGAATGACTTGGGCCCGAACGCTTTGGAGAAAGAATTCCAAAAGCTTGGCAAAGCTCATGATGCCGTCGTGTCCGTAGTAGCCGGCGATAATCTAATTGATCAGAACTTTCCGATGATACATGCGGTTGGGCGTGCGTCTGATCAAGCACCGCGTTTACTTGATATGACATGGGGTTCTAAAGATGCTCCAAAAGTCAGTGTAGTGGGAAAAGGGGTTTGCTTCGATACGGGTGGCCTGAATATCAAGCCCGGAAATTCGATGGGGCTCATGAAAAAAGATATGGGCGGCGCCGCAAATGCAATGGCGCTTGCGCAAATGATAATGGCACGAAAGTTAAACGTAAGGTTGAGACTGTTGGTCCCCGCAGTTGAAAATTCGATTTCGGCAGGTGCGTTCCGGCCTGGAGATATTCTGAATTCCCGCAAAGGGTTAAATGTCGAGATTAACAACACGGATGCAGAAGGGCGTTTGGTGCTCGCTGATGCGCTTGCTCTGGCCGATGAAGAAGAGCCCAAACAAATGTTCTGTATGGCTACGCTCACTGGAGCCGCGCGTGTTGCATTGGGACCAGATTTACCACCATATTACACTGATAGCAATGAGTTAGCCGCGGCAATTGATGTGGCCAGTCGAAAAGTTTCTGACCCTTTGTGGCGAATGCCCTTTTGGTCGCCATATGAACCGATGATTGAACCGGGTATTGCAGACTTGGACAATGCACCGTCAGGCGGTTTTGCGGGATCGATAACAGCTGCCTTATTCCTGCGCAGGTTCGTTGAGAAGACAGAACAGTTTGCACATCTGGATATTTATGGATGGACGCCACGCGCAAAACCGGGGCGGCCAAAGGGTGGGGCTTGCCAGGGCGCACGAGCAATCTTCGAGGTGTTGGACGCGCGGTATGGCAGTTGATCTTGATCCTCGACGATATCCTTATAGGAAAGACCTCGCGGCCTTACAGGTAAAAGGGCGAGTTGCAGCCGCTGCTTTCGTCGAAGGTAAACCTATGCAGGTAGCGGTTCCTGTTCTTGATCTCCTCGGATCTAAGGACGGCGACGCCTTAGCGTCTCAACTGTTATTTGGTGAACTGGTCTATGTTTACGAAACCAGTGGTGATATCTGTTGGGTGCAAAATGCCTGTGATGGATATGTGGGCTACGTGAATAGTTCCGGCCTGAATGCGACATCGACCACGAACAAACGTGTCACTTCAAAGTTCGCACATGTTTATCCACAACCAAGCTTCAAAAAAATGCCGACTCTTATTTTGCCCTATCAGTCTTCAGTAAGGGCTCTTGAGGAAAGTGACGACTACCTTGAAACGCCTCAAGGTTTTATCAACAAGCGTCATGTTTGTGGCCAAACGAAGGATTTCGTACACGAGGCGGCTCGTTTTTTAGGGACTCCATATCTTTGGGGTGGGAGATCGCCGTTTGGTGTCGATTGTTCCGGTTTGGTACAGCTTGCTTTGATGGCGGTAGGCCGGGATTGTCCTCGTGATTCCGACATGCAGATGTCGGAGTTGGGTCGCGCCGTTGAGTTAGATAGTCCTTTTGATCGGGGGGATCTGTTGTTCTGGAAAGGACATGTTGGTTTGGTGTTCGACGCACACACTTTACTGCACGCCAATGCGCATCACATGGCAACAGTTTTAGAGCCGATTGATAAGGCGATCCGCCGGATTGCAGAGACTGATGGCCCGGTTCTAGCCCACAAGCGCCTTTAGATGATTGCGCGAATTAACTTTTTTTCGAGCACTCGCAAAACCAACCCAAGATCGTCTCCGCGTTTTAAAATATGGCCGTCCATGGCGATTACGCAGTATTGGCCTTGTCGTCCTTTCAGTTTTGGTCGCTTCTCAATTCTGTAAATGGGATGTTCCGCTGCACGCCTAAAAATAGAAAAGACTGCCACGTCCTTCAGCATCGAAATCCCGTAGTCACGCCATTCTCCTGCTGCGACCATCCGGCCGTAAAGATCCAAAATGATATTTAACTCCAACCGGTGAAGTGACACGACAGGGTCGACAACAGATATGCGAGCTATGTTTTGATAAGATGACATGTGTTCGATTAGACCCACATCGGCGGATTATTGCAAGAAAAACGATTAAGTTATTGACGCATTGTTAGTGTTGAATTTTTCGACCATAAGAACCCTAACGCGCTACACACAAGCGCGGAACCCTCGATTGGACTACAATGCTCAGTAAGACCTTGTGCGGCCCCCACCGATTTGTGTCTTGCTGAGCATTTCTTTTCTCAAAAACAAGAACTGTTGTGAAAATGTTAACAACACTGTTTTCATGTTATTTTTCAGCTAGTAATGCTGAATTGTTCTGTGCATAACTAGATGTGTAGCGAAGAGCTGGCTCGGTGTCGTCAAAAAGCCCCCACTTTCGGCACCGAGCGGTCTTCATGGGGTTCCATATATTACAATTGATTTGATCATGCGGGTTCTTTCCCAGTTGTAGAAATCACGTTGTGAACACATTCGGGCCAAAAGCTCGCCGCGAATCCTGATCATACATATTCCTGTAGCGAAGAGCTGGCTCGGTGTCGTGTGTTTCAGCCCCCACCCCATCATGACGCCGGGCAGTCTTCCTTCAGGTCCCCAAAATGCTCTCTGCACCTCCAAATTGGTTTATTAACCCATTGTTAGGTTCCGATTCATGGGCATCCCGATATCACGTTATGGCCATATTTCGGTCCAAAGCTCGCCGCGAATCTTGATCATACCTATCCCTGTAGCGAAGAGCTGGCTCGGTGTCGTGTGTTTCAGCCCCCACCCCAACATGACGCCGGGCAGTCTTCCTTCGCCCCCCCTCTGAAGTCGCCGCTTTTAATTCCGCGTTCAATCGCTAAGGTCTGGGTCGACTTCACTGGAGGACATAGATGCGCGATTTCCATTTTCCTGGCCGTTCAAGCGTTATTGCGCGAAATGGCATGTGTGCGACATCGCACCCGCTCGCGGCAAAAGTTGCCGTAGATATGTTGACCTCGGGAGGTAATGCGGTTGATTCGGCAATTGCGGCCGCACTTGTTTTGGGTATTTGCGAACCTCAAATGACTGGAATTGGTGGCGATTGCTTCTTTCTGGTTAAGCTTGCTGGATCAGAAGATATCGTGGGTCTGAACGGATCCGGCAGAGCGCCTGCCGCATTAGACGCGGCTACTTTAAGAGCTGCGGGCCACTACGAGATGCCCGTCTACGACGCGAATGCGGTATCGGTACCCGGCGCAATCGATGCGATGCTCACATTGGCGGGTGATCACGGCAGCAAAGAAATGTCGGAGTTACTAGCGCCTGCCATCCACTATGCAGAAGAGGGTGTGCCGGTGGCTCCACGCGTCGCATCAGATTGGGCAGAGGTTGCATCTGAGCTGAAGGGGGCTGCGGCAAAATACAATCTTCTTAGCGGTAAGCCACCAAAGGTTGGTGATATATATCGTGCGCCCGGCCAAGCAGAAGTGTTGCGCCGAATTGTGGCCCAAGGCCGTTCTGGATTTTACGAGGGCGAAGTCGCTGAGGATATGGTCAATTCGCTCAAAGCTGCCGGAGGCTCTCATACTTTGGATGACTTCGCTTCTACCAAATGCGATTATGTCGAGCCTATTTCGGGCACTTATCGGGATTTAGAGCTTGTTGAGTTACCGCCAAACGGGCAAGGAGCGGCAGCCGTTTTGATGGCAAACCTCTTATCTAGTTTTGATATCGCTTCCATGGATCCAAATGGTGCGCAACGTGTGCATCTTGAGGCGGAAGCAGCCAAGCTGGCTTACGATGCCCGTAACCGGTTTATTTCTGAACATACGCCACGATTAGAGCACATGATGTCGCCAGTTACGGCTTCCGAGTTAGCCGAATTGATTGACCCAACCCAAGCTATGGTGTCCCCGAAAGAGTTGTCGGAGGCAGTTCACAAAGAGACCATCTATATCACAGTGGTGGACAAGGATCGGATGGCGGTATCCTTGATCTATTCAGTTTTTCACTCCTTTGGCTCTCGGATTGCGTCAGAGAAATTTGGCGTGTTATTTCAAAACCGGGCTGCGGGCTTCTCACTACAGGAAGGGCATCCCAATGAAGCTGGTGGTGGTAAGCGACCAATGCACACGATCATACCCGGCATGCTGAAGCGGGATGGTAAACTGATAATGCCGTTTGGGGTTATGGGTGGACAATATCAAGCTGCTGGCCACGCCCGATTTATATCAAACATTGCTGATTTTGGTATGGACCCTCAGGAGGCGATAGATGCGCCGCGTTCCTTCCCACAAGATGGGTTTTTGGATGTAGAGCGTGGTTATTCGTACGCTGTACGTCAGGAGCTGGCTAATCTTGGCCACAACGTGCGCATCCCAGATACTGCAATTGGCGGTGCTCAGGCCATTCGGATAGATGACGAGGTTTTGGTTGGCGGTTCAGATCCACGTAAAGATGGCTGTGCGCTGGGTTACTGAAAATTTTTTTAGTGAAGTACGCTTCCATATTGATACTGATCACCAGACAGCGCCCCGAAAAGAACTTCCACTTCTGGGTGCTCAACTGGGTCACCACTTTTATCAGATATCAGATTCTGCTCCGAGACATAGGCAGTGTAGTACGATGTCTCGTTTTCAGCCAAGAGATGATAATATGGCTGGTCTTTCTTTGGTCGATGCTCCTCAGGGATAGATTGCCACCACTCCTCGGTATTATCGAATGTGGGATCTATATCAAAAATTACACCGCGAAACGGGTGAATCCTGTGTCGGACCACTTGACCGATTGTAAACTTCGCTTGTGCTTTGAGCATTACAAATCCGATGGTTAGAGACCGTACCCATTTAAAGTTCAAATTCAGTCCTGTCCATCCGGTGCAGCATTTAAATTCGCAATTCATTAACGAAACTGATCGCGATTGCGCTATGAACATCCTTCGGGACTTCTATCTGGTTCAATTATGGGACCGGCCAATACAGTGCTTTGAAAATTTAGAATGATGGGATATGCTTTCTCAAAAGGCGAAAAGCCATAGGCAGTTGAGCAGATGATTAGAAAACTCGCGATTTTGATCGCGCTTCTCGCGAGCGCGTGCGGTTCTTCATTGAATCCGCCCCGTAATATTACCAACGCTTGTTCCATTTCCGCAGAGCGACCAAGCTGGATTAAGGCCGCTAGAAAAACGGAAAGGCAGTGGGGTGTACCCGCGCATGTGTTGCTGGCAACCATGTGGCGCGAGTCGCGTTTTGTGCCTGATGCCAGAACGCCTCGGAAATATGCGCTTGGTTTTATACCAACTGGCCGTGTTTCTTCTGCTTACGGATACGCGCAAGCTATTGATGGTACGTGGAGCTGGTATCGTAATTCAACTGGCAAAAGATTTGCGCAGCGTGATGACTTCGATGATGCGGCCGATTTCATCGGCTGGTATATGAACCAGACCCGCGTAAAAAACGGCATTCCACTAGATGATGCGTACCGCCAATATTTAGCATATCATGAAGGTCACGCCGGATATAATCGCGGTAGCTATCGATCCAAGAGGTTCCTGCTACGTGCAGCAAATGAGGTTCGAGATATGTCGGAAACCTACAAGCGCCAGTTGGCAAGATGTGGATGACCGACGGGAAGCACTCAGCGATTTCTAATGAAACCGCATTGCCTCCTTGGAAACGGTGCGCTACTTTTCGAAATATTGTTTCCAAATCTGGGTGCGCTTTGTGGATCGTCTGTCTGAGATGGAAGCCTTCATTAATGTGGTAGACAATAGTGGCTTTACCGGAGCGGCCAAACGTTTGGGTATTTCAAAGTCGGCGGTCTCGAAACACATTTCTGCTCTTGAAGAACGGTTGGGTGCGCGGCTCTTGGACCGCACAACGCGTCGAGTAAGCCCAACGGAAATAGGCATGAGTTATTATGATCGTGCGAAAAGAGTGCTTACAGAGGCGGCGGATGCGGATCAGATGGTTACTTCCATGCAATCGTCTCCTCGCGGGCTGCTCAAGATCTCGGTTCCGGTTAGTTTTGGAGCGCTTTTCGCGGGAAGGGCGATTACCGCCTTTCTGGCGGCCTTCCCCGACGTGAAGATTGATTTGGTCTTGGATGACCGTTTTGCAGATATCATTTCGGATGGTTATGATTTGGCACTGCGCATTGGCGCATTGCCCAACAGCTCTTTGAAGGTCAGAAAAATTGCCGAAACGCAGTCCCTTCTAGTTGCTTCGCCTGACTATCTTGGGGAATTCGGAACGCCAAACTCCATCGATGACCTTTTACGTCACAAACTTCTGCACTATTCGATGCTTTCTAATGGAAATTCGTGGCGGATCGTGTCGCGAACGGGTGAAGAGCGTCAAATTAGAACGGGTGGTTCTTTGACCGCTAACAATGGAGATGTGTTGGTTCAAGCTATGATCGATGGATTGGGCATCGGGTTTGCACCATCGTTTTTCCTATGTGATCATTTGAAGTCTGGCGCGCTCAAACCCATCCTTACAGACCATCCTCAACCAATTATTGGTATCCATCTGGTATATCCACCGGGTCTGTACACGCAGCCGAAGACGCGCGCATTTATCGATTTCATGGTCGAGTATTTCAAGGGCAAAGGGCCTAAGGACTGGTGAAGGTAAGGGGTGTGGTATCCATGCGTTGTCTCCATGCCGTGAGAATTCCGGCAGAAGCAATTAGAAGCATCCCGATGACTGTGGGCAGGTTTGGAAGCCCAGCGAAAAATACGTATCCCCAAAGTGTAGCAAAGATCAGATAGCTATAGTCTACCGGCGCAAGCCGACTAAGTTCCGAGCTTTGATACGCCTTAACAATCAGAACGTTTCCGGTGACATTGCAAACTGCACAAAACACAGCAAGTCCCAATACCGATGTGGTGAGAAGCGGCCAAGCCGTTAGCAGGAAGGGCCATTCGGTTGCTGCGTTTTGTGGTAGAGGCGTTGTTGCCACAAATACTGCGCCGAGCGAGCACATTACTAAAAAGCCAAAACTGGCCCAAGTCGCCATAGTAACCGGGCTTTCACTTCGGCAGTATTTTCGCAGAATTATCGCGTTGATTGAGTAGAAAAAACCTGCGAAAATCGGCAGGATTTGGGCGGCATGGAAGCTTTGACTGGTGGGCCGGATAATTAGAACCGCTCCAGCAGCAGCCATCAAGATTGCCAAAAACCTCCAAGCCCCTACCTTTTCATTGAGAAAAATGACGCTCAGAATAGTCATAAAAATTGGGTAAGTATAAAGCCCGGCACCCATCTCTGGCAGCGTTAGAAACGGTGCGCCAGAAAAGAAGAATATCATCGTCATCATTATTGCAAGCGTGCGAAATATCACAGCGGTGAGGTTTTTAGGACGAATGAGCGCCCAGTCCTTCGAGAACGTCAACCCTATGAAGATGAGCGCTAAATTCGCGACAGACCGCAAAATTTGGAATTGCCAAAGGGATGTGTCTGAGGAGACAAGTTTAACCAACCCATCTTGAAGGCTAAGAAAGAGCAAAGCCGCCAGAATGAGAGTAACAGCCACTTTGGGCGAGTCGATTTCGGTGCCTTTAAAGACGGACCATTTCATATCAAATCGATCTTTGGTTGATACTATTACGTCAATCTAATGGTTCAATATTAACGCGGCTCGAGAGGTCCGGCAATCATTCTGTCTTGATCCGGTAGTGATAGCTCGAGACTTCGATCATTCCACAACTTTCGTAGAGGCGACGCGCGGCGGTATTGTCGCGCGTTGTAACTAGCGCAAACGCTTCGGCACCTTGAGCGACCGCCCATTTTGCGCACCCGTATGTGAGGCGGCGTCCAACACCGGACCTACGCGCAGACAATCTGACAGCGAAAGCATGCAGCATGGCTATTTTTTTGTGACAAGAAACGAAAACTGTGCCCGCGATTTGACTTCCGTTGCGTCCTAGCATGTAAGTTTTGGGGCTCATGCTTCGCTCCATGACTGCCAAGCGTTCAGGTCCTATGTTATCCGCGCTCCAAATATGACGTTGAGCAGCCAGAGGAATATCGCTTGGGATAGAGTGTAAACTATCCTGAGCATGCTGGGCCAATTCGGTTGCAAGGTTGGCATAGATTACAACCGGGTCAATGAGAGCAAAGCCCAAGGTCTTAAGTTTATCGTCCAATTTTCTCTGATCTGGTTTGAGCATGAAAAGTGGCGTCTGACCGAAACTGCGCATCGCACCAGATGCGTTTTCAATTTCACTGGTAGTAGCAGTGGCTGCATCTGAACTAGCAGCAGAAACGCGTTTGCCTCCACCTGCTCCAACCCGGAGCTTAAAAGGTCCGTTTTGCTCAAATCTAAAGGGTGCCCAAGTCGCGTCAATGGCCTCAAAAAGCCGACGGTTGGATATATTTATCATAGGTGCAAATTACTAGGCGCCCCTTTAAAAGCAAGCGGATGATGCAAACATTTACCTATGATCCACCCGACGAGCCGATCGTCATCCTCTACGAGGATGACGATCTCATTGTAATATCGAAGCCCTCTGGTCTTCTGTCGGTACCTGGGAAAGATTGTGCACATTCCGATTGCCTGGAAATGCGTCTAAAAGCACTACGCCCGCGTGCGCTTTTGGTGCACCGTCTTGATATGGATACCTCCGGTATAATGGTCTTTGCCGCGAATTCTGCTGCGCAGCGACACATCGGTTTACAATTCGAGCGTCGGCATTTGGAAAAGACCTACGAGGCTTTGGTTTGGGGCTCGCCATCTGCGACCGGCGTGGTCGATTTACCTCTGATTGTAGATTGGCCAAACCGGCCCTTGCAAAAGGTTTGTTTTCAAGCGGGCAAGGTGGCAGAGACGCATTGGCGTGTCCTAGAGCAGAAGAAAACTTGGGCGCGAGTTGAATTAATGCCCAAGACTGGACGCAGTCATCAACTTAGGGTCCACATGAAGGAAATGGGATATCCGATTTTAGGTGATAGATTTTATGCAACATCTTTGGCCTTGAGCGCGGCACCGCGTCTGTGCCTTCATGCGCGCGAGTTAAGGTTAAGACATCCAAACGGTGGCGATTGGGTGGCTTTCAAAGATACCCCCCCTTTCTAATGAATTGGTCTCACAAGATCAGACATTCAGCTAAGGTTTAGTCTAGACCTTAGAAGGGATACGAAGATAGCTAACGCTAGAACTTTACAGAGCGGTCTAAAAACAGGTGGCTTTGGAGGCGCTGCTCGGTGACGGGGCTGTGCCGTAGATTGCGGCCAAGGATCAACTGCACCCAAATCAGGTTGGCACCTGGAAACGCAAGGCCATTTATGGAAAGGCGGATGTGTTTCTATTTAGAGGCGAGCTGCCAGAATCCACCAAGGCGGTTGTCAAGGATCTGTATGTTAAGATTCGGAGGTCGTGGAGAACGATTCTAATCCGAAGTGAGAAGCGATGAGCCCAGACAAGAAGCGCAATATGATCAAACGGGGGTATCCACAGCTCCGTTTCAGCTAACAATGGCAGTTGATCCGACTTAGTCGTTCGACGTTTTTCCATGCTCTGGTCACGGTCAGTACTAAGACGCTTAAAAGTCTGAACGAAATCGACCACTTGTTCACCAAATGCCGGTTCTTCGGATCATGCTAGATCACCACTTATCTGAGCAGCCCAGTTAAATGGCTCATGTTTCTTGCTGGAGCGCTGTCTCCGAAATATCTGCGTTTGCTGACATATGCTTTCGAATGCACAATGATGCGTTTGCTATGTCTATAAGATATGCACATTGTTCACTCCATTGGAATGACGGCGTGAAATGCATGCGGAAAGATAAACGGCCTAAACCGCTACCTTAAAAATGGACGAATGATTCATGAGTCGCAGTGAGGATTGTCACTGTGCTTTTCAGCTTATCGATTATAACCTGATCCAACAAAGACGGGAGCAACTATGAGGTCAACTATTCTAGGGCTGTGAATGATGCTGATTGCTTCACCGGCCTGCGCACCTCTGTTACAAACAGATTTTGATGGGCTTTCTGGACCGATTGAAAACCGGATAGTCAATCTTGCAGGCAATCCCACAGGTGACCGGATGATTTTTTTGAACCGGGGCCTATTTAGTGACTTTGATACGCCGAACAACATCAAACTCTCTATTTTCCACGATATATTCGTTGGCGATCCTGTTGAAAATGGTGAGGTGTATTTTAATCCGATTTCGGCAGAACCGAATGGGCCGATCTTTTTTTCATGGAGCGGTGATTTGGTGCCAAATCAGGCGCCAAGCGCGGATCAAGTTGTGGC
>CAKZTM010000029.1 GCA_937920555.1 uncultured Paracoccaceae bacterium | reverse complement strand
ACCGAGATGGTGATGCCCGGCGACAACCTCAAGTTCAACGTAGAGTTGATCGCTCCAATCGCGATGGAAGAGAAACTGCGCTTCGCGATCCGCGAAGGTGGCCGGACGGTCGGCGCGGGCGTTGTGTCCAAAATCATCGAGTAATCAAGACGTGTCAGGCGGTCCATACGGGCCGCCTTCGCGCTTTCTAATTTAACGCCGCGAAAGGCAAGACAATGCAATCGCAGACAATTCGCATCCGGCTTAAGGCCTTTGACTATCGGGTTCTGGACGCCAGCACCGCTGAGATCGTCAATACTGCCAAGCGTACCGGTGCAACCGTACGCGGGCCGATCCCGCTCCCGAATAAGATCGAGAAATTCACTGTTCTACGTAGTCCTCACGTGAACAAGAAGTCTCGCGAACAGTTTGAAATCAGAACGCATAAGCGTCTGATGGACATCGTTGACCCGACACCGCAGACCGTGGACGCGCTTATGAAGCTCGACCTGGCCGCCGGTGTTGACGTCGAAATCAAGCTCTGAGGTTTAGATTATGCGCTCAGGAGTTATCGCAAAGAAGTTGGGCATGACCCGGCTTTTCATGGAGGACGGTCAGCAGATCCCTGTAACCGTACTTCAGATGGAAAATCTTCAGGTGGTCGCGCAGCGCACTGCTGAGAAGGACGGCTACACGGCTGTTCAGCTTGGTGTTGGTGCGGCGAAGGCCAAGAACGTATCCAAAGCACAGCGGGGTCACTATGCAGTGGCCAAGGTTGAGCCCAAGCGGAAGCTGGCGGAGTTTCGGGTGTCTGCGGACAATCTGATCGAGGTTGGTGAAGAGATCATCGCGGCCCATTACTTCGAGGGTCAGTATGTTGATGTCGCAGGCACATCGATCGGTAAAGGTTTTGCCGGTGCCATGAAGCGTCACAACTTTGGCGGTCTTCGTGCATCACACGGTGTTTCCATTTCGCACCGTTCGCACGGATCTACTGGTCAGTGTCAGGATCCGGGTCGCGTCTTCAAAGGTAAGAAGATGGCCGGTCACATGGGTGCGGCACGTGTCACCACGCAAAACCTTCAGGTCGTAAAGACTGACGTTGAGCGCGGATTGATCATGATCAAGGGCGCCGTTCCGGGGTCCAAGGGCGGTTGGGTCACAATCAAAGACGCGGTCAAGAAAGCGACGCCTGAGAATGTGATTTATCCGGCAGCTCTGCGGTCCGCCGCCAAGGAAGCCGAGAAAGCAGCCGAGGAAGCCGCAGCAGCGGCCGCAGCGGAGGAAGAAGCAGCAGCTAAGGCTGCCGCGGAAGCCGAGCAGGCGGCACTGGATGCAGCCGAGGCGGAAACGCCAGCGGCTGATGATGCAGCCCCAGAGGGAGGCGATGAGACATGAAAACGGACGTTTTGAAACTCGACGCCAAGAAAGCTGGCTCCATTGATTTGGATGATGCTGTTTTCGGGTTGGATCCGCGTACGGATATTCTTCACCGCATGGTTCGGTATCAGTTGGCCAAGCGCCAGCAGGGTACGCATAAGGTGAAAACCCGTCGTGAGACATCTTATTCGACCAAGAAGATCTATCGCCAGAAGGGCACCGGCGGTGCACGCCACGGGTCCCGTAATGCGCCGATCTTCCGGTCAGGTGGTGTCTACAAGGGCCCGACACCTCGGTCCCATGCGCATGATCTGACAAAGAAGTTCCGTAAGCTGGGTTTGCGTCACGCTCTGTCTGCTAAAGCAACGGCAGGTGAGTTGATCATTTTGGATGATGCGGTTGTAAAATCTGCAAAGACATCTGATCTGGCGAAGAACTTTAAGGCTTTGGGCCTCAAGCGTGCATTGATTATCGATCACGAGGTGAACGAGAACTTTGCAATTGCGGCACGCAATATCGATGGCGTAGATGTCTTGCCGTCGATTGGTGCGAATGTGTACGACATTCTGCGTCGTGACACGCTGGTCATCACCAAGGCCGGTATCGAAGCGCTGGAGGCGCGGCTGAAATGAGTGAAGCAAAGCATTATGATGTGATCCGCAAGCCGATCATCACCGAGAAGGCGACTATGGCGTCTGAAAACGGTGCGGTTGTGTTTGAAGTGGCGATTGATGCCAACAAGCCGCAGATCAAGGAGGCCGTTGAGAGCCTTTTTGGTGTGAAGGTGAAGGCGGTCAACACAACGATCACCAAAGGTAAGGTCAAGCGGTTCCGGGGCAAGCTCGGGAAGCGCAAAGACATCAAGAAGGCCTATGTGACGCTCGTTGAGGGTAACACCATCGACGTGACAACAGGGCTTTAAGGACGAGAGATGATGCCCCGGACTTGATCCGGGGCCTCTAACAGAAACCAAAAGGTCCCGGGGCAGGCCCGGGACGGGAAACGGAAGACAGCAAGATGGCATTAAAGTCGTATAAGCCGACAACGCCAGGCCAGCGTGGGCTGGTTCTGATCGACCGCTCCGAGTTGTACAAGGGCCGTCCGGTCAAATCCCTTACACAGGGTTTGACCAAAAAGGCGGGCCGGAACAACACCGGACGGATTACCATGCGCAGACGCGGCGGCGGGGCAAAGCGCCTTTACCGCATCGTCGATTTCAAGCGTCGTAAAATGGATATGGCCGCAGTTGTGGAGCGGATCGAGTATGATCCCAACCGGACCGCGTTTATCGCTTTGATCAAGTATGAAGATGGCACTCAGAATTACATTCTAGCGCCTCAGCGCTTGGCGGTTGGTGACACGATTATTTCTGCGGCCAAAGCAGACGTGAAGCCGGGCAACGCGATGCCATTTCAGGGCATGCCCATTGGTACAATCGTCCACAATGTTGAGATGAAGCCCGGCAAGGGTGGTCAGATCGCCCGTGCGGCGGGCACGTATGCTCAGTTTGTTGGTCGTGACGGTGGTTACGCGCAGATCCGTCTCTCTTCGGGCGAGCTGCGTTTGGTGCGTCAGGAGTGCATGGCCACCGTTGGTGCGGTGTCCAACCCTGACAATTCGAACCAGAACTTCGGTAAAGCCGGTCGCAACCGTCACAAGGGCATTCGTCCGTCGGTTCGTGGTGTTGTTATGAACCCGGTCGATCACCCGCATGGTGGTGGTGAGGGTCGTACATCGGGTGGTCGTCATCCGGTCACACCTTGGGGTAAGCCCACCAAAGGTGCGCGCACCCGGTCCAACAGAACCACAGATAAATATATCGTGCGCTCGCGCCACGCCAAGAAGAAGGGGCGTTAATAGATGTCACGTTCAGTATGGAAGGGTCCATTTGTCGACCCTTATATCCTCAAGAAAGCAGAAGCCGCTCGCGAGAGTGGTCGTAACGAAGTGATCAAGATCTGGTCGCGTCGCTCGACAATTCTGCCGCAATTCGTTGGTCTGACATTCGGTGTCTACAACGGTCAAAAGCACATTCCGGTCAATGTCTCTGAAGAGATGATCGGTCAAAAGTTCGGCGAGTACAGCCCGACACGGACCTATTATGGTCACGCGGCTGACAAAAAAGCGAAGCGGAAGTAAGTCATGGGAAAAGCTAAGAACCCCCGCCGCGTCGCGGATAATGAGGCGATGGCCGTAAGCAAGATGCTGCGTACCTCACCTCAGAAGCTGAACTTGGTTGCCGGTTTGATCCGCAACAAGCCGGTCTCGAAGGCACTGACTGAGTTGACGTTTTCCAAGCGCCGGATTGCAGGCGACGTGAAAAAGACGCTTCAGTCAGCCATCGCCAATGCAGAGAACAACCATAATCTTGACGTAGATGAGTTGATCGTTGCCGAGGCTTATATCGGCAAGAACCTTGTCATGAAGCGGGGACGTCCCCGGGCTCGTGGCCGCTACGGCAAAATCTTGAAGCCGTTCAGCCAGATCACGATCAAAGTGCGCCAAGTTGAGGAGCAAGCCTAATGGGTAATAAGATCAATCCAATCGGGATGCGCCTTCAGGTGAACCGGACTTGGGACAGCCGCTGGTACGCTGATGGCGACGAGTATGCACAGCTTCTTCACGAGGATATCGCGATCCGCGAGTTCATCGGCAAGGAATGTGCGCAGGCTGGTATTTCGCGTGTGGTCATCGAGCGTCCGCACAAAAAGTGCCGGGTTTCGATCCACTCCGCCCGTCCGGGCGTCATTATCGGCAAAAAAGGCGCCGATATTGAGGGTCTTCGCAAGAAGCTGGCGGCACTTACACCGTCGGAATTGCACCTGAACATTGTTGAGGTTCGCAAGCCTGAAGTTGATGCGCCACTTGTGGCTGAGAGCATTTGTCAGCAGCTTGAGCGTCGTGTGTCTTTCCGTCGTGCCATGAAGCGGGCGGTACAAAACGCCATGCGTATGGGATCACTTGGTATTCGTGTGAATGTGGCCGGTCGTTTGGGCGGTGCTGAGATCGCGCGGACCGAGTGGTATCGTGAGGGACGTGTTCCTTTGCACACGCTTCGGGCCGACATCGATTATGCGCATAAAGAGGCGCTGACCGCATACGGTATTATTGGTGTGAAAGTCTGGATCTTCAAAGGCGAGATCATGGAGCATGATCCACAGGCTCGCGATCGTCGTCACACTGAATTGCAAGAGTCCGGTGGTGCTATGCGCCAAGGCGGACGTCCCGGTGGCGGTCGCCCCGGCGGCAACCGCTAAAGCCAGGTAGGGAGATAACAGATGCTTTCACCAAAGCGCACAAAATTCCGCAAGATGCACAAGGGCCGCAATGCCGGTCTTGCAAAAGGCGGTACGGATTTGAACTTCGGCTCGTTCGGGCTGAAGGCAACAACGCCTGAGCGTGTCACCGCGCGTCAGATTGAGGCGGCTCGTCGTGCGATGACCCGCCACATGAAACGTCAGGGTCGTGTTTGGATCCGGATTTTTCCGGATGTTGCCGTGTCCAAAAAGCCCACCGAGGTTCGGATGGGTAAAGGTAAAGGCTCCGTCGAGTTTTGGGCGGCCAAGGTCAAGCCGGGTCGGGTGATGTTCGAAATCGACGGTGTCGATGAAGAAACAGCCCGCGAGGCGCTGCGTCTGGCAGCCATGAAGTTGCCGGTCAAATCACGGATCGTGCTGCGCGAAGACTGGTAAGGTCACGCGCCATCAAAGAATGAAGGCCCTCGCCGGGAGACTGGCGGGGGCTTTTTTCTATGGCGTGTCGCGCCCATCCTGCGCCGCCAGATTCCGTTACGTCACTCTTTTTGCCCTAAAAGTTCAGCTCTCAAGCTCTTATATGGGTCAGCAGACATGCGACTTAAGGAGCACCCATTGCCACATCTCAAACGCCGCAGCTTTTTGCAGATGATCGGAGCGGCCTCAGTCGCGCCTGCGCTTCCTTCGATCCCGGCGGGGGCAACTGCTGCCGCGCGTACCGGGAGCCATTCTCAAATGCTGTGGGCAAGTGTTCATGCCCGCGCGGGAAGCGCTGCAAAATGCGTTGGTGTTGCAAAGTCTTGGGGCATCTCCGCCCATGCGGCGCAAGGTGTGATGGCGAAAATGGGGTACTCAACGGCTTTCGCTGTCCAGGGTGCCACGCGGTTGAGCCGGTCGACCCCTTCTGTCGCGGCGCCTTTGACGCGGAGGTCAGGCGCGCCCAAGCTGCGCGCGCGCTCCCTCAAGCGCAATTTGGAGCGGTTTATCCCAGAGGATGAGAGTGTGCCTGATCATGCGACGGAGTTGGTCGATGATAGCGTTGCGGACGACGAAAATATTTAGGCCGCCGCCCAGCCGTAGTTGAAGGACACGCTGATCCGGTCCTCCTCGGCCATGTTCATGGGCACTTCATGGCGCAGCCAGCTTTCCCACAACAACACATCGCCCACCGACGGCTTCACATAGACAAACGGCTGAAACGCTTCGGGTGCGTTGGCCTTTCGGGGTGGCGAGGCCATCATCATCGCCAGTCTCGGGTCCTCGAACTTAATCGCAGAGGTCCCCTCGGGCATGGCCACATAGGTCGTGCCGGATATCACCGAGTGGGGGTGAATGTGAGCGGTGTGAATGCCGCCTTCGGGAAGGATGTTGATCCACAGGCTATCGAGTTTCAGCGGCCTGTCACCCAGATCGAAATGCAGCGTATCTGCGAATGACGCCACATGTTGGTCGAGGGCGCGGGCAACATCTTTGAAGATGGGCATCCTCCACGCCAGATCGTCGAGCGAGGCATAGGAGGTATAGCCGGGGAAATCGTTCTCGTCGCACCATTGCTGACCCGCTTCGTCATCTTCTGCGATCGAGAGGCAGGTGGCGGCCAGCTCATCGGTGTTGAGCGTGTCGGACAATCGCGTTTGGTAGAGCGGTGTTTGGAAAAGGTGTTTCATGGACGGCTCGGTTTTATGCGTTTGATGGCTCACTTGCTTGGGGGCGGGGCCAAAGTCAAGTGGAGCTGCCGGGGGGGGTGCCTTTGACCTGCGCCTTTCGGGCGACCCTTGCGGCGGCATGCGTGCATCCTTTTGGGGCTAGGAATGCGCGTGAATTACGGCCCCCCAATAGGGCGGTATCCCCTTGCGAAACAGGTGTGCGGCGCAGATGCTACGGGGAGGCGATGGTAGCCCTCAAGTTTACGCTTGCAACGGTCCCTTTCAGCGCCTATACGGCCCACTTCTCCAGTGATCTCCACCGGAATCAGTGTAACCCGAATACTTTGGGGCACGCCGGTGATGTTGAAGGAAAGATACGCGTTATGAACGCCAGCGACTTACGGGACAAGACACCCGATGAGCTCAAGACTGAGCTTGCGAACTTGAAGAAAGAGGCCTTTAACCTGCGTTTTCAGGCGGCGACAAACCAGCTTGAAGGCACTGCACGTATGCGGACCGTTAAACGGGATGCAGCGCGCGTTAAGACCATTTTGAATGAAAAGGCCCGTGCGGCCGCGAAGGAAGTATAAGCCATGCCAAAGCGAATCCTGTCCGGGACCGTGACCAGCACGGCAAATGCTCAGACTGTAACTGTATCTGTGGAGCGTCGCTTTACACATCCGGTTCTCAAGAAGACTATTCGGAAATCCAAGAAGTATCGGGCGCATGACGCGGCTGAGACATTTAATGTTGGTGACAAAGTGCGCATTCAAGAATGTGCACCTGTTTCCAAAAACAAACGCTGGGAGGTTCTGGCTGACGCGAAAGCGTAAGCGAGGCCCCTCAGTCAATCGAAACCGCGGGGATGAGCTCCGCAGGTCGGGAGACTTAATATGATCCAGATGCAAACCAATCTGGATGTGGCTGATAATTCCGGTGCTCGCCGGGTTCAGTGCATCAAGGTTTTGGGCGGCTCCAAACGAAAATATGCCTCTGTGGGCGATATCATTGTGGTATCGGTCAAAGAGGCTATTCCGCGTGGCCGCGTTAAGAAAGGCGACGTTCGCAAGGCGGTTGTCGTGCGTACTGCCAAGGAAGTTCGTCGTGCAGACGGCACAGCGATCCGGTTTGACCGGAATGCCGCTGTGATCCTGAACACGGCCGGTGAGCCCATCGGCACGCGTATTTTCGGACCTGTTGTTCGCGAGCTTCGCGCCAAGAACTTCATGAAGATCATTTCGCTGGCACCGGAGGTTCTGTAATGGCTGCTAAACTTCGCAAAGGTGACAAGGTTGTTGTTCTTACCGGTAAGGACAAGGGCAAAGAGGGCGAAATCTCTGCCATGATGCCAAAGGCAGGAAAAGCTGTGGTGGATGGTGTGAATATCGCAATTCGCGCAACCAAGCAGAGCCAGACATCTCAGGGTGGTCGTGTTCCAAAGGCCATGCCGATTGATCTGTCCAATATTGCTTTGGTGGACCCAAAGGACGGTGGTCCAACACGGGTTGGCTTCAAGGTGGAGGGCGACAAGAAAGTTCGCTTTGCCAAGAAATCGGGAGCAGTGATCGATGCTTGATGATGCAAATTACATGCCGCGCTTGAAGGCTCAGTACAATGAGACCATCAAAGCGGCCTTGATCGAGAAGTTTGGCTACAAGAACGCCATGCAGGCGCCACGTTTGGACAAGATTGTTCTGAACATCGGGTGCGGCGAGGCTGTGGCTGACAGTAAGAAAATCAAATCCGCAGAAAATGATCTGATGTTGATTGCAGGCCAAAAGCCAGTGATCACACGGGCCAAGAAGTCCATCGCGGGCTTCAAGGTTCGCGAAGACATGCCGCTTGGTGTCAAAGTGACCCTTCGCGGTGATCGCATGTATGATTTTCTGGATCGCTTCATCACCGTTGCGATGCCCCGTATCCGAGATTTCCGCGGTGTGTCCGTGAAGTCTTTTGACGGTCGTGGTAACTACGCCATGGGCATCAAAGAGCATCTGGTTTTCCCTGAGATCAACTTCGACAAGATCGATGTGAACTGGGGCATGGATGTGGTGATTGCGACAACAGCGACCACGGACGATGAAGCACTTGCGCTTCTGCGGGCATTCAACATGCCGTTTCCAGCAGAGAGCGGGGAGACAGAATAATGGCTAAGAAAGCTATGATTGAGCGCGAATTGAAGCGCCAGAAGCTTGTAAAGAAGTACGCGGCCAAGCGTGCGGCTTTGAAAGAGCAAATGAAGGCCGAGGGTTTGTCCCTTGGTGACCGCGTGCAAATCGCAATGAAGTTGTCGGCTCTGCCGCGCGACAGTTCAGCGACACGTCTTCACAATCGTTGTGCGATTACGGGTCGTCCGAAAGCGTACTACCGGAAACTTAATATGTCGCGGATCGCGCTGCGGGATTTGGCCTCTAAGGGTCACATTCCGGGCATGGTCAAGTCGAGCTGGTAAGGGAGGTTTAGGATATGTCTATGAACGATCCTATCGGCGATATGCTGACCCGGATCCGCAATGCGTCTATGCGGGGTAAGACCTCTACGCATACGCCTGCGTCCAAACTCCGTGGCTGGGTTCTCGATGTTCTCAAATCTGAGGGCTACATCCGCGGTTATGAGAGCAAGACCAACGAGGCGGGATTGCCTGAGTTCTCCATCGAGCTGAAGTACTATGATGGTGCGTCAGTGATCAAAGAGCTCAAGCGGGTCTCGACGCCGGGTCGTCGGGTTTATGCGGGCGTGAAGGAAATTCCTTCGGTTCGTCAGGGCTTGGGTATTGCAATTGTATCCACACCCAAAGGTGTGATGTCCGATGCGCAGGCGCGCGCTGCCAATGTTGGCGGCGAAGTCCTGTGCCGGGTATTCTAAGGGGGTATGGATGTCACGTATTGGTAAAAAACCCATCGAGATGCCTTCGGGTGTTTCAGCGGCTGTTTCCGGTCAAGCCATTGAAGTGAAGGGCCCCAAGGGTGTTCGCAGCTTCAAGGCAACGGACGACGTGGATTTGAGTGTGGATGGCAATGTCATCACGGTCACCCCGCGTGGAAAGTCGAAGCGCGCTCGTCAGCAGTGGGGCATGTCCCGCACGCAAATCGCAAATCTTGTGACTGGTGTGTCTGACGGCTTCAAGAAAGAGCTGGAAATCAACGGTGTTGGTTATCGTGCCGCCCTTGCGGGCAAAACTCTGAAATTGTCACTGGGATATTCCCATGATGTTGAGTTTGATGTGCCCGAGAATGTGACGATCACGGTGGCTAAGCCGACCGAGATTACCGTTGAGGGCATTGATCAGCAAGTTGTTGGCCAAGTTGCGGCGAATATTCGTGAGTGGCGGAAGCCCGAGCCTTACAAGGGCAAGGGTATCAAGTACAAAGACGAATATATCTTCCGCAAAGAAGGCAAGAAGAAGTAAGGAGCGCAAGCAATGGCAAACTCAAAAAGAGATTTGTTCCGGAAGCGTCGTATGCGCGTCCGCAGCAAGTTGCGCAAAGTCGCAGGCGATACGCCGCGTCTTTCTGTGCATCGGTCTTCCAAGAACATCTCGGCTCAGATCATTGATGATGTGAATGGCAAGACATTGGTATCGGCTTCATCCTTGGAGAAATCCATTGGTGTTGTTGGCAAGAACAACGTCGAGGCATCGGCCAAAGTTGGTGGGGAGCTCGCAGCTCGCGCCAAGAAAGCCGGAGTTGAGAACGTGTATTTTGATCGTGGCGGGTTCCTCTTCCACGGCAAGGTAAAGGCACTTGCAGATGCGGCCCGCGAGGGCGGTCTGAAGTTCTAAGACGAAGAGTGATTGCGAAGAAGCGCTGATGGCGCTTCTCGATGACCTGGGGGCAGTGCTTGCCCACCGAGGTTGGACAACAAAAGGTGCGTCGCACCTGCAATGAATGGAGGCCACATTGGCCAGAGATACAAACCGTCGGGATCGTCGCGACCGCGATGAAACTCCGGAATTTCAGGATCGTTTGGTTGCGATCAACCGTGTTTCCAAGACCGTAAAGGGCGGTAAGCGCTTTGGTTTTGCGGCACTTGTGGTTGTGGGTGATCAAAAGGGTCGCGTTGGCTTTGGCAAAGGTAAAGCCAAAGAGGTGCCTGAGGCGATCCGCAAGGCAACCGAGCAGGCCAAGCGTCAGATGGTTCGTGTGCCTCTCAAAGAGGGTCGCACATTGCACCACAACATGAACGGGCGCCACGGTGCTGGTAAAGTTGTGATGCGCACGGCACCTGCGGGTACCGGGATCATCGCAGGTGGTCCAATGCGTGCTGTCTTCGAGATGTTGGGTGTGTCTGACGTGGTGGCCAAGTCCATCGGGTCGCAAAACCCTTACAACATGATCCGGGCGACTATGGACGGGTTGGGCAAACAGTCCTCCCCACGTCAGGTTGCTGGGCGTCGTGGCAAGAAAGTGGCTGATATTCTGCCAGCGCGCGACAATGCGCCTGCGGCAGAAGCTGAAGCTGTGGCTGAGGAGGCCTGATCATGGCAAAAACGATTGTGGTTAAACAGATTGGCTCGCCGATCCGTCGCCCTGAAAGCCAGCGTGCGACTTTGAAGGGCCTTGGCCTGAACAAGATGCACCGCACCCGCGAGCTGGAGGACACGCCAGCGGTCCGCGGTATGGTCGCGAAGATCCCGCATATGGTGGAGATCATCGAAGAAAAAGGCTAATCAGCACCGGCGTCGCCGGAACTTGACTGTGACCTGAACGCCCCGCATTGTGTGGGGCGTTTCTCGTTGGGTGGATGAATATTGTAGATTTTGTGCATGCCTGTAATTTTTCGCAAAGAGCTGTGGGGACTGCTTGATGACTTTTAAATTTCCAATCTTGGCGCTCTGCGTCGGTGTCGTGTCTGGGTGTTCTTGGCAGGGGTCTGACAACGATCTGTCATTCACACGGGTTGAGAGGGCGGCAGTCGAAGGCGTCGCGGGGACTGCCTGGACGCCTGTCACGCTGGCTCAACATCTGGGGCGGGGCTTTTGCGGCCGCAATCTGCCCAGACACCTCGCAACGGAAGCGACTGAGACCGGGATGAAGTTCAAAGCTAAGTGTTAGGGCTTGCGGACATTCCCCTGCACCACCCGCGCGGCGTCTGTGCCGTCGGCTCAAATGAGCCGCTCTAACCTTTGCAATTTGAGCGCGATTGCTGCTAATGGGCCTTTGGTTGATCGTGAGCATCCGGTTTTATAGAATTCGCAACGACTTTCGCACGCCGATTTTGCTCAAACGCGGCCTTTTATCTTGAAACTTGGCAGGCACTCTTGTACCAGCAGCCGGTGGCTCGGATAGAGCCCTTTTATCAATGCCGTGTTGGCCCCTTTCGTCGCAATCGGGGGGTCGTTCCGGCCAAAGGAGAATGCGACATGAAACTGCATGAATTAAGCGATAATCCCGGTGCCACCAAACGCAAGAAGCGTATTGGTCGTGGTCCCGGTTCGGGTACTGGTAAGACCGGTGGTCGTGGTATCAAGGGTCAAAAATCCCGCTCAGGTGTGTCGATCAACGGTTTTGAGGGCGGTCAAATGCCTCTTTACCAGCGTCTTCCCAAGCGTGGTTTCAACAACATCAACGCCAAGCGTCACGCGGTGATCAATCTGGGTATTCTCCAGAAGTTCATCGATGAGGGCAAAGTGGATGCCAAAAAACCGATCACGGAGGCGAGCCTCGTTGAGAGTGGTCTTGTGACCCGTATTCGCGACGGCGTTCGTCTGCTCGGCAAGGGCGAATTGAAGGCCAAGGTGGACCTGACGGTCACTGGCGCGTCCAAGTCTGCCATTGCGGCTGTCGAGAAAGCTGGCGGAAAAGTGACCGTATCAGCTCCGGCGAAAGAAGACGCAGCGGCTGAGTAACGCTTGAAGGTGGGGCGTTCCCACCTTAGGTTCTTTCAGCACAAGATTTCTTGCGCCGCCTCCGAATTGTCGGACGGGCGGCGCAGTTGTTCAAGGAGGCCTTGATGGCATCAGCAGCAGAACAGATGGCCGCCAACATGTCCTGGGGGGCATTCGGCAAGGCCAAGGAACTGCAACAGCGCATCATGTTTGCGCTTGGTCTTCTCATTGTTTACCGGATCGGAACCTACATCCCGGTCCCCGGTATTGATGCGGTTCGGCTTGCTTCTTTCTTCGAGCAGCAATCGCAGGGCATCGGGGGCATGCTTAACTTGTTCTCGGGCGGTGCGATTGGCCGGATGGCGATTTTTGCGCTTGGGATCATGCCGTATATTTCGGCCTCTATTATCATTCAGTTGTTAACATCGATGGTGCCAACCCTTGAGAACCTCAAGAAAGAGGGTGAGCAGGGCCGTCGCAAGATCAACCAATACACCCGTTATCTGACGGTGATTTTGGCGACATTCCAAGCCTATGGCATCTCTGTCGGGCTGGAATCGCAGGGGCTCGCCTCGGAGCCGGGGATGTTCTTCAGGGCCGCTTGTGTGATTACGCTTGTGGGTGGCACGCTGTTTTTGATGTGGTTGGGTGAGCAAATCACCGCCCGCGGCATCGGTAACGGTATCTCCCTGATCATCTTTGTGGGCATTGTGGCCGAGCTTCCTGGCGCTATTGCCGGTTTCTTTGCGCAGGGTCGCTCAGGTGCTTTGTCGCCTGTCGTTATCGTGGGTGTGATGGTCATGATCGTGGCTGTGATTGCCTTTGTGGTTTTCGTCGAGCGTGCGTTGCGCAAGATCCATATTCAGTATCCGCGTCGTCAGGTCGGGCAAAAGATGTATGGCGGTGAGAGCTCTCACTTGCCGATCAAGCTAAACCCTGCCGGCGTTATCCCACCGATCTTCGCGTCGTCCTTGCTGTTGCTTCCGACCACGCTTGCGACATTCTCGGGCAATCAGGGGGCCGGTTGGCTCAACACTGTTCTGGCCTATTTCGGACCCGGTCAGCCGCTTTATCTGTTGTTCTTTGTGGCGATGATCGTTTTCTTCTCTTACTTCTACACCGCCAATGTGTCGTTCAAGTCCGATGACGTAGCGGACAATCTCAAGAAGCAGGGCGGGTTTGTGCCGGGTGTTCGCCCGGGCCAAAAGACCGCAGATTATTTCGATTATGTGGTTGCCCGTTTGTTGGTTGTCGGATCGGCCTATCTTGCGGCGGTGTGTTTGCTGCCAGAAATCCTAAGATCGCAGTTGGCCATTCCTTTCTACTTTGGCGGCACGTCGCTTCTGATCGTTGTCTCGGTGACCATGGATACGATCACGCAGGTGCAAAGCCATCTGTTGGCGCATCAGTATGAAGGCTTGATCGAAAAGTCGAAACTGCGCGGTAAAGGCCGGTCGAAATCCAAAGGAAAGGCGCGTCGATGAACATAATCCTTTTGGGACCACCGGGCGCCGGTAAAGGCACGCAGGCCAAAATGCTGGTCGATGAGCGTCAAATGGTGCAGTTGTCCACTGGTGACATGCTACGCGCGGCGCGCACATCCGGCACTGAGTTGGGCAAAACCGTAGCCGGCGTTATGGATCGCGGCGAGTTGGTTACCGATGAGATCGTAATCGGTCTGATCGAAGAGCAATTGACAACAACCAATTCGGCAGGCGGTTTCATCTTTGATGGCTTCCCACGGACATTGGCGCAGGCTGATGCATTGGGCGCTTTGTTGGATAAGGTTGGTCAATCGCTGGACTGTGTGGTTGAGATGCGGGTTGACGATGAGATACTCGTCAAGCGCATCGCTGGCCGGTTCACATGTGGTGGATGTGGCGAGGGATATCACGACGAGTTTAAGATGCCGTCTGACCCGGCAAAATGCGATAATTGCGGTTCGTCGGATTTCAAGCGTCGGCCCGATGATAACGAGGACAGCCTGAAGACCCGGCTGATGGCGTATTACAAGGACACGTCGCCTCTGATTGGGTATTACTACGCGAAGAACCAGCTGAAATCGATTGATGGTCTGGGCGAGATTGCCGATGTGAAGGCGCGACTGGCGCAGGCATTGGTTTAGGCGGGACAACCGATTTTTGGGTCATTTTTCCAAATGATTGAAAAAGTCTTGACAGATGGTTGACGCCAGTTGGAATCGGAGTATAACCCGCGTCTTCTATTGAGAGAAACGGGCTCGGATGAGTCGGTTTGGCAAGGCCCGCTGGTTACGGAAAATCGGTGGGCTTTCGTTGTGAAAAAAGGTTCCGGAGTTACGGAACCGCAACCAAACGGAGGCCTATTTTGGCACGTATTGCAGGGGTCAACATCCCCACACATAAGCGACTTGTGATCGCTTTGACTTATATCCACGGTATCGGAAATGCAGGCGCTAAATCAATTTGCGACGCTGTCGGTATCGATCTTAGCCGCCGGGTCAATGAGCTTAGCGACGCAGAGGTTCTGTCGGTTCGTGAGCACATCGACGCCAACTTCGCCGTAGAGGGTGACTTGCGTCGCGAGACCTCCATGAACATCAAACGGCTGATGGACTTGGGCTGCTACCGCGGTCTGCGTCATCGTCGTGGTTTGCCTGTTCGCGGTCAGCGGACACATACCAACGCCCGCACCCGTAAGGGCCCTGCAAAAGCCATCGCTGGCAAGAAGAAATAAGGGAGCGACGCAATGGCTAGAGATAAAGTTCGCGCGAAGAAAAAAGTTCGTAAGAATATTTCGGCTGGAGTTGCACATGTGAACTCCTCATTCAACAACACCAAGGTTCTGATCTCGGACGCTCAAGGCAACGCGATTGCGTGGTCCTCTGCGGGCACCATGGGCTTTAAGGGATCGCGCAAGTCGACCCCTTACGCAGCTCAGATGGCGGCTGAAGATGCGGGTAAGAAGGCTCAGGAGCACGGTGTTCGCACATTGGAAGTTGAAGTTCAGGGGCCCGGTTCTGGCCGCGAGAGCGCACTTCGCGCATTGAGCGCTGCGGGTTTTGTGATCACTTCAATCCGCGACGTGACACCTATTGCGCATAACGGCTGCCGCCCACCAAAGCGTCGGCGCGTATAAATTAAAGCAAAGACGGCGGCGCTTCATGTGCTGGCGTCTGAACGATTTACCTCGGGGAACTGCTGTAACTCGGATCCACACGGCAGAATGAATGGAGGCGACATGATCCAGAAAAATTGGCAGGATTTAATCCGACCAAACGGTCTCGTTATTAAACCTGGTGCAGACGCAATGCGCATGGCCACAGCCACTGCTGAGCCACTTGCACGTGGTTTTGGCCTAACGCTTGGAAATGCGTTGCGCCGTGTTTTGTTGTCATCCTTGCAGGGTGCCGCAATTGTTAGCGTTCAGATCGACAATGTACTTCACGAGTTTTCTTCCGTGGCCGGCGTGCGTGAAGACGTAACCGACATTGTGCTGAACCTTAAAGGTGTAGCGTTAAAAATGGATGTAGAGGGTCCAAAGCGTCTTAATGTATCGGCCAAGGGGCCGGGCGTTGTGACCGCTGGCGACATCTCTGAGAGCGCAGGCGTTGAGGTTCTTAACCGCGATCACGTAATTTGCCATTTGGACGATGGCGCGTCGCTCTTTATGGAGCTGACCGTTGATCAAGGTGCGGGTTATGTGGCGGCAGACAAGAACCGTCCTGAGGATGCGCCAATTGGCTTGATCCCGGTGGATGCGTTGTTTTCGCCGGTCAAGAAAGTGTCCTACAAGGTTGAGCCAACCCGTGAGGGGCAGGTTCTGGACTATGATAAGTTGACCTTGAATGTGGAGACCGATGGGTCTTTGACGCCTGAGGACGCAATTGCTTATGCGGCACGGATTTTGCAGGATCAGTTGTCTGTCTTCGTGAATTTCGACGAGCCAGAGCAGGCAGGTCGTCAGGAAGAAGAGGACGATCTGGAGTTCAACCCGCTTCTGCTCAAGAAAGTGGACGAGTTGGAGTTGTCAGTGCGATCTGCAAACTGCCTGAAGAACGACAATATCGTCTACATCGGCGATTTGATCCAGAAGACCGAAGCAGAGATGCTGCGGACGCCAAACTTTGGCCGGAAGTCCTTGAACGAGATCAAAGAGCTTTTGTCGACCATGGGTCTGCATCTGGGTATGGATATCGTGGATTGGCCGCCGGACAATATCGAAGATCTGGCCAAGAAATACGAAGATCATTTCTAAGTGATTGGGGTGGGCGCAAGCGCCCACCTGACGACTGGGCATCAAAGCCCCAATAAAAAGTGGTCGTTGAGCGAAAACAGCGACTTACGCTAACAAAACGAAACGTGAATTTAAAAGGAGTGACACAATGCGTCACGGAAACGGATACCGGAAACTCAACCGGACACACGAGCACCGCAAAGCGCTATTTGCCAATATGTCGGGCTCGCTCATTGAGCATGAGCAGATCAAAACGACTGTTCCGAAGGCCAAAGAGCTGAAGCGGATCATGGATAAGTTGATCACGCTTGGAAAGCGCGGCGATTTGCATGCGCGTCGTCAGGCCTCTAGCCAGCTCAAAGAAGAGCAGTATGTGGCGAAGTTGTTCGACATTCTCGGACCGCGCTACAAGGAGCGTCAGGGCGGTTACACGCGCGTTCTCAAAGCCGGGTTCCGCTATGGTGACATGGCACCTATGGCGATCATCGAGCTGGTCGATCGCGACCCTGCGGCCAAAGGTGCTGCTGACAAGGCGCGGGTTGCCGCAGAGGACGCCGCTGAAGAGTAAGCGGCCACATCTGAACAATTGGTGGGCCGTCCTTCGGGGCGGCTTTTCTTTTGCTCACTTCAGGCGTAGCAAAAGACATGTCTGATCTTTTTAGCACATCTTCTGGAAGCACAGAGGGGCCACGACCGCTTGCGGATCGGTTGCGCCCGTCCAAATTATCCGAGGTTATCGGGCAGGCCCATGTTGTGGGGCCACAAGGTACGCTTACGCGGATGATTGAGGGGGGCACCATGTCCTCGCTCATTTTTTGGGGGCCGCCCGGTGTCGGGAAGACGACCATTGCGAGACTTTTGGCCGATGAGGTCGACATGGCGTTCGTACAGATCAGCGCCATTTTCACCGGCATGCCTGATCTTCGCAAGGTTTTTGAAGCAGCAAAGCTGAGACGGACCAATGGTCGGGGGACTTTGTTGTTTGTCGATGAGATCCACCGGTTCAATAAGGCGCAACAGGATGGATTTTTGCCCCACATGGAAGATGGCACGATCTTGTTGGTTGGTGCCACGACTGAGAACCCGTCGTTTGAGCTGAACGCGGCTCTGATGAGCCGGGCGCAAGTGTTAACGCTAAAGCGGCTTGATGCGGGGGAGTTGGAAGATTTACTTGCGCGGGCGGAACGTGAGCTGGGCGCGGCTTTGGCGCTTGATGAGAGCGCGCGCATGGCGCTGACTGAGATGGCGGACGGGGACGGGCGCGCTTTGTTGAACCTGGTTGAACAAGTGGCGGGCTGGACCGATGGGCCGTTTGATGCAGCGGAGCTGGGGCAGCGGTTGGCGCGACGGGCGGCGAAATACGACAAGTCCGGTGACGAGCATTACAACCTGATTTCTGCTTTGCACAAGTCTGTACGCGGCTCCGATCCTGATGCGGCACTTTATTGGCTGGCCCGGATGCTGACCTCTGGTGAAGACCCGCGTTATTTGATGCGACGCATCACCCGAATGGCGGTGGAGGATATAGGCTTGGCTGATCCGCAAGCCCAAGCCATGTGTCTGGGGTCATGGGAAACCTATGAGCGGCTGGGCTCACCCGAGGGGGAATTGGCGCTAGGGCAGGCGGTTTTATACTTGGCACTGGCACCGAAATCGAATGCGTCTTATGTGGCCTTCAAGGGGGCCATGTCGGCCGCGCGGGAGTATGGCTCGGAGCCACCGCCCAAACATATTTTGAACGCGGCCACGTCCTTCATGAAGGACGAAGGTTTCGGGGCGGGTTATGCGTATGATCATGATGCGGAAGACGGATTTTCGGGGCAAAATTATTTCCCTGATGAAATGAAGCGCGGCACTTATTATGCCCCCGTGGAGCGCGGAAACGAACGTGAGCTGAAAAAGCGGATTGAGTTTTTTGCAAAACTGCGGTCTCAGCGGCAAGACGAGAGCGGTTGAGCGCTGGAATTGGGCTGCGGCCTGTGGGAGAAGCGGACATGAATTTATTGATGATAGCACTTGGTGGCGCGCTTGGCAGCGTGGCGCGATATGTCACGGTTTCTTCGGCGACCCGGCTGCTTGGAGCGGGCTTCCCCTTTGGTACGATGATTGTGAATATTGTGGGGTCGGTTTTGATGGGGGCCGCGGTTGCACTGCTTTTGGACCGGGTCGGCGGCGGTGAGCCTTCGCGCTGGGTGCCATTTGTGATGACTGGTTTTCTGGGTGGTTTCACGACCTTTTCTGCGTTCTCGTTGGACGGCTATCTGTTGCTGGAAAATGGACGACTGGGGGCGATGATGGCCTATGCAATCGTGTCGGTGGTGTTGTCGCTGGTCGGGCTGGCGGTCGGCGTCACGGTTGCGCGGATGGTGTTGTCGTGAGTGGTGTTCAGAAGCTGACATTGACGGATGATGCGGAAGGCCAAAGGCTTGACCGTTGGCTCAAGCGCAGTTTTCCGCAACTCAATCAGGGTCGCATTGAGAAGATGTGCCGCAAGGGCGAGCTGCGGCTGGACGGTGGGCGGGTAAAGGCCTCCACACGTTTGTCCGAAGGACAGACCCTACGTGTTCCTCCCATTGCCGCAGGCGAGGAGCGGGCGCGGCCAGAGCGGCCTATGCGGGTGTCGCGGGTCACTGAGGTGGATGCGGAGATGATCCGGTCCTGTGTCATCTATAAAGACGACGACATTATCGCGATCAACAAGCCGCCCGGTCTGGCTTCGCAGGGGGGCACGGGCACAACTGTGCATGTGGATATGTTGTCAGAAGCCTTGATGTTTGAGCGGGAGGATAAGCCCAAGCTGGTGCACCGTCTGGACCGGGATACGTCGGGCATTTTGGTTCTGGCCCGCCACGGCAAGGCTGCGACGGGCCTGTCGAAGGCGTTTCAGGACCGGCGGACCCGCAAGATTTATTGGGCGGCGGTGGCGGGGTGTCCGCAGCCACGCATCGGGACCATTCGGTTTGGGTTGATCAAAGCCGGCGGCTACGGGGCGGAGAAGATGATTTGTATCCACCCAGACGAGGTGGCAAGTCATGAGGGGGCTAAACGTGCGACCTCGGATTTCATTGTCTTGGAGGCGGCGGGCAAGCGGGTCACTTGGGTGGCACTGGTGCCTATCACCGGGCGGACCCATCAATTGCGTGCCCATATGGCGGAGATTGGTCATCCTGTGATCGGTGATGGGAAATACGGTGGAAATTCCACAACCAATGATGGCGATGGCTGGGGCGCTCAACTGGGCGGAGAGATGAGCAAGAAGCTACATTTGCATGCGCGGTCCTTGATGTTCCGGCATCCGTTCAGTGGTGCTCAGATCAATCTGACGGCGCAATTGCCTGACCACATGACACGGACCTGGGACACGCTGGGATGGGAGCCGCAGGATCATAGCGGTGATCCATTTGAGGAAGATCCGTGAGTGAACCAAGGCTGATTGTATTTGATGTGGACGGCACCTTGATTGACAGTCAGGCGGTGATTATTCGTGCTATGGCGCAAGCCTACGAAGAGGTGGGTTTACCTGCTCCCACCGAGGCTGAGACCTTATCCATTGTGGGGTTGTCGTTGCCCGAGGCCATGCGCGGGATCAGTCCACAGATTGACGAGCCCACTGTAGCTGCCTTGGTCGAGGCCTACCGGTCGACGTTTGTGAAACACCGCGCGGCGGGCAGCGGGGAGGCCTCGGTCCCGCTTTATGACGGCGCACGGGACTGTCTTTTGCGGCTAAATACAGCGCCACATAATGTGCTGGGAACGGCCACGGGCAAGGCGCGTCGGGGCCTGGATGTGGTTATTGATGCGCATGCGCTTCACGGGATTTTTGCGACGTTTCAAACGGCGGATTTGCATCCGTCCAAGCCCCATCCGTCCATGTTGGAGGCTGCATGTGTTGAGACTGGAATTGGGCCGGGACGGGCGGTGATGATCGGGGATACCAGCTTTGATATGGAGATGGGAAAGGCGGCCGGTTTTGCGACGGTTGGTGTAGCGTGGGGGTATCATCCTTTGGCGCGCCTAAAAGCTGCAGCCGACGTGGTGATCGACCGTTTTGACCAGTTGGATGGGGCAATTGATGATCTTTTAGGGGCTGTTTGATGGGTGTGGAATTGCCAAAGAGGTTCTGGACTGCAACACAGGCCACGAAGACTGCGGAAGGATATTCCGTTGAGTTAGACGGCAAAGCGCTGAAAACACCGGCAAAGGCTGATTTGGTCGTTCCGACAAGAGGTTTGGCGCAGGCTGTGGCGCAGGAATGGGACGCGCTCGAAGAGAAGATTGACCCGACACTGCTGCCATTCACCAAGCTTTGCAATGCGGCCATCGATAACATGGTGCAAAAGGCTGGTTTGGTTGTGGAAACACTGGCTGAATATGCCGAAACGGATTTGCTGTGCTACCGGGCTGATTCGCCGGAAGGATTGAAACGGCGCCAATCAGAGGTTTGGGACCCACTTTTGGACTGGGCGCGGGACAGCCACGGCCTATTTTTCGTGCAAACGGCCGGCATTTTGCCGGTTGAGCAGCCCCCGGCCACGCTTTCAGCGTTTCACAAATGGCTTTCGCAGATGGATCATTTCCAGCTTATGGCGTGCCATGACCTGATTATGGGGTCAGGGTCAATTGTGATCAGCAGGGCAGTTGTAGAGGGTCACATTGACGCAAATACCGGATGGGCGGCATCTATCGTCGATGAAATTTGGCAAATGGAACAATGGGGCGATGATGAAGAAGCGAAGATTTTGCGTGACACAAAGGCGCGAGATTTCAAAACGGCCGCTCAAATGATCCGTCTTTTGCACAAATCTGAGGGATCGGCCTCAAATACGGGATAAGCCCAAAACTTCATCTGTTAGTTTATGAGTGCCATTTATATATTTGAATCAAAATGAATTTTTGCATTTGCATGGTGGGTTTTCTGCGCGAGATTTCCCTTGGTGTTAGGTGTTTTTTGTATAGTAACAGGCACGGATGCCTCGGTGTGATGTGAATAAACCCGCGGGGCTGACGCGCCACGAATGGTGGTCTTGGTCGGGTTGGTAAGCTGCCTGATAGTTGCCGCAGCGGTGAGTTGTCGAGGTGTTGCGGCAGTGCTAACTCGCTTTACTTTAAACAACTTCGGGTCGGTAATATGCCGATAGCGAAACGGATTTATTAGTTTCTAAACCATCAGGTTACGTCACGTTCATCGGCCATTCATCCTTGACGTGGAAGGGGTGAAGCGTGCAGTCTCTTTCCCATGCGGGCGACCGCTGATTAACAGACATATCAGTTAACACAGGGGGTTGGTCAGCTGCGATCTGGCCACCAGACCATCGGGAAGAGGAAACCATGAAAGCAACTCCATTTTTGAGTACAATGTCAGCCGCAGTGTTTGTGGCGGGAATGGCGACGGGCGCGACGTTGGATGATGTCCGCGCGAACGGAGAGTTGAAGTGCGGCGTATCAACTGGCCTTGTTGGTTTTGCAGCACCAGATGCGAGTGGACGTTGGGAAGGTTTTGACGTTTCATTTTGCCGCTCCGTTGCAGCCGCTGTTCTTGGTGACCCCGAGAAGGTTCAGTTTGTCCCCACGACAGGCAAGACCCGCTTCACAGCTTTGGCATCGGGCGAAGTTGATCTTCTTGCACGGAACACAACCTGGACATTCTCACGCGATGTGGACCTGAAGTTCTCCTTCATCGGCGTGAACTACTATGACGGCCAAGGCTTCATGGTTCCCAAAGAGCTGGGCGTTGCATCTGCAAAAGATCTGGACGGCGCGACTGTGTGTATCCAAACAGGTACAACAACTGAGCTGAACCTTGCGGATTTCTTCCGGTCCAACAACATCTCTTATGAGCCGGTGCCGATTGAGACAAACGCGGAAGCTCAGCAGCAGTACCTGTCAGGTGCCTGCGACGTTTACACGACAGATGCGTCCGGTTTGGCCGCGACACGTGCTTCATTTGAGAATGCTGATGAGCATGTTCTCTTGCCAGAGATCATTTCCAAAGAGCCACTCGGCCCGCTTGTTCGTCACGGCGACGACCAGTGGTCTGACATTGTTCGCTGGACGCTCAATGCGCTTGTGACCGCAGAAGAGCTTGGTGTGACATCTGCAAATCTCGCTGAGATGCAGAAAGGCACGAACAACCCAGAGATCAATCGCCTGCTCGGCACAGAGGGTGACCTTGGTGCGATGCTTGGACTTGACGCTGACTGGGCTATGAAAGCCATCGGAGCCGAAGGTAACTACGGCGAAGTGTTTGAGAAAACCATTGGTGAAGCCACTCCAATTGGTCTTGCGCGCGGATTGAACGCGCAGTGGACACAAGGTGGTTTGATCTACTCCCCACCATTCCGTTAATCGATCCGGGGCAGGGCGTCACATATGTGGCGCCCTTTCCACATCCAAGACATGCGGAGCGTGATCCGTCCGAGGGCGTGATCGAACGCTTATTATCAGCGACATAGGGGATTTAGCGAATGGCTATCACCAGCGATCCGCCAAAGGGTGGCTTCAGGGTCGGGATGTTGTTCAGTGATACGAGGTATCGCTCACTTACATTTCAGGCGATTGCCGCCATTCTTCTTGCTCTGGCGATCTGGTATCTTGGTAGCAATTTGCTGCAAAACCTTGCCGCTGCCGGTCTTAACATTTCTTATGATTTTCTTGGCGAGCCGGCGGGCTACGATATCAACCAGCGTTTGATAGAGTATGACAGCCGCTCAAGCCATGGCGCTGCTGCCATTGTTGGCGTTCTCAACACATTGCTGGTGTCGGTACTGGCCTGTGTAACGGCCACGGTGTTTGGTGTTCTGGCGGGTGTACTGCGCCTGTCGCCCAATTGGCTGGTTGCGAAGCTGATGGCGTTTTATGTCGAAATCTTCCGCAACATCCCGGTCCTTATCTGGATCATCATCATATTCACCATCATGACGACGGTTTTGCCCGGACCGAGGGCGTTTCGCGGCGATGACCCGGCCTCGACGATGTTTTTGGGGGTCGCGGCCTTTACCAATCGCGGCGTTTATATGCCGGGGCCTGTTTTCAATAATCCCCTTTTTGCGGTGGGTTTCCTGAATTGGTTTTTGGTCATCGCTGTGTTGATCGGATCATTCTTTGGCGCGCGCGGCGTGGCCAAATGGGCGACCAATGTACAGTTTGAGACCGGCATACGTCCGACCACATGGTATTTTACGGTGGCAATCTGGCTTTTGCCGGTTGTTCTCCTGCTTTTATTTATGGGGCTGAGCTGGAACATCCCGGAACTTAAGGGCTTCAACTTTACCGGCGGTCTGAAAATTGGTGGCCCACTGATCGCGCTTTGGTTCGCCTTGTCGATTTACACAGGTGCATTCATCGCCGAAAACGTAAGGGCCGGTATACAAGCCGTGAGCAAGGGGCAAACGGAAGCTGCTGCGGCGCTGGGGTTGCGGCCGGGACGGGTTATGAACCTTGTCGTTTTGCCGCAGGCGCTTCGGGTGATCATACCGCCGCTTATCTCGCAATATCTCAACATCACCAAGAACTCCTCGCTTGCCATTGCTGTGGGCTACGCAGACATCACCGCAACCCTTGGAGGGATCACCCTGAACCAGACCGGACGGGCGATTGAATGTGTTTTGCTGCTGATGTTGTTCTATCTTACGATCTCGTTGCTGATTTCGTTCTTCATCAACATTTACAACAATGCCATCAAGTTGAAGGAGCGCTGATATGCCGATTGATACGTCAGCCGCCTTTGTACGGACCTCTGAGATCCCGCCATCACCACCGCCCCCGTCTGAGACTGGTTTGGTCAAGTGGTTGCGCGAAAACCTTTTCTCGTCTGTTGGCAGCGCGATCCTGACCATCGTGTCGCTGATCGCGATTTACTTCATCTTGTCCTTGGCCATTCCTTGGCTTTTCAACGGTGTTTGGAATGCTTCAAGCCTGTCGGAGTGCCGCGAAGCTATGGAAGGAAAAGTTGGGGCCTGTTTTGCGGTTCTGACGGAGCGCTGGAACCAGTTGCTTTATGGGTTTCAATACCCGGCATCTGAGTATTGGCGCCCAAACCTTGCGCTGATCCTGCTGTTCTTTGCGGCAGCACCGGTTCTATTTTTCGATTTGCCGCGAAAGCTGTTGATCATAACGGCAGTCTATCCTTTCGTTGCGTTTTGGTTGATCTGGGGCGGAACGTTCTTGGGGCCGCTGATAGCCTTTTTAGGGCTTGCCGCCGCCTATTTTGTCTTTGAGCGGGTCGGAAAACAGAATTTCGCACTTGGATTTATCGGAGCCATCGCGGCTGCGTTCGCCATTTGGATTGTTGGAGGGGGGCTCATTCCTGACAGCGCATCGGACAACGCGATGTTGAAGGCGGTACCGTCTCGCGATCTTGGCGGGTTTATGCTCAACATGATGTTGGGAGCGACCTGTGTCAGTTTGTCTATTCCAATTGGTATCTTGCTAGCACTTGGTCGCCAGTCCCATATGCCGCTTGTCAGGTTTGTCTGCGTGATTTTCATCGAGTTTATTCGCGGCGTTCCTTTAATCACACTACTGTTTGTTGCCAATGTTATGCTGGCCTATTTCTTTCCACCCGAAAGCACGGTCGATCTGTTCATTCGCGTGGTGATCATGATCACGGTGTTCTCGGCTGCCTACATTGCTGAGGTGGTCCGAGGTGGCTTGGCGGCTTTGCCCCGTGGCCAGTATGAGGCCGCAGACAGTCTGGGTCTGGATTATCCGCAAGCCATGCGGCTTATTATCCTGCCGCAGGCGCTGAAAATCTCCATTCCGGGCATCGTGAATGTGGCGGTCGGGCTTTTCAAAGACACCACGCTGGTGTCGGTCATCTCTATGTTTGATCTGGTTGGAATGATCCGTGGTCCGATCTTGGCGTCAACCGAATGGAACGGCGTTTATTGGGAGCTTCTGGGCTTTGCGGCGGCTCTGTTCTTCGTCGTTTGTTACGGCATTTCGCAATACTCACAATGGTTGGAACGTCGCCTTGCGACTGACCACCGCTAGATAGAAAGGCTCTGCCATGGTTGAAGCGGCAAAAATGGCGGTCTCTGACGAGGTGGCCATCCAGATTACAGACATGAACAAGTGGTACGGATCGTTCCACGTTCTGCGTGACATCAATCTAACGGTGAACCGAGGCGAACGGATTGTTGTTTGTGGGCCGTCGGGGTCTGGAAAATCGACGCTGATCCGGTGCATCAATGCTCTAGAGGATCATCAGCAAGGTCAAATTTTCGTCGATGGCACTGAGCTGAGCTCGGATTTGAAGAATATCGATAAGATCCGGTCCGAGGTGGGCATGTGTTTTCAGCATTTCAATTTGTTCCCGCATTTGAGCATTCTGGAGAATTGCACGTTGGCGCCGATTTGGGTGCGCAAAACGCCTAAGAAAGAGGCCGAGGAAACGGCCATGCATTTCCTTGAAAAAGTGAAGATCCCTGAGCAGGCAGACAAGTACCCCGGACAGCTTTCCGGCGGGCAGCAGCAGCGTGTGGCGATTGCACGGTCTTTGTGCATGCAGCCTAGAATTATGCTGTTTGACGAGCCAACCTCGGCCCTTGATCCTGAGATGATCAAGGAAGTTTTGGATACGATGATTGCCCTTGCCGAAGAGGGTATGACCATGATCTGCGTGACCCATGAGATGGGATTTGCGCGGCAAGTGGCGAACCGCGTTATCTTCATGGATGCGGGACAAATTGTTGAGCAGAACGAGCCCGAAGAGTTTTTCAACAACCCAAAATCCGAGCGGACGCAGCTTTTCCTGAGCCAAATCTTAGGTCACTGAGGCCTTTTTTGCGCCCCACCGCTTCGCTTCGGTGATTGGCGATCGGCGGGTGTCGCTGCTTTGGCGTTACGCGCTGGCCAGCTCTTTTGGGCTGGAAAAGCGGGAGAAAACACCTTTGCCAAAATCCACCTGAGCCCAGCTGTCCACGGGCACATCGACTAATGCGGTGGAGGCTGTGGGGAAATGCGAATAGGCGCGGCTGCGCGATGTTGGCTCGGAGCCATCTGACAGGAGCTTCACCAGTGCGGACATTCCCGGTTGGTGGCCGATCAACATAAGCGTTTGGGATGTTTCCGGCGCCTTTTGGATCATATCCAGCATTTGCTCTGGCCCGGCCAGATACATCGCATGTGTGAACTCGTGCGTGCTTGGCTGCGGCATTGCACCGGCCAGAATATCCCATGTCTCGCGGGTTCGCGCAGCGTCCGAGACAATCGCATGATCCGGCTGGCTGTTGAGGTTATTGAGCCAGGTTGCCATGGCTGCCGCTCCGGCTTGGCCTCTGGGGTTCAGGGGGCGCTCGTGGTCATCCATATCTGGATGATCCCACGAGGATTTGGCGTGTCGCATGAGGATGAGATGTTTCATCCTTTAAGCTGACACGATTTTGGTATGATAAATCAAGTCAAAGCTGAGTGCTGGGATGGAAAACTGACATATGATAGGCAGATTGGTCCGGGTGTCTTTTGCCTTGACCCACGGGGCAGGCGCGTCTGACGGCGCACCCGGTGGTCATACATTCGGCCCCGTTTGGACTATCTAGATAGGTATGGCAGGCGTCCAGTTCGTAGCCGTTTGCGGACAAAGCATCGGCTGGGCAGGCTGTGAGACACGGTTTATCGCAAGTGTCGCATGGGCTGGTTGCGCGGGTTTGCGGCAGGTCAAGTCGGTAGGGCAGAAGAAGTGCGCCTCTGAAAGAGACGAACAGACCGTGTGTGTCATGGACCGCCAGCTTTACCGGTGAGGACCAAATCCGGCCCGTTTGCATCGCCCAGCTGTAAAAGGGTTGGTAGGGTGGGCCGCCAAATGGGAAAGCCGCCGTGCCTCCCAACTCATCGGCGAGTGCGCTGATCACGCGGACGGACCAGCGGTCGATCGGGTCTGTTTGGCCATCGCTCATTTCCGGGGCGTTGGAGATTTCGGTCCAGAAGGTTGGCGAAGGCCCCAAGAGCAGCAAAGTCTTACAGCTTGGTGGCGCCTTGGCTGCCGCGTCTGGATGGAAGCCGCCCAAAAGGTCGAGGGCGAGACTGTCAGCTAATGCTTCAATCTGAGACAGAGTTTGTGGGTTCACGGGCATGTGGCTTGCTCTGTCCTCGTCTTTTGCGCAAGGTGGCGCAATGAAATTTTCAGCGTTTTGGGTTTGGTTTCTGCTCTTTTGCGGGAGTATTCCGGCTTTTTCAAATGAATTCAGGGTGTGCGGCTGGCGTGTGGATGCAGAGGCCGGGACTGGTGAAGTGGAGCCCCGACGGTTTGCTCTGGAAGGATCCGAAAAGGCACCCTTTGCGGTGCATTTGAGTTGGTTTGATGCGGGGCCTAACGGCTCTGGCCGGCTCAATCATTGTGGCGGGGCTCTAGTTGCCCCCAATTGGGTTTTAACGGCGCGCCATTGTGTGGGCTTTAAACGGTGGGCGCATCTGGGCGTGGACATACCCCATTCGGGGCGCTTGGTTGAGGCGGATCTGGCGTTGTGCCCGGCGGGGGATAAGCCTTTTCCAAAAGACGACGTTGCGTTGTTGCGTTTGACCGCGCCGCAAGAAGAGGGGGCTTTCGCGCAAATCGGGGCAGGGGTCACGGATTTCCCTGCCTCAGCCTATATCCCGCGTTGGCCAGTACGCCGGGGTCTTGTCGCCGGTGCGATGCAATTCTCGCCCATAACGATTGATTGGGTCACGCCGACACCGATGCTGAGCGGGCGTATGGTATTTGCGCATGAGCGGGTACCCTGTGGCGGTGAAAGTGGGTCGGTTCTGGTGGATCAGGCTGGAGATTTGGCTGGGATTTTGACGGCTATTTCAGCGCCCGGTGGGGGCAGGCCCAATTGCAATAATCCTGATACACAGATTTTTCTAACCCCTTTGCAGACATGGGGTGATTGGATCGAGGATACGATTTCAGCTTGTGATCGCTCTAATGACGCCTGTGTCAGGCCCGAATGAGCGAGCCTGCGCCATGCTCTGTGAACAGCTCCAACAACACAGCGTGGGGCGCACGCCCGTCTAAAATTACCACCGCGCGGACACCATCATTGATTGCGTCGAGGGCGGTTTCGGTTTTGGGTATCATGCCGCCTGCGATGGTGCCGTCTTGCGTCAATGCACGGACCTGTTCGGCCGTGATTTCTGTCAGAACATTCCCACTTGCGTCTTTCACCCCAGCCACATCTGTGAGCAAAAGCAGGCGGTCGGCGTTGAGGGCGGCGGCGATTGCGCCCGCCACCGTGTCGCCGTTGATGTTATAGGTATTGCCATCGTGGTCCATGCCGATGGGCGCCACAACCGGGATCAGGTCCGAGTTGATGAATGTGGTCAAAACCTCCGGGTTGATCTTTGTAGGCTTGCCGACGAGACCCATGGCTGGATCAGCCTGCTCACAAATTATCAGGTTTGCGTCCTTACCGGTCAGGCCGACGGCTTTGCCGCCTTCCATATTGAGCGCATGGGCAATTTTTTTGTTGATCCGGCCTGCCAGGACCATCTCCACCACTTCCATTGTGGCCTCATCGGTGACCCGCTTGCCACGCACAAATTCAGATTTGATGTCCAGTTTTTCGAGCATCTCATTTATGGCCGGACCACCGCCGTGGACTACGACCGGATGCACATTGCATTGCTTCATCAAGACGACATCGCGGGCAAAATTGGCAAAGGACGCATCATCACTCATGGCGTGTCCGCCGAACTTGATGACCACAATTGCCCCGTCATAGCGTTGTAGGTAGGGTAGGGCCTCGGACAGCGTGGTGGCTGTTGCGATAGAGTCGCGTTTCATGGCCTGCGATATCCTCATCATTCCGCTTGTGCTTGTTCACCTTTGCTGGAGAGGGATATCGCGCGGGGCCCCTGCACTCAAGTCGAGAGTTTCAGGCGCGTTATTCGATACCGGCGATAACGGCGCGAAGTTCGGCGATACCGTCGCCCTTTTCTGAGGATGTGAGCAAAATCTCCGGGAAGGCCGCAGGGGATTTCTGCATTGCATCGCGCACTTGAGCCAGATTTTTGTTCAGGTCCGTTTGGGACGGTTTGTCGATTTTGGTCATGATGACCTGAAACGTGACAGCGCTTTTGTTTAGCAGCGCCATAATCTCAAGATCAGGTGGTTTGATCCCATGGCGTGCATCTACGAGTACGAATGCCCGGCGCAAGCTGGACCTGCCCGATAGGTAGGCTTTGAGCAAGCGTTGCCATTTTTCGACGACGGGAAGGGGGGCTTTTGCAAACCCATATCCCGGCAAATCCACTAGGTAGCGTTCTTCGCCTAGTGTGAAATAGTTGATCTCTTGTGTGCGGCCTGGCGTGCCTGAGGTGCGGGCAAGCGCCTTGCGTCCGGTGATCGCATTGATCAGGCTGGATTTTCCGACATTCGAGCGGCCTGCAAAACAAACTTCCCGGCGGTCGTCAGGAGGAAGGCCGTCGATGGCCACCACGCCTTTGAGGAAGTCGACGGAGCCTGCAAATAGCAGGCGTCCGTTTTCGATCTCTTGCGCGTTATGTGGCGGAGCGACAGGGAACGGGAGAGTGTTCACAGTGAAACCTGATCGCCAATTTTGATCTCACCGCTCTCAATGACCTCGGCGCGGACACCAAAGTCTTGATGGCCCCAATTATCGCGCAAGACCTTCAGTGTATCGAGATCTATTTTGCCGGTTTCAGGGTTTGAGGAGGTTGCCGCACAACGTTCGGTTCGCTCAATCACCCGCAGACGTGCTTGGCCGATTTGCACCTCTTGGCCAATCCAGTCCAGCTCCGCCCAAGGCTGTGCGCCTTCAATCCATAAATTTCCCCGAAAGCGTAGCTCGGACACTTGGGTGCCTGCTTTTTGGCTCACGTCGGCCAATGAGGAAAATGAGTTGATCGACACAGACGGAAAATCACTATCGGTCAAGCCGCGCCCGGGTACCTTAAAGAGTTTGGCGGGTTGCGCACGGTCAGTTGGGCACAGCGGTTTAATCCATTCGATCAATCGCGCTGCGTCCGTGTCAATATCGGGGTTAATGGTGAGTTTTGGCCGTCCGGGGTGGGTCAATGTGAGCGTGTTTGTAGGCTCGTCAAGTTCCGCATTGATCGCCATGAGCGATGGCGCCTTGGAGCCGCGAGAAAAGTTGGCGCACGGCGCCCATTCGGGATTGTCCCAATCGAGCTTTGCGGCCTCGTGTGCTATGGCCCATGCCCTATCGAATGGCATGGTTTTGCCTTTGGTTAGGGTTACTGCGCTGAGCGCCTCCCGTCCGTGGCTTTTGATCGGGTGTCGCCAAAGATGAGCGACTTGCATCACTTGGCGTCCGGTTTGGTTTTTTTGAAGCCTGCCATGATGTTCCCGAACACATCCGGCTTAATGCCCTGACTGCGCATAATCAGATATTGCTGGGTGAATGTGATCGTGTTGTTGGCAACCCAATATATGACCAGACCGGATGCAAAGCTACCAAGCATGAACATGAAGACCCAAGGCATCCACGCAAATATCATTGCCTGTGTGGCATCCGTGGGGGCGGGATTGAGCTTTTGCTGCATCCACATGGTGATGCCCATGAGGATTGGAAACACACCGATGGACAACAGGCCGAGGAAGCCAGGGATCTCGTAGGGGAGCAGCCCAAAAATGTTCATCCAGCTGGTGGGGTCCGGGGCGGACAAGTCCTGTATCCAGCCGAAGAAAGGCGCGTGGCGCAGATCGATGGTTACGAAAATCACCTTATAGATCGCGAAGAAGATGGGGATTTGTACGAGGATCGGCAAACATCCTGCGGCGGGATTGGCCTTTTCGCGCTTATATAGCGCCATCATTTCTTGCTGCAGCTTGGCCTTGTCGTCGCCAACGCGCTCCTTGATCTTTTCCATCTCGGGCTGGAGTTTCTTCATCTTGGCCATGGCCACGTTGGATTTATACGCCAAAGGGAACAGGATAAGTTTGATCACGAAGGTCAGGCCGATAATGGCCCAGCCCATGTTGCCGATAACTTTGTTGAAGTAATGCAGCACTTGGAACATCGGCTTGGTGATGAAAAAGAACCAGCCCCAGTCAATACTGTCGACGAACTGGTTAAAGCCCTTCTCGTCTTCATAGGCTTTGATGATTTCCCATTCTTTCGCACCTGCAAAGAGCGAGGTTGTGATTTCTGCGCTGTCACCCGGTGCGATATCAATGGCCGGTAGCCGCATGTCAGTTTGGTAAGTATCTGATGTTGCGGTGTATTTTGCCGCGGCTGTGAAAGGTTGGTCTGGGTTGGGTATCAGCGTCGTCATCCAGTATTTGTCTGAAAACCCGATCCAACCACCCTGCTCGACCTTGGTTGCTTCAACGACGCCGGACCCTTCCTGGTTTGAGAAGTCGGGCATGTCATTATAGTCGATTTCAGTCATGACACTGTCGGCGGATTGCACAACACCTTCATGGGAGATGAAAAAGCCCTCAACGTCGGGTTCGCCGTGGCGGGCCACGATGCCATATGGAGCCATTTTTACCGGCTCTCCGGTGGCGTTCTCGACGCTTTGGGTGATTGTGAACAGGTATTTCTCGTCAATGCCCACGGTGCGACGGAAGACCAAACCTTTGGGGCTGGTCCATTTTAGTGTGACCGGTGTTTGCGGCGTGAGGACCGCCCCGTTTTCGATCTCCCACGGGGTGCGTGCGCCTGGAACGTCATCGGCGAGACCGGCACCCGGGGTCCAGCCATAAAGTGCGTAATAGGCGTTGGGGCCCCCGGCTGGTGAGAGCAGTGTGACCGTGTCCGAGCCGGGCTCCAATGTCTCAAGATAGGTTGCCAGTTTGAGGTCATCGATGCGCCCGCCGATCAAAGACAAAGACCCAGTGACCCGCGGCGTTTCGATCTGAATTCGGGCAGATGTGGAAAGTGCGTCAGTTCTGCTTGTTTCGCCGGTGGCGCCCAATGTCTGCACATCCGCAGTTGTCCCGCCCTCAGCGGGCGGTACTGCTGCGATATCCGCGCCCGCCTGAGGCGAGGTGTCGGTCGCTTGCGAGGCGGGTTGTTCCGGCAAGGGGGGAGGCGTAGGGCTAAAAAACACCGTCCACACCATAATCACCAGAAAACTCAGCGCAGTGGCAAGAATTAGGTTCTTGTTCTGCTCGTCCATGAACACGCTCCGCTCATCAAAAACTGCATTGCAGCGTTCAACAGTTGTAGGGGGCAAAGGTCAAGGCCAAACCCAAGTTTTTGGTTTACCAAGATGACCTATGGTGCGGTTTTTGCAGATCGGAGGTGTGCGACAGTAGGACTATGTGAAATTGTGCTAGTTTTGCGCCAAGCGTGGGGTGCCATTTGCGCCATGGGATGCGGTCGCCAGCCAATCGGTGATCTCGACGATCTCAAGCGGTTCGCACACAAGATATCCCTGTAGCGCATCTACCCCCAGACGCTGAAGCGTGGCGCGCTCCGCAGGGGTCTCGACCCCCTCGGCCACGACGTTGAAGTGGTTTGCATGAGCTTGCTTGATCATCTCTGCAGTTACGGTCTGTTGTAGCGTTTCGCTGTCGAGGTTTGAGACGAAGGCGCGATCAACCTTTATATGTTGAAGTGGAACATCGGGAATTTCGTTCAAAGGGACGCCGATAGTGCCAAAGTCATCCATGATGATCGAGAAGCCAAAGTCAGCCAGTCGGTTTATACTCTCTTTGACCTGAGATCCGGCGGTGGACATAAAAGCGTCTTCGGGAAACTCAAAAGCGATCATGGATGTGGGTTGATCATAACTGTCCGTAATCCATTTGATTTCGTCCACAAAGGCCCGATCCGCCATTTGATCGGCTTCAAGATTAATCGAGATGTAGGGAACCTCAATTGATTTTGTTTTCCAGTCTCTTAGGGCTTTGAGAGCATCGCCAAGGACTGCGCGGGTCAGATCATTGGCGAGTCCACGGTTCTTGACCGTCTCCATGAAATGGATCGGTGATAAGACGCCGCGCTTAGGATGGTTCCATCGAACCAAAGCTTCGACACCAAGCGTGGCACCGGATTGCATGCCCACGATCGGTTGGAAATGCGCTGCAAACTGCCCGCTTTTCAATCCATTGTCGATCTGCTGAAACTCTTTCTCGCGCTGGCTGGCTTTGGGCGCAAGGCTGCCGGAGAAAAACTGAATGTCGTAATTGTCAGATGCCTTGGATATTTTCAGGGCGGTTGCCGCTTGGTTCAGGATGGCGGCGGGAACCTGATCCTTTTTATCCGCAATCTTGATACCGATCTTGGTCTTCAGGCTGAAGCTTTGCGTTTCAAGCACGAAAGGAAGTGAAAGTTTGGTGCGCAGTGCATTTGTAATGTCATTGAGTGCTGTGTCGCATTCAAGGCCGGTCAAAACCACAATGAATTCCACATCGCTTACGCGGGCGATAAAATCACCACTGCGGCAAATAGATTCGATGCGCCGCGCGATCATCGACATCATCTCGTCGACATCCTTGTTTTCCAAGGCGGTGCGCACCGCGTCGACGCCGTTAATTTCGATATCCAATACTGCGGATCTAAAATCATGCTCCTTACTGAACTTGCAAAGGTCCGCCATGAACGAAAGCAGATGGGTTCGGTTGGCCAAACCGGTCACCTCGTCAAATCGCATCATATCAGATTGTGCATTTCCGGCGTCGTCATGGATCGCGGATACTACCCTATCTGCGAGCGGACGATACAGAAGGCGACCTAATACCAACATGATCAGAACGGCTATGCCGATCAACACGACTTGGGCCGCGTAAACGCGACCAACAGCGGTCCGAGCTTCAGTCCCCAGAAGGGCTGTTATCTCACGCAATCGGGGCGACAGCTGCAATTGAACCTCTTCTTGCAGACCTTCGGCCAAATTATCTTCAACCGACAGAGCATCACTAAGAAAGTCGCGCCTGACCCGATCCTCAAAGTCGCGTGCAAACCGGTCCAAGCCTTGGGCTGGATTGAATAACAATTCGCGGAGGTTGGCCGACATTTTCGGTGACAAACCGCGGCTGGCGTCTCCGTAGAGCAGGCCACGATGAACGGTCACAAATTCATCCAATTCAGCCGCCAACTGCGTGCGGTAGGTGTAAAGCAGTCCCGGACGTTTAGCGACCGCCAGCTTGCTTGCCAGAATGCTGACGTTTTGTGCCCTTATAACCTGATCTGAGGCGGCCTGAATTTTTACCGTAAAGGGGGTGAGCGGCGCGATCATTCTGCTGACACCCAATTGTCCGGCGAAGATCACCAGCGACATGGTCACAATGGCGATAAGCGCAGCCTTTGAAAACCAATAATGGACTTCGGTAAGCGTGGGTTTGGACGGATTTGATGACATTCCGTCAAGCTAAGTCAAATTACAGAATCGACAGTAAACAAACCCCGTAATTCATGTCTTAGCGTCAACTATTTGCCGATAAGTTTATTTATCCACGAAATCTGCGTGATTTTTTGGGGAAGGCACGTTGTCTATACCGGACCCTCCCCATGGATGGCAGCTTAGGATGCGTCGGGCCGCAAGGTAGCCGCCCTTGAGGCCGCCATGTTTTTCGAGCGCCTCCAGCGCATAGGCCGAACAGGTCGGTTGGTAACGGCAGCTCATTCCGACCCAAGGAGAGAATACCGTTCGGTAGATGCGGACGGGTATCAACATTATCCGCGCCAGAACTGTCATGATTTTTTCGGGTGCAGCACCGAAAGTGCGCGTTTGAGATCGCTGACCATGGTCGCAAAATCTCGCGAGCTTGTCTCTTGCGCGCGACCGATGAGGACATAGTCATGGCCCGGTTTGCCCCATACCGGTAGGGTCGTACGGGCTATTTCCCGCAACCTGCGCTTGGCACGGTTGCGTGCAACCGCATTTCCGACTTTCTTGGAGCATGTATAGCCTACGCGGATCAGCTGCGGGTCGGTTTCATCCGCATTTCGCTTCCGCGCCTGAATAACAAATCCCGGCATATGCTGGCGTTTGGCCTTTGCGGCGGCCAGGAAGTCTTTACGCTTTCGAAGGGTTTCAATTGCACAAACGTAAAAAGCCGGTGTGACAGCTTGTTCTTCTTGCTGCACATCCGGCTGTATCATATCTCACTCCCCCCGAAAGGGTGGTGTCAGATCAAGCAGAGAGGTTCTTACGACCCTGAGCCCGACGACGGTTGAGAATTTTGCGGCCTGCTTTGGTGGCCATACGTGCGCGAAAACCATGGCGGTTCTTCCGAACGCGGTTCGACGGTTGAAAGGTACGTTTCATGTCATTGCTCCTAAAGCGGTGCCGGATTCGGCTCCACAGAAATCCAGAACCGCGCTTCTAGGACGGGTTCGGGCGCGTGTCAATTCACACAAACCCGTTATCTATTGGAATAGTCCGAAACATTTCAATCATGCCCCCCGGTCGAAGGCTAGGCTTTCCTGCAAAAACTGAAACAATTCCGTGATCATGATCAATGGCGCGTGAGGGGGGCTATCTATACGGGCAAAATCCGCGCAATTAAGGGCAACGAAATTATGGAGAGTATGATGAGCATGGTTGAGCAAAAGCCGAGAGGAATTTCGGTACAGCGCTTGTTGCCCCTGATTGGGATCGGCGTCGCGGCTGTTTTAGGTTTCATTTTTCTGCGCGACTATTTGTCGTTTCAAGCGTTGAGCGATAACCGCGAGGCGTTGATTGCTTGGCGCGACAGCAACTATCTATTTGCGGTGCTGGTTTACATGGCGATCTACGTGGCCGTGGTTGCATTCAGCCTACCCGGCGCTTTGATCATGACGCTCACTGGCGGGTTTCTCTTTGGGTTGTTCCCGGGCGTCTTCTTCATTGTGACGGCCGCCACATTGGGTGCGATTGCTATTTTTCTGGCGGCCAAGATGGGACTTGGGGACGCGTTGTCCAAGAAGATTGATGCGGACACGGGCGTTGTGGGCAAAATCTATGATGGTTTGCGCGACAACGAGATCTCTTTTCTATTCTTGATGCGGCTGGTACCGGCGTTCCCGTTCTTCGCCGCCAATCTTGTGCCTGCGTTGATGGGAATATCCCTGCGTAACTTCGCATTCACTACATTCTTTGGAATTATGCCAGGATCTGCGGTCTACACATGGGTTGGCTCCGGTTTGGGTGAGGTTTTTGCCCGCGGCGAAGCTCCGTCCTTGGGGATTATCTGGGAGCCGCAGGTTCTTGGGCCAATCTTGGGACTATGTGCATTGGCGGCTTTGCCGATCGTTTTGAAGTATTTACGCAAAGGTGACGTGTAATGGAGCGTATCAAGGTTGATCTTTGCATCATCGGCGGCGGCTCAGGTGGTTTGTCGGTTGCGGCCGGTGCGGTTCAGATGGGCGCATCCGTGGTGCTTATCGAAGGCCACAAGATGGGTGGTGATTGTCTGAACTACGGCTGTGTGCCCTCCAAGGCGCTCATTGCGGCTGGCAAACATGCCCATGCTTTTGGAACCGGTGCGCCGTTCGGGATTACGCCCATGGAGCCAAAGGTGGATTACGCAGCCGCCAAGGACCATGTGCGGTCTGTGATTGCAGGGATTGAGCCTCATGACAGTGTGGAGCGTTTTGAGGGTTTGGGCGTCCGAGTGATTACCGAATACGGCGCTTTTATCTCGGAGACGGAAGTTCAGGCGGGCGATCATGTGATTGAAGCGCGTCGGTTTGTTATTTCCACCGGTTCAAGTCCGTTTGTGCCGCCCATTCCCGGGCTGGAGAACGTCAAGCATTACACAAATGAGGATATTTTCGATTTGCGTGAGCAACCCGAACATCTTTTGGTCATCGGTGGTGGCCCGATCGGGATGGAGATGGCACAGGCGCATCGGCGGCTCGGCTCTAAAGTGACGGTTCTTGAGGGTATGAAGGCCTTTGGCAAAGATGATCCTGAGCTGGCCGAGATCGCGCTGCGCCGCATCCGTGCCGAGGGCACGGAGGTTGTTGAGGGGGGCTTGGCCTCACAGATCAGCGAGACTGGCGGTGTGATCACGGTCAAGACCAAGGACGGGGCGGAGTACAAAGGCTCCCACCTGTTGATGGCGGTGGGCCGCAAGGCCAATATCGACAAGCTTGATCTGGACAAAGCCGGCATTAAGCATGATCGCGCCATTGAGGTTGATGCCTCCATGAAGACATCAAACCGCAAAGTTTATGCCATCGGCGATGTCGCAGGCGGGCTGCAATTCACCCATGTGGCAGGCTATCATGCCGGTGTGATCATCAGGTCCGCGCTCTTTGGATTGCCGTCCAAAGCCAAGACCAGCCATATCCCTTGGGCCACCTACACAGACCCGGAGATGGCGCAAGTGGGTTTGACGGAGGCGCAGGCCCGCGAGGCTCATGGTGATGCGCTGGAGGTTGCGCGATTTGAATATGCGGAGAATGACCGCGCCCGCGCAGAGCTGAAAACCGACGGTCTGGTCAAAGTCATGGTTGTAAAAGGGCGCCCGGTTGGGGCCTCTATTGTCGGTGCGCAAGCCGGGGAGCTCATCCAAGTCTGGGCACTGGCATTGGCCAATAACATGAAAATGGGGCAGGTGGCCGCAATGGTGGCGCCTTACCCGACCCTTGGCGAAGTTAACAAAAGGGCCGCTGGGGCCTATTTCACCCCGCGTCTGTTTGACAGCCCGATGGTTAAGCGAGTTGTGGGACTGGTCCAGCGGTTTTTGCCGTAAGATATCTCAACATGGGGCGCATATAGAAATGTGCGCCCCACGGCTATTTCGAAAACCGTGCAACTATCTGCCCCACAGTACGCCCGCAACACTTCATCTGCCGTGATAATTGTGCTTCATTTCATTGATGGAGGCATTTTATGGCGGTTTTGGACACATTCGGAAATTGGCTGACTGAGCTTGGTCGTCGCGATGAGGGGTACATTGCGCGACATAATCCCGCACAGGGGGCCGGCTACAGGCGGCTCGCCTGGCTGGTGGGTCTTATCGTGATTTTGCTGCCCCTTGGCATGTGGTCGATCTCAGCTCTGACCAACGAATGTTTTTATGATAGCGTTAGCCATTACTTTTATGCGCGCTGGGTGGGGGCTGTGTTCGTGGCAGCACTAGCGTTTCTAGGCTCGTTTCTCATCGGCTATTCCGGTGAGAATGCCGCTGAGGGCCGCATCGCAAACTTAGCGGGGATATTCGTGATTGTGGTGGCTATTGTCCCGACCGGTGGGATCGGTTGCGAAGATGCGTCCCAAATTCGTCAGGTGTTTGCCAGTGTGACCTTGGATCCGCTGCCGGTGATGGTTTTGCCAGTTGAGCCCGGACAGCCGTTGAGCTACTTTCAGCAGGTGTGGGGCGGGTTGGGCAAGCTTCTGATTGCGTTGCATTTTATAGCGGCGGCCATTGTGCTGACGATCATGGCTGTGTTTTCGCTGTTTGTGTTTACCCGCATTGATCCTGAGCTTCATATTGATAAGCAAACAGGTCTGACGCTTCCAAACAAATCCATGCGCAACGCGATTTATACCACTTTGGGTTTTTTGATCCTGTGCGCCATCGCAACCACTGGCTGGGGGAACCTCGCGAAGACCGGCAGTCCGGCCCAAATCGATTGGGATGCCCTGAATTTGACCTTTTGGTTTGAGGCGCTGGCGCTGTTTGCCTTTGGCATTTCGTGGCTCTTGCGCGGGCGCTTCTTTGGGAGCTGGCTTGTAGACCGGCACGAAATCGACATGACGCGGAGCGCGTCGGCCAGTTGAATCCGCTCGGATTTGGCCCAAAGTCTTGGCCTCATTTCGCCAACACGCGCAGTTGTGATCAAACTGGGCGAATTAGGCCAATGTTGCTCTTGTAGCGTGATCTGTTGAAACATATCTTGCCTCCAATCATTCGAGGAAGAGTGCATGTTTCTCAAGTCGTTATCCGGGCGCTTCTTGTTGCTTACAATCATCTTCGTGATGATTGCGGAGATATTGATCTTCGTCCCGTCGATTGCGCGGTTCCGCTTTGACTACTTGACCGAACGCTTGGAGCGGTCTCAGATTGCGTCGCTTTCGGTTCTGGCGGCCTCCAACGCGATGGTTGATGCTGATCTCGAAGACGAGCTTTTGAGCAATGCTGGCGTTTTGTCGATTGCCTTGCGGCGGGACGCTATTCGAGAATTGGTTTTGGCACTGCCGATGCCCGGCGTGGTGGCCGAGACGTTTGATCTCAGGGACGCATCGGCCTGGGCGCTGATGCGCGACGCGTTGCGCACTTTGTTTATTCAAGACCACCGTGTCATTCGCGTGATTGGTGAACCTGTAAAAGGCGGTGGGCTACAAATTGAAGCGACGTTGATTGAGACGCCGCTCAAGCAGGCCATGTTGGATTATGGGCGCACCATTTTTTACCTATCGCTTTTGATCTCGGTCTTTACGGCCGCATTGTTGTTTTTGGCGGTGCGCTGGTTCATCGTGCGACCGATCAGCCGTGTTGTCAGCTCCATGGTGGCGTTCCAAGAAAGCCCGGAGGATGTACGAAGCATCATTGTGCCTGACGCAGGCGTGTCTGAACTTCGCGCCGCTGAGACGGCTTTGCAGGACATGCAAAACAGGATTGCCGGGTCTCTCAAGCAAAAAGACAGGCTGGCGCAATTGGGCGGGGCAGTAGCGAAAATCTCGCATGATTTGCGGAATATGCTGACAACGGCCCAGCTGTTCACTGATCGGATCGAGATGTCGACCGATCCGGCCGTGGCTAAGACAGCGCCCAAACTGGTCAATTCGCTAAATCGGGCGATCAATTTATGCGAGCAGACACTCACCTTCGGCAAAGCTGAGGAGGCAGCCCCCAATCTCACGGCTTTTCGTCTAAGCGAAATTGTTGGGGACGTGGTTGATAGCGAGGTTTTACGAGACACGGGCGGGTTGAGCGAACTTGTTGTTGAAGTGCCTGAAGATTTGGAAGTTGCAGCGGATCCAGAGCAATTGTTCAGGGTTATAATCAACCTAGCCCGCAATGCCCGTCAAGCGATTGAGAACTCTGGAAAGGCCGGTCAGGTGAAGGTCAGTGCATCTCAAAATAGTACTGAAACGATTATTACCGTGGCCGATAATGGCCCCGGCCTGCCCAAAAAAGCGCAAGACAATATCTTTAAGCCGTTTCAGGGAGGCACCCGGCGGGAAGGCACAGGACTGGGCTTGGCGATTGCGGCAGAATTGGTCCGTGGTCACGGCGGAAGACTTGATTTGGTCAAGACCGGGGAGGCTGGGACGACTTTTTCGATCATCTTACCGAATACTGCCTAAAACCGCCCTTGCAGGTGGTAGCGAGTATCGCTATAGCACGCGCCTGTGGACCGATAGCTCAGCTGGATAGAGTACCTGACTACGAATCAGGGGGTCGGGGGTTCGAATCCTCCTCGGTCCGCCACTTCCCAAAACGAGTTGAGACTTAAGTCCGCGACTGTGTTTCCCAAACCGTCTTGAGAGACACAGCGATTACTGACACCGGAACATCCAGCAATGGTCGAGGCATTTCGTGCAGCCTGAATTGCCCCTTCGCATAAGATGTTGAGTGCGCCGAATTCAGCCATGATTGAGTGTTGACCATACCCAAATAGAAGTTGGTTTTACCGACCGGTTCATCAACTTACACTTTCCATTTCTGGTTTGTCTTTGGTCAAAGGGTCGCTCAACTCACCACGATGCCGAAGGCGGTCAAATTGTTGGCATACTCTTTTTCGTTCAAATTCATTGGTTCCGAAGATCGCTGTTGGATGTGTGCCATCACTTGATCGTAAGGCTACAAATATACCGTGATCCGGCCCGTAAAAATGGACTGACTACGCAAAACCTGACGATTTACTGTCTGCTCTAATTACACCTCACTCGATGTTGACGGCATCGCTGGGTGCAGGAACTTGGCCGAAAATCTATGCCGTTGCTTGCTCGACACCTGCGCTCAGAGGTGGCTCTTCAGGTAAAAGCCGCAATTCTACCTATCTATTGTAAGCGGTGCGCCGCTCCCACACTTTCGGCATAGCTCGTGATCTGCGATTCAGAGGCTTCTTTGTTTTGTGGGGAGTTTCTCGATGGG
>CAKZTM010000028.1 GCA_937920555.1 uncultured Paracoccaceae bacterium | reverse complement strand
GAATAAGACGGAATCTGACCGCTCTATATCCTTGTAAGTTTATTGCGCAGGCTTACCCTTTCTTGTGAAATCACGATCAACGTGAAGGGTGGAGGATACATGAAAGTTCTAATCTTGGGCGCGTCTTATGGCTCGCTTTTATCGACAAAACTGTTGATGGCCGGGCATAATGTAACGCTGGTTTGCCTGCCCGAAGAGGCCGAGTTGATCAACGCCGAGGGCACTGTTGTGCGCATGACCCTGCGCGGCGAGGATGCGCCACGACTGCTCAAGTCAGGTGACTACCCGGGCAAGTTGGATGCGATGACACCCGATGCGGCGCGCCCTGCCGATTATGATTTGGTGGCTCTCGCCATGCAGGAGCCGCAATACAGAGCGGCGGAGGTGCGCGCCTTGTTGGGACGGATTGCGTCCAGCGGCAAGCCCTGTTTGTCGATCATGAACATGCCTCCTTTGCCCTATCTCAAGCGGATTGAAGGGTTGGACGCGGATGCGCTCAGGGATTGTTTCACCGATGCGTCTGTTTGGGACGGCTTTGATCCGGGTTGTGTGTCCTTGTGCAGTCCTGATCCGCAGGCGTTTCGCCCTCCCGAGGAGCAGTTGAATTTCCTGCATGTGGGGTTGCCTACCAATTTTAAAGCGGCCGCGTTTGAGGATGATGCGCATACTCAGATTTTGCGCCAATTGGAGGCGGATATCGCGGCTGTGACGCTGGATGGTAAGGACGTGCCGGTGAAGCTGCGCGTGCATGGCTCCATCTTTGTGCCTTTGGCGAAGTGGTCGATGTTGCTGACCGGCAATTATCGGTGCGTCACGACAGGCGAGGCGCGACCGATCAAGGAAGCGGTTCACAGCGATATTGACGAGAGCCGCGCGATTTATGCCTGGGTTGATGAATTGGCGCAGTCTTTGGGGGCGGATCCAGCGGATCAAGTACCGTTTGAGAAATATGCCAACGCGGCTCAGAGCTTGCTCAAACCGTCCTCGGCGGCGCGGGCGATTTACGCAGGTGCGCCTCATATTGAGAGGGTGGATAAGGTCGTACAAACCATAGCTGCATCCAAAGGTTTGCGCCTTGATGCGGTGGATGCGACCGTGTCTATTGTGGACGCAAAACTGGCCGCAAACCGAGCCTAGAGCCTTCCGTTTTAAACCCGGCATCAAGTTAAAATCAAAACACCTTAGCGGTGCCAATTGGATGGGGCGGTCTAGCTTAAATGGCGCGCCGCATCCTTACGGGCGAAGGGCTTCATTGTCGGCCCGTAAGTGTCAAGAAAAGCAGTGGCGCGGGGCTTGTCATGTTTTGACAATTCCCGCACCCACCATGCCACCGATTTTTGTATGAACCAGTCCGGGTCGGTCACGTAGGTGGCGGCCCATCCCAATATGCGGTCCCTTTGCGCTTGCTCTGCGGCGTTCGGGTGATTGGATTTGGTCCATGGCAGGGTGATCACGAGGGCGGCGCGTTTGGTCCACATATGGGGGGATGTGGTCCAGCGTTCGACCTGGTCCAAACGGCTTGGGTCGGCTGTCAGACGTCTTGATCCAGCGGAGCAGGCGTGATCGGCAATCGCCCATGCGTCAAAATCAGGCACCCAGGATGTAATGAGCCTCCACGCGGCATCGTCGGGCCTGATGCGGGCTTGGGTCAAAAGCTTGGCAGCGGCGATGCGGGCTTCGTGGATATTGGTGCGCCAGAATGCATCGGCGGTTGTGAGGCGCTCATCCAGACTGAGGCTTTGGCGCCATGCTTTGGTCAGATCGTTAATGATCGGGTTGGTGACGCCCAGATATTCCCGCTCCACCTTATGATAGGTCGCCATGTCGCGGGCTTTGGCTGGGTCGCCGTGGGATTTCAGCAGATCCAGCGGGGTCACGGCCTTTTGCCGGCTTTTTTCAAGGCGCGCAGTCCGTCCATGAATTTCGCCCCTAGCCCGGTCTTGTTGACCTGACGGCCGCGCGCAATGGCCATATCGCCGGGGGGTACATCTTCGGTGATGACCGAGCCGGTGGCCGTGAACGCGCCCTGACCGACGGTGACCGGGGCGACCAAAGAGGTGTGGGTGCCGATAAAGACGCCTTCGCCGATCTCGGTGCGGTGTTTGAAGACACCGTCGTAATTGCAGGTGACGGTGCCCGCCCCGATATTGCTGTGCGCCCCTACGGATGTGTCGCCCAGATAGGTCAGGTGGCCTACTTTTGCGCCTGTTGCCAGCTCGGAGTTCTTGATTTCAACAAAGTTACCCACACGGGCGTTGTCGCCGATCTCGGCGCCGGGACGCAGACGGGCGAAGGGGCCGATTTCGGCGCCTTCTGAGATATGGCAGCCCTCCAAATGGCAAAAGCCTTTGATATGCGCGCCGGTCTCGACGGTCACACCGGGACCAAAGAGCGTGTTAGGGCCGATGATCACATCGCGGCCAATATGGGTGTCAAAGGCCAAAAACGTCGTGGCCGGATCGGTTAAGGTCACGCCGTCTTCCATCAGTTCGGCGCGCCTGCGGTTTTGAAAGATCGCCTCGGCTTGGGCCAGATGGGTGCGGGAGTTGATGCCTAATGTCTCGGCCTCGGGGCAGGTCACGACCGCGCAGGTCAGACCGCGCGCATTGGCGATACCGACAATGTCGGTCAGATAGTATTCGCCCTGGGCATTGTCGGTTTTGACCTCACCGATCAGATCAAACAGGGTTGCGGTATCAGCGGCCATAACACCAGAATTGCACAGGTTGATTTTCAGCTCATCTGGCGTGCAATCCTTGGCCTCGGTGATCTTCAAAAGCGTATCGCCTTGCGTGATCAAACGGCCATATCCGCCGGGGATTTCAGCCTCAAAGCCCAAGACCACAACATCAGCGGTTTTGCGCGCTTCAAACACGCGGGTGAGTGTGTCGGAGCTGATAAAGGGGGTGTCGCCAAACAAAACGACCGTGTCACCGGTAAAGTCCTTGAGTGCCGCGCGGGCCTGATCGGCTGCATGCGCAGTCCCGTTCTGCTCGGTTTGCAGCACGATCTCGGCAGCAGGGTTGTAGGCGGTCGCGGCGGTCTCGACCAACTCGGCCCCGTGGCCCGCGACGATGATCATGCGCGATGGGGAGATTGCCTCGGACGATTGCATGGCATGGACCAGCATCGGTGCGCCCGCAACGTGATGCAGCACTTTTGGCAGATCGGACTTCATCCGCGTGCCCTTTCCGGCGGCAAGAATGATGACTGCGTTTGGCATGAATGGTCCCCAAGTCGTTTGCGCGGGTTCTAACAACGGGTCGGTTCGGGTGGAAGTGTGTTTCGTCCGGCGCGCGGCTATGGCATGGAGACTGTGGCTTTTTAGGGAGATGTTGGTGCGCGTTGCTATTTTTGATCTGGATGGAACCTTAGTGGATACCAGCCGCGATATGCTTGCAGGGGCAAATGCGGTGTTTGAGCGGTTGGGGCACGGGCGACCGCTGCGCGTGGAGGACCACGCGGCTGTGGCGTTTGCGGGCGGTCGCGCGATGTTGGAGAAGGGCGCTGAGCTGTGCGGCTTTAGCTGGGATGACGCGGCTTACGGTGTCGCCTACGCTGCGTTTCTAGAGGCTTACGGCGCTGATCTGGACCGGTTTTCGGTGATTTATCCGGGCGTGGAGGCCTGTTTGGACCGCTTAGCAGCCGATGGTTGGGGGTTGGCGGTTTGTACCAACAAGCCCTCCGGTCTGGCAGAGGAGTTACTGCTGTCGCTTGGCCTGCGCGGACGATTTGGGGCGATGATCGGGGCTGACACGCTGAGCGTTCGAAAGCCCGATCCTGAGCCATTGTTGGAGGCGGTCCGGCGGGTCGGCGGCGATCCTGCTCGCGCGGTTTTGGTCGGCGATACGGTGACCGACCGGACGGCGGCAGCAAGGGCCGGTATGCCTTGCGTGTTGGTCACATTCGGGCCGGTGGGGCGGGATGTGGTTGAACTGCAACCTGATGGGCTATTGGACCACTTTGATGATCTGGATGACATTCTTGCTGCGTTAATCGAGTGAGCTGAGCCGCGTTTTTTTGAATTGGATCGAAGTGCTTTCTGGGCCGCTGATAGCGTCCAGTTGCGAGTCATTCTTAACTCTACTCCGCTAGTGGAGTAGATGTGGAATTTTGCTTGTATTTCTGGCGCAAGCACCTGATAATTTTCGAAATTCAGGAGGCATCATGCGTATTTTTCTGCTCTTTGTTTTGGCTTTTTCAGGCGCGGCGGCACAAGCTCAAGACACGGTTTTGAAACCTGGTTTTCGCGATTGTGTGGCCGCAAACGTCGCTGCAAACGCGCCAATAATTCAGTGTGTTGCCGATGCCCAATCGCTTTGTACGGAGTTTCCACCGGGCGAAGCGGCAGAGCTTGCCTGCTATTTCAAAGCCAAGGATGAGTGGGGCGTGTTTTTGGCAGATCTCCTGGATAGTTTTGCCGACCGGCCCGCGGAATTGCAGGAAGTTGCCCGCATCGAGGCCAAATACGCGGTTCTGCGCAACTTGATGAATTGCGATTTACGCACAGAGTTGTCGCTGGTGGGCCGCGATCCCGAGCCTGCGGATCAATTGGCCAAAGTGCAGTGCGAGGCTATGGCGACAGCGGCAAGTCTGACAGAGGTTCTGATCAAGTCAGGCACGATCACACGGCAATAAAACTGCCATACCGACCCAATTTCGGTGAAACCCCAACAGTAACCGATGAAGCGTGACTAATCTCTCCTGTAGAGGTTGAATTACGCTAGGAGGTTGTGTAACGCCTCGCACAGCTCACAACATTAAGTCCCTCCGTAGTTTTTTGAAGTGAAAGACGAATAGATGGTAGCACGTACGATTCCGGTTTCTCCATTCGATCTCGTAATCTTTGGTGCGACGGGCGATTTGTCCACGCGCAAAATTCTGCCGGGCTTGTTCCAGCGTATGAAAGCGGGTCAGATGCCGCAAGCGGCCCGGATTATTGGTGCTGCGCGTGGCGACATGACCCGCGCCGAGTTTCAAAAAATCGTGTCGGGCGCCGTTGAGCCGCATATGGCCAAGGGCGATGAGAAGATGCTCAAGACGTTCTTGGCCGCTATTCACTATGCCCGTGTCGACGCCATGTCTGACGATGGCTGGGATGTGTTGGCCAAGATAGTAGAGACAGATGCGCGTCCGGTTCGCGCATTTTATCTGTCGGTTGGCCCGTCGCTTTTTGGCGAAATTGCAGGTCGTCTCAACAAGTTGGGGTTGGCCACGAAGGAAAGCCGCATCGTTGTAGAAAAGCCGTTGGGTCACGATCTTGCCTCGGCTCAGGCTTTGAATGCGCAGTTGTCAGAGTGTTTTGATGAGCGGCAGATTTACCGGATTGATCATTATCTGGGTAAAGAGACGGTGCAAAACCTGATGGTTCTGCGCTTTGGCAATGCACTCTTTGAGCCGTTGTGGAATGCCCGCCACATTGATCACATCCAAATCACTGTGGCTGAGAGCATCGGGGTCGAAGGGCGCGGGGCTTATTACGACAAATCCGGTGCCATGCGCGATATGGTGCAAAACCATTTGATGCAGCTTTTGTGTCTGACCACCATGGAGCCGCCGTCCCGGTACGAGCCCAATGCGGTGCGCGATGAAAAGCTAAAGGTCATTCGTGCGCTTGATCCGGTGGGTGTCCGCGACACGGTGCGGGCGCAATATTCTTCCGGTGACAATACGGCCGGATATTTGGTGGACGCAGAAAACCCTGACAGCACGACGGCCTCATTTGTGGCCCTAAAGGCAGAGATTTCAAATTGGCGTTGGGCCGGTGTGCCAATGTATCTGCGCACTGGAAAAATGCTGGCCAACCGGGTGTCCGAGATTGCTGTGATTTTCAAAGACGTGCCCCATGCGATTTTCCCGCAGGTGAACGATCAAAAGGGCAATGCGCTGATCATTCGGCTTCAGCCCGATGAAGGCATCACGTTGCGCATGACCATCAAGGAGCCGGGCCCGGGTGGTTTGCGCTTGGCGGAAGTGCCGTTGGACATGTCCTTTGCCGAAGTGCTCGATCCCGCGGAGCGGGTACCGGATGCGTATGAGCGTTTGATCATGGATGTGATCCGGGGGGATCAGACATTGTTCATGCGCGGCGACGAGGTAGAGGCGGCTTGGGAGTGGGTCGATCCGATTCTGTATAATTGGCAATCGCTGCGCGTAACGCCGGAAGCCTATGAGCCGGGCTCGCAGGGGCCGCGCGGATCCGACGAGCTGATGTCAAGAGACGGGCGGCGCTGGCGTCCAATTGAGGGCGTGTAATGACTATAAATGATACTATCAAGCGCGTGACTGACCGGGTCATCGAGCGCTCATCTGTTGAGCGTTCTGCTTATCTCAAACGTATGGCGGCGGCGGCTGAAGACGGCCCGCGCCGGGCCCATTTGGCCTGCGGTAATCTTGCACATGCCTATGCAGCGGCACCGGACAACGATAAGGCGGTTCTGGCACAGGCCAGTGCCGGTAACATCGGGATTATCACCGCTTACAATGACATGTTGTCGGCCCATCAGCCGTTCGAGCGTTTCCCCGATCTTATCCGCGACGCCGCGCGCGAGGCGGGCGGAACCGCGCAAGTGGCTGGCGGTGTGCCTGCTATGTGCGACGGAGTTACCCAAGGCCAAGAGGGCATGGAGTTGTCGCTTTTCTCGCGCGATGTGATTGCCATGGCCGCAGGTGTCGGGCTGTCTCACAACGTCTTTGACACATCGGTTTATTTGGGCGTTTGCGATAAAATCATACCGGGTCTGGTGATTGCGGCGGGCACATTTGGATATTTGCCTGCGGTATTTTTGCCAGCCGGGCCGATGCCATCGGGCATCACCAATGATGAGAAGGCCAAGGTCCGGCAGAAATATGCGGTGGGTGAGATTGGCCGCGAAGAGTTGATGAAATCCGAAATGGCCTCATACCACGGGCCGGGAACCTGCACGTTCTACGGTACGGCCAACACAAATCAAATGCTGATGGAGTTTATGGGGCTGCATTTGCCCGGTGCTTCATTTGTGAACCCCAACACGCCATTGCGCGATGAGTTGACCAAGTTTGGCGCCAAGCGCGCGCTTGCAATTTCGGCTCTTGGCAATGAGTTTACGCCTGTATCTTCGGTGCTCGATGAGCGGGCTTTCGTGAACGGGATGGTCGGCTTGAATGCCACCGGTGGCTCTACCAACTTGCTCATTCATTTGCTGGCTATGGCATCGTCGTGCGGAATTACGATCAACTGCGAGGATATTGCGGAGGTGTCCTCCGTGGTGCCGCTTCTGGCGCGGGTCTATCCAAACGGTTTGGCGGATGTGAACCATTTCCATGCGGCAGGCGGTCTTGGCTATATGATCGGTGAGTTGCTGCGCGGCGGTTTGCTGCATGATGATGTGAAAACCGTCAATGGCGACGGGATGGAGCATTACACCACCGAGCCAAAGCTGATTGATGGCGAGTTGCGCTGGGAGGCCGGTGCCAAAAAGTCGCTCAATGAGAAGATCGTCAAACCCCTGTCTGAGCCCTTTCAGCCAACCGGCGGTTTGCAGACCTTGACCGGAACACTGGGAACAGCGGTCATGAAAGTGTCAGCGGTCAAGGAAGAGCGCCACATTGTAGAGGCCCCTGTTGCCGTTTTTGAGGATCAATACGCGGTCAAGAAAGCGTTTCAGGCTGGCGAGCTGGACCGCGACGTGGTCGTTGTCGTCCGCTACCAAGGGCCGAAGGCCAACGGGATGCCCGAGTTGCATTCACTTACGCCTCCTTTGGCGGTGCTTCAGGATCGGGGCTTCAAAGTGGCTTTGGTTACCGATGGGCGCATGTCGGGTGCATCGGGCAAAGTGCCAGCAGCCATTCACGTTTCGCCCGAGGCCATGGATGGCGGGGCGATTGCGCGGCTTCAAGATGGTGATCTGTTGCGGGTCGATGCCAAAAACGGCGTTTTGGATATTGTGACAAAGGGTGTTTTGGAGCGTGATATCGCGCCCAAAGACCTTAGTGGTAATGCATATGGCACTGGGCGGGAGATGTTCGAGGTCTTCCGGCGCAATGTCGGGCCTGCCTCCGCAGGTGCTTCGGTTTTTTGAGAGGAAATTAGGTTATGACGGCTGTTCATCCGAGTAAGTTCACCCGCGAGCTATGTAATTTGGCACCGGTGATCCCGGTGATCATCATCAACCGGGTTGAGGATGCTGTGCCCTTGGCGGAGGCTTTGGTCGCCGGCGGTTTACCTGTGCTCGAAGTCACTTTGCGCACGCCTGTGGCGCTCGACGCCATCAAGGCAATGTCCAAAGTGCAGGGCGGTGTTGTTGGTGCGGGAACGGTGCTTAGTGCGGCTGATGTCGCGGCGGCAAAGTCGGCTGGCGCTGAGTTTGCGGTCTCTCCGGGGTGCACGGATGCGTTGATCGATGCTTGCGAAGCGGCGGAATTGCCGCTCTTGCCGGGCGTGTCTTCGGCAGGCGAGGCAATGCGCGCCCTTGAGCGTGGCTATGACATGCTCAAGTTTTTCCCGGCGGAACAGGCCGGTGGTGCGCCCTTCCTCAAGGCGCTGTCCAGTCCCTTGCCGCAAATTTCATTTTGCCCGACCGGCGGTGTGTCGCCCTCCAACGCGATTGACTATCTGAAACTGCCAAATGTGTTATGCGTGGGCGGCTCTTGGGTCTTGGGCGGTGATGCTGTCGAAAAAGGCGATTGGGCCGCCATCGAGGAGTTGGCGCGTTTGGCCAGCCGATTGAAGGCCTGACCGGTTCACGGTAAACCCAATTCATGAGTGACATCCACATTCGGACGCAGGGATGTGCCGGGCGCATTACGCTGACCCGGCCCCATGCGCTGAACGCTGTGACCTATAAGATGGTTCTGGCCATCGGGGCGGCGCTGGACGGCTGGCGTGATGATCCATCCGTGTCGCTGGTGATTATCGACGGTGAGGGTGAAAAGGCCTTTTCGGCGGGCGGTGATCTGGCAGAGATGTACCGCTCCGGCATGGCAAAGGACTACAATTACGGACGGGTATTCTGGCGCGACGAATACCGTCTGAATGCCAAAATCGCCAATTACCCAAAACCCTATGTGGCGCTCTGTCATGGGTTCACCATGGGCGGGGGGGTTGGTGTGTCTTTGCATGGCTCCCACCGCGTGGTGTGCGAAAGCTCCCGGATTTCCATGCCCGAATGCGGCGTTGGTCTGGTGCCCGATGTAGGCGGCACGCATCTTTTGGGGCAAGCTCCGGGCCGGTTGGGTGAGTATCTTGGCGTGACCGGATACCGGATGGATGCGGGGGACGCGATCTACGCAGGATTTGCTGATCATTTTGTGCCGGAAGCGGCGTGGCCTTCGTTGATTTCGGAACTGGAAACATCCGGCGATGCGGGGGCTGTGATCAGGGCCGCGAAACCGGCTGAGAGCCGTCTGGCCGACATGCAGGGCGAGATTGACCGCGTGTGTCAGGGATCGGTTCAGGACATCTGGAGCGCGGTTCAATCGTCCGAGCTGGCGGATCAATTCGAGAAGATGACCAAACTGTCGAGCCCTTTGGCCATGGCCTGTGCGGTGTCGTTGGTGCGCATGGCGCGAGAGGCCGGAACCATTGAGGCCGCCCTTGGCTATGAGTACCGGTTTACCCACCGCGTTATGGAGCGCGGGGATTTTCTGGAGGGGATACGCTCGGTCATCATTGACAAGGATCGCAGCCCGAACTGGCGGCACCGTTCCATCGGTGATGTGAGTGAGGGCGATATCGACGCGATGCTGGCCCCACTTGGAGCCGACGCGCTCAGGTTCTGACACCGTCCGACTTGGAAAGCGGCTGATTTGGGCTATGTTTGTGTGGACCCATGAAAGGACGCGATATGCTCCGTATTTTTCTTTGCCTCTTTCTGATCAACAGCATGGCATTTGCGCAGACGCGCCATGAGACCTCCGCCGGGCCGGTGAATGTCACGCCGATTGTGACCGGTCTTGATGAGCCTTGGGCGGTTGGTTTCTTACCGGATGGTGGTTTGTTGATCACCGAACGCGACGGCGATCTTTTGCATGGTGCGAACGGGACGCTGCAACGGGTGAGCGGTGTGCCAAAGGTTCGGGCGCGTGGGCAGGGCGGTTTGCTGGATGTGGCTGTGGCCCGCGATTTCACCAGTTCCGGCGAGATTTTCCTCAGTTTTTCCGAGCCGCGCGATGGCGGAGCAGGAACAGCGCTGGCGGTCGCGAAATTCGACCCAGACACGTCCTCTTTGAGTGATGTTCGGGTGATCTTCCGCCAGAAATACGCAAGTTCCGCAGGTCAGCATTTTGGATCGCGGGTGGTGGAGGCACCTGATGGCACGTTGTTTTTGACCATCGGGGACAGAGGGGCGCGCGAAGAGGCGCAGGATACCAATCGTCACAACGGCAGCGTCATTCGTGTGGGACGCGACGGTTCGATCCCGGCGGATAATCCGTTTGCGGGCGGTGGTGGCTTGCCGGAAATCTGGAGTTTTGGCCATCGTAACCCGCAAGGGGCCGCTTTGGATTTGCAAGGCAGGCTCTGGACCGTTGAGCATGGAGCTGCGGGTGGAGACGAGATCAACAAGCCCGAGGCCGGGAAGAATTACGGGTGGCCGGTGATCAGTTACGGCCAGCACTATTCTGGTGGTAAGATCGGCGTCGGCACGGCTGCGGACGGGATGGAGCAACCGGCTCATTACTGGGATCCGTCCATCGCACCGTCGGGCATGATGATTTATTCCGGCAGGCTTTGGCCCGCGTGGAAGGGCGACATTTTTGTGGGGTCTTTGAAGTTCAGCTATATTTCGCGGCTGGATGGCGGATCCGTTGCCGAAGAAGAGCAGATGTTTCTGGAGGAGTTCACCCGGATCAGGGATGTCCGCGAAGGTCCGCAAGGGGCAATCTGGTTTTTGTCGGTTGTGGACGGGGCGCTTTACAGGGTCACGCCAGTGTGAGGGCAATCCATCTGGCATGCCGCGGGTTGCACGTATAGATGTAGAGAAATCAGTCCGGAGATTTCAATGACCAAAGACGAATACACCCCACCCAAAGTTTGGACATGGGAGCAGGAAAGCGGCGGCCAGTTTGCCTCCATCAACCGCCCCATTGCCGGCGCGACCCATGACAAGGATCTGCCCGTGGGCAAGCATCCTTTGCAGCTATACTCGCTGGCCACGCCCAATGGTGTGAAAGTGACGGTCATGCTTGAGGAGCTTCTGGCGCTTGGTCACACAGGTGCTGAATATGACGCGTGGCTGATCAAGATCGGGGATGGGGATCAGTTCGGCTCCGGCTTTGTTGAAGTCAATCCAAACTCCAAAATTCCGGCCTTGATGGATCGTAGTGGCTCAACCCCTGTGCGGGTGTTTGAGAGTGGTTCGATCCTGCTTTATCTGGCGGAAAAGTTCGGGGCGTTCCTGCCTGATGCGGACCGGGTCGAGGTGATGAACTGGCTGTTTTGGCAGATGGGCTCGGCCCCTTATCTGGGCGGCGGGTTCGGCCATTTCTACGCCTATGCGCCTTACAAAATGCAGTATCCGATTGACCGGTTCTCCATGGAGACCAAGCGCCAGTTGGATGTGTTGGAACGTCAGTTGGCGGAGCGCCCCTATATTGCCGGTGAGACCTATTCGATTGCCGATATGGCGATTTGGGCGTGGTACGGGCAGCTTGCCTTGGGCCGTCTTTACAGCGCTGCGGAATTTCTGGATGTGGAAAGCTACACGTCGATGCAGCGTTGGGCCAAGGACATTGATGCGCGCCCTGCGGTATCGCGTGGCCGGATGGTTAATCGCACTTTCGGGGAGCCGGAAACTCAGCTTCATGAGCGTCATGATGCGGGTGATTTTGAAACCCAGACGCAGGATAAATTGAATCCTGCGGCGGATTAGGATTTGAACGCGGGATCGGTCTGACACCCATCCCGCGCAAAAGGCCGATTTACTTCAGCATGTCTGTGATTTTGGACGTCCAAGCCCCTTCGGGAGCCTTTGAGATCACCGGATCAGAACCACCGGCAAGCAATGTCGCCACAGTCCGCTCGGCAGCCGCCACATCAAGCGCACCGTCGGTTCCCGCTGTCAGCTTGGCAATCTCCTCCATCATCCGCTTTTGATGCTTTTCGGTCTGAGCGCCTGAGGCATCATTATCAAGCACGATCATCGCTGCTTCATCCGGGTTTTCTTCCGCCCATTTCCAGCCTTTCATGGAGGCTTTCACGAAACGCGCCAGCTTGTCGACCATCTCTGGATCCTCAAGGCTCTCTTCCAGCACATAGATGCCGTCCTCCAGCGTGGAGACGCCTTCGTCTTCATATTTGAACACCACAAGATCGTCGGGGGAAAGGCCCGCATCGATGATCTGCCAGTATTCGTTATAGGTCATGGTGGACACGCAATCGGCCTGCTTTTGCAGGATCGGATCGACGTTGAAGCCCTGCTTGAGGACCGTCACGCCATCATCGCCGCCCTCAGTGGACAGGCCCAGCTGGCTCATCCAGCTCAAGAAAGGATACTCGTTGCCAAAGAACCAAACACCGAGCGTCTTGCCCGCGAAATCGGCAGGGGTCTCAATGCCGCTATCCTTGCGACAGGTCAGCATCATGCCGGACGATTTGAAGGGTTGTGCGATATTCACCAGCGGCACGCCTTTTTCGCGCGTGGCCAAGGCCGACGGCATCCAGTCAAGTACCACGTCAGCGCCGCCGCCCGCGATCACCTGAGGGGGCGCGATGTCCGGCCCACCCGGCTTGATCTCGATCTCCAAGTTCTCTTCCTCATAGAAGCCTTTGTCAGCGGCCACGTAATAGCCTGCAAACTGGGCCTGTGTGACCCATTTGAGTTGCAGGGTCAGCTTGTCTGCGGCCTGAGCGGCCATTGCGGACAGCGACAGTGCTGCGGCAAGTGCAAGTGTGTTCTTCATCCGTAGTCTCCTTGTTGAATTGGTGCGAGGTATTCCTCTGTCTTTTTTGTTATCTTGATGGCCTCATGGACGGGTGCCAGAAGGTGATTTTGCGCTCCAGAAGGGCGATCAGGCCATAGCTGAGGGAGCCCGCGAGGGCCGCCACGAAAATCTCTGCCCAGACCATATCGACGTTCATGCGTCCCACTTCTGTTGAAATGCGAAAGCCCATCCCCACGATGGGCGTGCCAAAGAACTCTGCCACGATGGCCCCGATCAGTGCGAGAGTCGAGTTGATTTTAAGGGCGTTGAAGATGAACGGCATGGCGGCGGGCAGACGCAGTTTGAAGAGCGTTTGGGTGTAGCTGGCCCCGTAGGTGCGCATCATGTCACGCTCCATATGGGAGGCGGCGGTCAGGCCTGCGACCGTGTTCACCAGCATCGGAAAGAAGGTCATGATCACCACCACAGCGGCTTTGGATTGCCAGTCAAAGCCGAACCACATGACCATGATCGGGGCGACACCCACGATGGGCAGGGCGGACATTATGTTGCCCACGGGCATGAGACCACGGCGCAAAAAGTCGGAGCGATCCACAGCGATGGCCGCAAGAAAACCGGCCCCGCATCCCATGACATATCCCGCGATGACCGCCTTGAGATAGGTTTGTTTGAAATCGGCCCAGAGGATCGGCACCGAGTTGGTGATCCGTTCCCAGATCATGGAGGGCGGCGGAAGCAGCACCGTGGGTACGTCAAAGCCGCGGCATATGCCCTCCCATAGCGCGATGAGGGCTGCGCCAAACAGGAACGGGATCAAGAGGTTGATCAGTGGCGTGTCAGGGCCTTTTGCCAGCTTGGTGTTTATGAACCAAGCGGTGAGCCAGAAGGCGATGGCGGCCACTAGGATCATCATGCCCGCACCCCCATGCGTTTGTTGACCGCATTTCCGATCATCCCGACGAACGTGACCAGAAGGCCCGCCATTATCGCGGCCATGATCAGAGCCGACCAGATTTGCACGGTTTGCCCGTAGTAGCTGCCTGCCAGCAGACGTGCGCCCAGACCCGCGACCGCTCCGGTGGGCAGCTCACCCACGATGGCGCCCACAAGGCTGATCGCGATGGCGATTTTCATGGAGGCAAAGAGATATGGCACCGCAGACGGCCAGCGGAGTTTCCAGAACGTCTCGGATTTTGAGGCCGAATAGGTATGCATCAGGTCCATGTGCATCACATCGGGCGACCGCAGGCCTTTGACCATGCCAACGGCGACGGGAAAGAAGGACAGGTAGGTTGAGATGAATGCTTTGGGCATCAGCCCTTGGATGCCGACGGCGTTCAAAACCACGATGATCATGGGTGCGATGGCCAGAATGGGTATGGTTTGAGAGGTGATAATCCACGGCATCAGGGAGCGGTCGAGCACCCGCGAATGCACGATGCCCACGGCCAGAAGGATGCCCAAAAGCGTGCCCATCACAAACCCGGTGAGCGTGGGGGCAAGCGTGATGCCTGCATGCCAGATCAGCGAGCGTTTCGACGTGATCCGCGTTCGAACGGTGGTTTTCCAAAGCTCTTGAGCCACTTGGTGTGGCGCGGGGAGGACCGGGCGTTCCTGCGCCATGGTTTTGGGGATGATTTCAGCGAACGTGATAGTGGTGTCTGCGCGCTCTGCCTGATCACGCTCAAAGGGCGCGTTCAGGAAAATGGTGGCGGCGTACCAGATGGCGATGATCGCCGCGATGACCGTCAGGACCGGGATGACCGAGCGGGTCATGCGTGCCACTCCATGCGGATATCGGGGAGCTTTTCGGCATTGTTGCTACCATCGGTGCGATGGGCTTCGGTGAATCCATGACGCTCATAAAACCGGACTGCATCGGGATTGGCCTGAAAAACCCACAGGTTGAGGGTCGGGTATTCGGCTTGGGCATGGGCAAGCAATTTTGTTCCCGTACCGGTGCCGGTGGGCGCCACATAGAGGGCCGCAATATCGTTGTCGGGTTCGACCGATATGAACCCCTGAGCGGGGGTGCCCGCGACGGTTGTTTTGTATTTTCCGATCAGGACCCTCCGGCAAAAACCTGTGGTCTCTTCCAACGTGTGGAGGTCCGGTATCCACGGCGTCAGGTCCAGCCAATCCTGCATGATTTTGGCGCAGGCCGGGGCGTCATCCGGTGTTGCAGGACGCAATTCAGTCATAGGCGTGACCGGCTTTCAGGCCCTCGCGGACGCGGTGGGCGATTTCCAGAAAGCGCGCGCTTTCGCGGATGTCGAGTGGACGATCGGGGCCGAGATCGCAATCGATGATCTCGTGGATACGGCCCGGACGGGGGGACATGACCACGATTTTGGTGGACAAAAAAACCGCCTCGGGGATCGAGTGGGTCACGAACATCACGGTTTTCTGGGTTTTGGCCCAGAGTTTCAGGAGTTGCTCGTTGAGGTGATCGCGCACGATTTCGTCCAAGGCCCCGAAGGGCTCGTCCATCAGGAGCATCTCCGGCTCACACGCCAAAGCCCGCGCGATGGAGGCGCGTTGCTGCATGCCCCCTGAAAGCTGCCAAGGGAATTTCTTCTCAAACCCCGTCAGATCGACCAGCGCGAGTTTCTCCGCGATCCGCGCTTTCTGGGTGGCCTTGTCGATGCCCATAACCTCCAGCGGGACTGCGATATTGCCCGCAATGGTCCGCCACGGCAGGAGGGCCGCTGCCTGAAACACATAGCCGTAAGCGCGGTTTTGGCGGGCCTGCGTGGGTGTCATCCCGTTGACCGCGACCGTTCCGCCCGTGGGTGTTTCCAGATCGGCAATGACGCGCAACAGCGTTGTTTTCCCGCAGCCCGAGGGGCCGATCAGAGAGACAAATTCACCCTTTCGCACGTCCAGATCGATACCTTTGAGCGCATGCACCGGTCCGTCATTGGTCTGAAAGGTCAGGTCGAGATGTTCGGTTTTGATAACACTGGTCATGCGATATGTGGTTCGGTCCGGTTTGAGTATTTATAGGAAATCGAAAGCCTATCGATGTGCGATCCGTTCGACCAGCGCTTTGGCTTGGGCGAGACCTAGGCCCGTGTTGGCTTCGATCATGGAGATGGCCTCACCCGTGCGGTTTTCTTTTGTCAGTTTGGTGATCTCGGCCTTTATTTCAGGGTCGAGGGTGGTGATATGCTCTTCTATGGATTTGGTTGGCTCGGCTTGGGCGGTTGCTGCGGCCGTGGCAAAGCCCAAGAAGTAGGCGAGCACGATAAAGATCACGCCAGTCACGCCCCAGTCGTTTAGGGACGCGAAGATGATCAGCAGAAGAAGGCCCAGCGAGAGGCCGAAGGCGGAGGGTTTGGAGAGTGTCTTGATCCAGTTCATTGTTAAGCTCCCTTGATTTCTCGGTCTAAAATGGCTTCTGCAATCTGCTTTAACCGTTCGAGACCTCCGAGTTCACGTTCAATAGCACTCCGTAACTTTTGATCATGTCCTGGAACATATTTGCCTTTCTTTGGCGTTTGACCGCATCCACATAGGCAATTTTTGGGCTTGGTCATCCATCACACCCCGCTTGCCGGAATGCCGGTGCGTTCTACCTTGCGCGGGGCGGTCAGCTCTTTCCATGTGCTAAGTGCTTTGTTGGTGGCTTGGAACGGCTCGCGTTTGACGAATTTGCCGTGGCCTTCCTGCGTCTTGATCGCGCCGTCATCGATGGCCACATGGCCTCGGGTGAGCGTGTAGCGGGGCAGGCCTTTGACCTCTTTGCCCTCGAACACGTTGTAATCGATGGCGGATTGCTGGGATTTGGCGGAGATCGTCTTGGACTTATCAGGATCCCAAATGACGATATCTGCATCCGCGCCCTCCAAAATCGCGCCCTTTTTCGGGTAGCAATTCAGGATTTTGGCAATGTTGGTGGAGGTCACGGCCACAAATTCGTTCGGTGTTAGGCGGCCCGTGGCCACGCCGTAGGTCCAGAGCATGGGCATCCGGTCCTCCAGCCCGCCGGTCCCGTTGGGGATTTGCGTGAAGTTGCCGACACCGTTGCGTTTCTGCTCGGTCGTGAAGGCGCAATGG
>CAKZTM010000027.1 GCA_937920555.1 uncultured Paracoccaceae bacterium | reverse complement strand
GAGATTTTCCGCCGTTTTCGCGAGAGCGAGCCTGAGCCCAAAGGCGAGTTGGAGCATGTCAATGTCTACACGCTGGTGGTGGCTGTGGCGCTTTCTGCGCAAGCCACAGATGCAGGCGTGAACAAGGCCACGCGCGGGCTTTTTGCGGTGGCTGATACGCCCCAGAAGATGCTCGATCTGGGTCTGGACGGTGTAACGGAGCATATAAAGACCATCGGGCTGTTCCGCCAAAAGGCCAAGAATGTGATCAAGCTCTCTCAAATTCTGGTGGATGAGTATGGGGGCGAGGTGCCGTCCTCCCGCGCGGCCTTGCAAAGCCTGCCCGGCGTTGGGCGCAAGACCGCTAATGTGGTGCTCAACATGTGGTTCAAGCAGCCGGCCCAAGCGGTGGACACGCATATTTTCCGCATCGGCAACCGCACGGGCATCTGCCCGGGCAAGAATGTGGACGTGGTTGAGCGTGCCATTGAGGACAACGTGCCGGCCGAATTCCAGCATCATGCCCATCATTGGTTGATTCTTCATGGTCGCTATATATGCAAGGCGCGAAAACCGGTATGTGCCAACTGCATCATTGCCGATCTATGTAAATCTGAGGACAAAATCCTATGAGCAAGCGTTACCAAGTCGTCGGCATCGGCAATTCAATTGTCGATATTCTGTCCCATATTGAGGACAGCTTTTTGACCCAGAACGGGGTCGAGCGCGGGATCATGCAGCTCATCGATAAGCCGCGTGCGGTGGAGCTCTATTCAAAAATGGGCCCGGCCAAGGAGATCTCTGGCGGGTCTGCGGCCAACACGATTGCTGGCATCGCCCAGCTTGGTGGCAAGACCGCCTATGTGGGTAAGGTCAAGAACGACCAGCTGGGCGACATTTTTGCCCATGACATGAAAGCTCAAGGGGCGGATTACGACACGCCGCGCGCGACTGGTGACGCTCATGAGACGGGTCGCTGCATGGTGCTCGTCTCCCCCGATGGGGAGCGGTCCATGAACACATACCTGGGCTGGTCCGAATTTCTGACCCCCGATGATATTGATCCCGCTCAAATGTCAGACACGGACTGGATTTATCTGGAAGGATACCGCTTTGACGGCCCTGACAGTCACGAGGCTTTTGCCAAAGCAATCCAAGCCTGCAAGGGCGCGGGTGGCAAAGTCTCTCTCACGCTCTCAGACCCGTTCTGCGTGGAGCGGCACCGGGATGCGTTTCGCGAAATGATCCGCAAGGATGTGGATCTGCTATTCGCCAATGAGCATGAGATTGAGGCCATGTACCAAAAGGGCGATCTGGACGCCTCCATGGCTGCGGCTGCGGCGGAGTGTGATATTGTGGCCTGCACGGTAGGTGCCAAAGGGGCCTATGTGCTGTCAGGGGATACGAAAGTCCACGCCCCGGCCACTGCTGTGCAGATTGTGGATGCGACGGGCGCGGGGGACTTATTTGCCTCCGGGTTCCTCCACGGGATTACCAATGGTCACGACATGCAGACCTGTGGCCGCATGGGATGCGTTGCCGCAGGCGAGGTCATCTCCCATATCGGCGCGCGACCAGAGGCGAATCTGATGGCGCTTTTCAAGGCTGATGGGCTGGTGTGATATCGCCGCCCCCCGCGCTCCGGGGGATTTTTGCATGGGCTTGTCGGCGTTTTGAGCTAGGCTGACGCAGGCGTCAGGCCATCTGGCGTGAACTCATTGCGGAGGAAAGGTCATGCAACTTGGAGCATTTTCAATCAGTTTAGGCGTTAAGGACTTGGGAAAATCGCGGGCCTTCTATGAAAAGCTGGGCTTTTCCAGCTTTGGTGGCGACGAGGCCCATAATTTTCTGATCATGAAAAACGGCGATACGCTCATCGGTCTGTTCCAAGGTATGTTTGAGGGGCCTATGCTAACATTTAATCCCGGCTGGGACCAAAATGCGCAAAATCTGGATGCGTTTACAGATGTCCGGGACTTAAAGGCGCAGCTAAAATCCGCTGGTCTTGAGGTCACCCAAGAGGCTGGCGACGCGGAAGGGCCGGGCAGTTTCGTGGTGGTTGATCCAGACGGGTATCCGGTTCTAATCGACCAGCACAGGTAAGTCGAAGCGGGCATTGCCTCTCGACTTCTTGGGTAATCGGTTTAGCCTCTCGTTAAAGAGGATACCGATGGCGCTGACTGACGCAAAATTCACCCCAATCAGTGCGATAACACATGCGCGGGTGATACCGCATAAAGAGGGCGCCTTTGCTCGCGAGCCGCAGTCACATGTCGTGACCCGCCGGAGACACTAGCGCTATGGTCTTGGAGGTGACAAGTCGCGGAATTTATTGTCGTGCGGGTGGTTTTTACATCGATCCGTGGCGGCCTGTGGACCGCGCCCTGATTACTCACGGCCACGCCGACCATGCACGTGCGGGACACAAGCGCTACCTGTCCACCCAAGCGGCGGCGCCTGTGATCACCCACCGCTTGGGTGTGGTCCCTGAAACCGTGAAATATGGGGAAATTCGCGACATTTCCGGCGTGTCTGTGTCGTTTCATCCCGCCGGTCATGTCCCGGGCTCTGCGCAAATCCGGGTGGAGCACAAGGGCGAGGTCTGGGTCGTCTCTGGCGACTATAAGATCGAACCTGACGGACTTTCTGAGCCGTTCGAGCCGGTGAGATGCCACGCTTTCATCACCGAATGCACGTTCGGTTTGCCAGTGTTCAACTGGCGACCGCAGGCAGATGTTATGGCCGATGTGAACGCGTGGTGGCGTGCATGTGCAGCACAGGGGCAGGTGGCCGCCCTGGGGGCCTATTCGCTGGGTAAGGCGCAGCGGATCTTGGCCAATCTGGATACTTCGATCGGGCCCATTTTGACCCACGGGGCCGTGGAAAACACCAATGAGGTGCTGCGCGGCCAAGGTTATGGGTTGCCCGAAACCGTCCATGTAACGGCCGAGACGCCAAAAAGCGCGTGGGCAGGCGGGCTTGTGATCGCCCCGCCTTCGGCCCTGAACGGCACTTGGATCAAGCGGTTTGGGGCGGTGTCACAGGCGCATGCGTCGGGCTGGATGGCCCTTCGCGGCGTGCGCCGCAGGCGGGCGGCGGATCGGGGTTTTGTGATGTCCGATCATGCAGATTGGGCCGGTTTGAATACAGCGATCAAAGCGACCGGAGCGGAGCGCATTTTGGTAACGCACGGATATACTTCGGTTTTTCGGCGATGGCTGGAGGCTGAAGGGTATGACGCGCAGGTGGTTGAAACCGAGTTCGAAGGCGATCTGATTGATGATGAGGTGCCCGGGTCATGAAGCGGTTCGCGCAACTTTTCACCGAGCTGGACCAGACCACCAAGACAAACGTTAAGGTTGCGGCACTGGCGGACTATTTCTTGGACGCGCCGGATATGGACAAACTATGGACCATAGCGCTGTTGTCCGGGCGCAGGCCGCGACGGGCGATTACGGCCACAAATCTCAAGGTTTGGGCCGCTGAGGAGGCGGGCATACCGCTTTGGCTGTTTGAGGAGGCCTACCCGATTGTCGGCGATTTGGCCGAGACAATCGCGCTGGTTCTGCCAAGTGGCGGGTCCGGGAGCAATCTGGGGCTGGCCGATTGGATGGACGCAATAGCTGCCCTCAAAGACGTCTCCGAGGAAGAGCGGCGGGCCGGGATCGTGTCCGCTTGGGCGCAGCTGGACACGGTAGAACGCTTTCTTTTCAATAAGTTGATCACCGGTGGCTTTCGGGTTGGTGTCTCGCAAAAGCTGATGACACGGGCTTTAGCTGCGGCCACCGGCATTGATGAGGCTGCCCTTGCGCACCGGATTATGGGGGATTGGACGCCGGACCGGGTGACATTCGAAGAGCTGATCCTGTCAGATGATCCATCGGCGGATCTCTCCAAGCCATACCCGTTTTATTTGGCCTATGCGCTTGATGGAGAACCGGCTGATTTGGGTCCGCCCGGTGACTGGTTTGCGGAGCACAAATGGGACGGGATACGCGGCCAGTTGATTATTCGCGGCGGCGCACATTATGTTTGGTCGCGCGGCGAGGAATTGATCACAGCGCGCTTTCCCGAACTTGCATCAGTTCCCGACTTTGTTCCTCAAGGTACTGTTTTTGATGGGGAAATTTTGACGTGGCAGGATGGTGCGCCATTGCCCTTTCAAACTTTGCAGACACGAATTGGTCGAAAAACCCTATCAAAGAAGCTACTTTCGGAGGCGCCGGTTGTCCTCAAAGCCTATGATCTTTTGGAGAGGGAAGGGCAGGATATAAGGGGTTTTCCCTATGCGGAACGCCGCAGATTACTGGAGGCTGTGATCCGCGATTTGCCCGATGATGTGCCGGTGATTTTATCTCCCATAATCCGCTTTGATCACTGGGCGGATTTGGCCGGAATTCGGGACGGATCGCGCGATATTGGGGCCGAAGGGCTGATGCTGAAACGTCGCGACAGTCCTTACCGGATTGGCCGCAAAAAGGGCGATTGGTGGAAGTGGAAAGTTGATCCCTTGTCGGTCGATGCGGTGATGATCTACGCGCAGGCGGGCCACGGGCGCAGGGCCAATCTGTTCACCGACTTCACTTTTGCTGTGCCCAATGAGGCCGGAGAATTGGTCACGTTTACAAAGGCTTACTCGGGCCTGACCGATGCGGAGTTCAAAGAAATCACCGCTTGGGTCAAGAAAAATACGTTGGAGAAATTCGGGCCGGTCAGGCGTGTGCCGCCGGTGCATGTGTTTGAAATTCACTTTGAGGGAATACAGGCCTCGACCCGGCATAAATCGGGGATAGCACTGCGATTTCCGCGCATGTCGCGCTGGCGGCGGGACAAACCGGTCAGTGAAATCAACACTTTGGCGGATTTGAAGGAAATTCTGACAACATTCGGGTAAATTATATTTG
>CAKZTM010000026.1 GCA_937920555.1 uncultured Paracoccaceae bacterium | reverse complement strand
GTTTGTGTAGGCGTGCAGCAGCGCCTCGGCATCGCGCATTTGGGTGTTTGTAAGGGGTCGGTTCATGTTTGGGGTCCGTGTGGTTTTAAAGAATGGTGACCTCTTGTGGGGGCACGGTCAAGGGCGGTGTTTTTAGGGGGGGCGTTTGGGCAGGGTGCTGTCTTTTTGGGGGCGCTGGGCGGGTTGGCCACAGCTCTACTGTGCTAGCAGAGTAGCACAGTCGTTAAGGTTTGAGCGTGGGGTGCGGATGGGCCAGGCAAGGGCTGTCTAAGAGCCGGGTGCAGGTGGGGTGCCAAGGGGTGTTTGCGCGCCCAGTTCTTGGATGGTCGGGTTCTTAGTGTCCGGGGGCCTTGCGAATGCTCGGGCGGATTGCGGGTTGTTGTACCGTCCGGGGCGGGGCGGTTGCGCACCGCTTGGTCGGGCGGATTGCATGCGCGGTCTTATGGGCAGGCTCTGTTCGGTGATTTTGGGGCAAATGCCGGGCTGCTGCCGGGAAGGATCCGCGTGGGATCAGGCATCGGGGCGCATTTTGCTGCGCCCCGGTGCGTTTTCAAAGATTTAGGTTAGGTCTCGCTGCGGGCGGAGAATTCTGTCTTACCGCCGGCTGCCAAGATTTTTGCCTGCGGGATCCACTCGTCGCGCGACGCACGGCCCTTGAAGCCCTCCAGATTGTCATCGACCCAAGCCAATTCAGAACCGGACCATTCGGCAATTTGGTCGAAATGATAAAAGCCCATGCCATTGAGCATGTTCTCCATCTTCGGCCCCACGCCTTTGATCAGTTTCAGATCATCGGGCCGACCGTTGCGGGCCGCACTCAATGTTTTTGGCTTATCCGCATCGCTCACAGCGGCGGCGGCCAAAGGTGCCGCGGCAAGAGGCGCTGCGGCGCTTACATTGGACTGCGTTCTGGCCAGATCAAGCTCGCGGTTGAGGCGGTCGATTTCGTCGCGCTGAACGCCGCGCTCTTTGCGGCAGGCGTCAAGCTCGGCATTGAGCCGGTCGATATGGGCTTTCTGCTCAGAGCCGTCGCCGCGCAGTTTCAGCTTCGAGGACAATTCTGCTCTGTCAGCTTCTGCCTGACGCAGTCTGGCCGCCAGTCGTCCCCAGATCAGCCATCCCAAGATCAATCCCAGGATCAGCGCGCACAGCATATAGAGCGTCATTTGTGTTAGAAGATATGTCATAGTTTTACCGTTCTTCGTTCAAGATTTTATATGTTTTGCCGCCATTCAGCGTGCTTGGAATTCGAACGAAATGCGTCGGTTTGCAGCCCGTCCCTCGGTTGTATCATTATTGGCAATGGGTTGTGTTTCGCCAAAGCCTACCGGTTGCAGAGCTTTAGCGTCCACGCCCCGCGCGATCATATATTGTGCAACGGATTGCGCACGCGCTTCGCTGAGCTGTTGATTGGCCGCATCTCCGCCAAGGCTGTCTGTATGGCCTGCGACGGTGACGGTGGCCTCATTGCCGGAACATGCGAGAACCACGCCGGTGATCCGCTCCAACAGCGGCAGCGACTCTTCAAGCATATCTGCCGAGTTGCTGACAAAGTTGATATTGCCGTTTGCCAGCAGCCCTTGTGCGGTCTGATTGCACTGGGCAGTTGTTTGCGGCTCGACCATTGTGGGCTGGTTTTCCAGATCACTCATCAAAGCCGCGATCTTGGCGTCTTTCTCGGTGACAGTGGTTTCAAGGGCACCCAGTTTGGTACGCGTGGCTTCAAAGTCCGACAGTTGGCTTTTGAGCGTGCCGACTTCTTGTGTCAGCGAGGCTGTCTGGGCCACGGCCGTATCGAGGGCTGTCGCCTGCTCTGCAAGTTTGGTCGACAGGTCAGCCTCCAGTGCTGCGATTTGCGCGTCCTTGGCCGCCGTATCGGTGTCATAGAGCTGGTTGAGATTAGCCAGTTCTGTGGTGCGACCGGTCAAGGTTTCCAAAAGATCGGCATTGTCGGCGCTCAGCGTTGCCACTTGACCGTCCAAAGCGTTGATCTTTTCGTCCTTGGCGGCATTGAGGGCTACAAGTTCGGCCTCCAGCTCGCTGGCCAGCGCGGTTTGCTCGGCCAGTGCAGCCTCCAGGTTGGAGGTCTCTTCGCCGCCACGATCACGCAAGAGCGCAAGCGTCGTGGTCATTTGGGCCATTTCAGCTTCCATATTGCCGGTCATGGTGGCTTTATTGGCCAATTCGGCCTCTAACTCGACAATGCGCGTATCGCGGGTTTGCACGGTTTGCGCGGCCTCCGACAGTTGCGTGTCACGCTGAGCGGTTGCTGCATTTGCCTCAGCCAGTTCCGCCGCGCTTTGGTCCAGCTGACCTTGCAGGGTTTCGGCGTTGGATTGTGCCGCAGCGATGCCGGTTTTCAGCGTATCAATCTCACCGTTCAGCGCTGTGACCTTGGAGGTCTGTGCGTTGAGTTGCGCTTCGAGATCGGCGGCTTGTGCCTCGCGCTCGGTGATGGTGTTGCTAAGCTGGGCAATGCGCGGATCCTCAAGAGCGGGACCGGCCACGAATGTCTGCCATGTGTCGCCCATTTCATTGGCCGCGCTTGCGATTTCAGTGGTTGGCGCATCACCCGACAGGGTTTGGCGATCATCCGAGATATAAAGGTGCCCGCCGTTCAGGTCCGCCAATTGTGCAAACCCCATCTGAGCGTCGTCCGACCAGTTTATCGCACCGCTGGCGACAGTGATGTCGTCGGTCACATTGGCCAGCCCTGCGGTTTTAGCCTGAGTGATCAGGCTCTCTTTTTCCGCCTCGGTTCCCACCACGCCGGAGATGACAACGCCGTCTGCGGTCCGTGCGGCACTCAAGAAGGTGCGGGTTGCACCTTGTGGCAGCACCAGCCCGTCAACCGGCCCCAAAGCGCCGTAGGTGTTGTCGGCAGTGTCCAAAAAGGCGGTTTTCTGTGTTTCACTGGAGGCGTAGCCACGCAGGTTCACATGGCGGCCATCAACCTCAATGGCGACATTCTCGCCGCCTGCGCCATGCACCTCTTGGGTGACACGGGCCGCAATATCGGCCTGAATTTCCGGCGCTTTAAATCGCCACGCCGAATAGAACATCATCGCGGTGACAACACACCACACAAATATTAAAAACCCACGCATTTTAGATAGTCCCCCAAGTACAAACTTCCGATTTACAAGTGGTTATAGGGGGTAGCTTCCCGGTGGGCCAGTGGGAAAAACACTAACTTTGCGGCAGTTTTGGTGAGGCCGCCGGTGGGCATTTTCGCAAGATTGCGCGGTTTTTGTGGGGTGTTTTGGGGCGCGACCACTCCATTACTCCATTAATAGAGTAGAGTTGATTTGTTTAGGTATAACAAAGGTATAGCCCGAATTTTCGGGGCAAGACCTGTTGGCAAAAATATGAGGTGGATAAGGTGTCGCGGGTGCTGATGGGGCGCACAGGGCTGCGTGCGGTCAGCCAAGCATCGTCCCCCTCCCGCCACAAAAAAGGCAGGAGGGGGCATTGGTTTATTTGGCCATAATCCGGCCGTCTGTGTAAGGCGTGAACTCTGGGTTTGCCGCCAGATGCTCGGCCAGAACATCCGCAAGGTCTGGGCCGTAATCATACGCATTGGCCGCGTCTTGGAACATTTTATAGCCATCGCCGCCACCGCGCACATAGTTGTTGGAGACAACGCCGTACATGGCCTCCATATCCAGTGGCTCGGCGGTCCCGTCTTTGAGGATCATCACGTCAGAGACCCGCGCGCCCGGCTCCGCGTTGGCATCAAACGCATAGGTCAAGCCCGCCACTTGCGGGAAACGCCCTGCGCCTTCCTCGACCTCGGACACGCCATTCTCCAGCGCTTCTTTCAAGACCGCACCGGTCACCTCAAAGGTGGACAACGTGTTTTGGAATGGAAGCACGGTTAGCACCTCGCCCATGGTCACTTCGCCCGCATCGATGGAGGCACGGATGCCGCCGCCGTTTTGAATGGCGACTGAAATGCCCTGATCCTTGACCCGCGCCAGCATAGCATCAGCGATAAGTGAGCCCATCTCGCATTCCATGGCCCGGCAAAACTCCCGGTCGCCACCAATGGCCGCACCGGTATTGGCAACCACTTTGTTGCGGATCTCGTCCAGCGGTTTGGCCAGCTCAGCGATCCGCGCCACGGAGGCTTCGTCTTCCGCGATATTCCCGTCGATCAGGATCGGCTCGCCTGCCGCGGATTTGAGATTGCCGTCGTCATCAAAGACCACGTTCAACTCGCCCAGATACTTACCGTAAGCGTAGGCTTGCACCACGGCGGTGTTGCCCACCATGGTCGGATATGGGCCAGAGGCGCGGTCATTGGAGTTGCTCAAGAGTGTGTTGGAATGGCCCCCCACGATGACGTCAATGCCCGGAACCGCCTCGGCCACCGCAAGATCGACATCATAGCCCGAATGGGACAGCACGATGATTTTATTAGCACCTTGTGCCTCCAGGCGGCCCACTTCGACAGCCACCGCATTGGCAGGCACAGAGAAGGTGATATTCGGGCCCGGCGAGGCCAGTTCATCCGTGTCATCAGGGGTCAGGCCGATCAGGCCGATTTTCTCGCCACCACGCTCGATGATGGTGGATTTGGCGATCTTATCGGCCAAAAGCGGCTCGGCAGAGACGTCGGCATTGGACATCAGCACAGGAAAATTCACCTCGTCCATGAAGCCCCGGAGAACCTCTGGCCCATCGTCAAACTCGTGATTGCCCACGGTCATGGCGTCATAGCCCAGTTTGTTCATAAACTCGGCGGTCATTTTGCCTTTGTAATAGGTATAAAACAGGGTGCCCTGAAACTGGTCACCGCCATCCACCAAAATAACATTGTTGTATTTGCGTTTGGCTGCGTCCACGGCTGTAACCAGACGGGCGGAGCCGCCAAAGCACTTGCCCTCGGCATTGTCTTCGGAAGAGCACGGGCCGTCAAAGCGCGAGATCGGCTCGAAGCGCGCATGAAAATCATTGGTGTGCAAAATGGCCAGCGAATAATCCGCCAAAGCTGTCGTCGCGGTGAGAGCGAGACCTGCTGTGGTCATCAATAGTGTCTTGAGGTGCATGGTAATCTCCCGGATTCGTACATGTTAGACAAGATTTAGAAGACGCTTTCACATGCCGAGCGTCAAGCGCTTGTTGCAAATCCGCTCTTGATTGCACGGGCGCTGGCTGGGGTCTGGGAGGGTGGCGAAATTGACACGTTGGGAGCTGTGTGCCGAGATGTAGTTTGTTAAATTTTATATAAAATACAATGTGTTATGTGGTATTTTTGCGGTTTCTGGTCTTTTGCTGCGAAAAAAATACGGTTTCGCAAAAGGAGCAAATCTTGGCCATAAACGCGCCTTGATTGGTTTGGATAAGGATACCTGCGAGCAGGGGGTGTGTCTGTGTAGCGTAACGAGTGTTTTTTTCCCCTGTTCGCGCTTATTATTGATCTGCCCCCGGTGAGCGACAGCTTTTCGGGGGTAATTTTTTGCAGGCCCGGCCTTGCGTGGCCGCATTCAGGGCATCCAGCTGGCGTAAAGCGGGTGGTCCGGTTTCAGCGGAAGATCTGCGGCCTTGCCGGTTCGCGCCGAGTGGTAGACGGCGGTCACAAATTCGAGCGCCCGGCGGCCATCGTCAAGGCGCACTGCCGCCGATGGTTTCGCGTCCAGCGCATCTGCAATCGCCCCCATCATGCCATCAAACCCGGTTGGTTGATTGTCAATCTGAGTTGTGATCTCGTCTATGTTGCCTTGTTTGAACGGGGCGCGGGCTTCAAATGTCCAAGGGGCGGCGGCGGGTTGGTAGGGCGCGTGGTCGCTTTCCACGGTCATCATCTCGTAGATCAGCCTAAGTCTGGATGTGTCTTTGGCAGCCCCCAATGTGACCGAGGAGGTGACAAGTGCACCGTTTTCCATTCGGATCGACAGGGCGGCGCAGTCTTCGACCTCGATCTTATTGACGCGGGTGTCGAGCATGGCGTGAACTTGGGCGACGGGTCCAAAGATGCCGGTCAAAAGGTCATGGATATGGATCGCGTGGCCCAAAACTGCGCCGCCGCGTTCGGTCGCCCATGTGCCGCGCCAATCCACGTCATAATAGGAGGCGGGGCGGTTCCAGTGGGTCTCTAGCGTGCCCACAAAGGGTTTGCCCGTGAGACCTGCCGCTTGCAGGGCCTGCAACTGGGCCATGCCGGTGCCAAAGCGGTATTGAAACACCGGAAAGACCTGACAGTTGGTGCGCGCTGATATGGTTTGGAGGGCGTCGGCCTCTTGCAAGCTGGCCACAAGGGGTTTTTCGCAGACCACGTGTTTGCCCGCCTCCAGTGCCTGTGCGGCGAAGTCGAAATGCAGGTGCGGGGGCAGGCATATATCGATGATGTCCACATCGCTGCGCAACACCCCATCAAAGTCGGTGGTGTGGGCGGTGCCCGCTTGCTGTGCCAGCGCTTGGCCGCGCTCAGCGTCCAGATCGCAAATGGTGGTGACATCAAAGCGGTCCGCATTGGCCTTGTAGCCTTTGAGGTGCTCGGCCCCGATGCCGGCCCCGATGATTGCGACTTTATACATGGGTTTCGGCCTTCATTTGCGCGGTTATGGCAAGCTCCATGGTGCGGAAGGTTTGCGCCTGTGGATTGGCGGTCTGGGTCCGGTTTTGCACGTCTTGGATCAGATCGTTGAAATAGGGCAGTGGATCATTGGCGCAGTCGATCTGTGCGTTTTGGGTTCCATTGACCAAATAGAGCATATTGGTGCGGTGGGGCTGGCCGATATCGGTGTATTTGCGCAGCTCAATCGTGCCCTCGGTGCCAAGGATGAAGAGCCGCCCGTCGCCCCATGTGGGCAACCCGTCGGGCGTGAACCAGTCGAGCCGCACATAGCCGTGGCCGCCGTCGCCTTTGAGGGTCATCTCGCCGTAATCCTGAAAGCCGGGGTGACTTGGCTGGGTGGTGTTTTCGACCAGCGCATGGGCGATTGTGACATCGGTGGAGCCTGTGAAATGCAGGAACTGGTCGATCTGGTGTGAGCCTATATCGGTGAGGATGCCGCCGTATTTGTCGCGCTGGAAGTACCAGTCGGGCCTTGTTTTGAGGTTTTGCTTATGGGGGGCCAGATTGACGGTCTGGATGACCCGCCCGATGGCGCCTTCATGGACCAGCTTGGAGGCGCGGGTGACGGCTGGCACCTCGAAACGCTCTGAGAAGTTGACCGACCAAATGCGGCCTGTCTCTGCTTGGGTTTGTTTGATCCGGGCGAGCTGGTCGAGCGTGGTGCAGCCCGGTTTGTCGACCATCACGTCCTTGCCGGCCTTCATGGCCTCAATCGCCAGTGCTGCGCGGTCCGACGGAATTGCCGAGATCAGCACCATGTCGATGCTCGGGTCGTCCAGAATGCGGGCTTTTTCGGTTTTGATCAGGTCCGGGTGGGTTTGGGTGAACTTGGTTTCGGTCACCGCCGGGCCGTCTGTCCACCAATGGGTTGCTGTGCAGCCCTCGTTGAGCATGTTTGCCAGCATCCCGAAGATGTGGCCGTGATCAATGCCGAGGATGCCAAGGTGGAGCGTCATGAGCGTGATCCCATTGCTGTGCGGGCGCGGTTTTGGTGATGCTTGAGCGTTTTTGTCAACGTTTCTACTTTTCTAGAAGAGTAGTTTTGGGGTCGTGTTTTTACGAGTATTTTCAGGCGGTTAAATTTCTAGATTTGGGTGGTTGTTCCGGTTTTTCCGCTGGTTTCCAGCGCTTTGATCAGCCGGTGTACTTCCAGTGCAGCGCGTCCCGGGATCATTGGTGGTCGGTCGTTGGACAGCGCATCCACGAAATCCTCGATGATTGCGCGGTGCCGGTCGGATGAGAATGCCATCGGGTCCGCCCCGGAGCCTGTGGCCGCTTTGGCGCCAAATGTCTCCACCTCACCGGAATGGTGGTGCAACGTCAGCGTGCTGCCTTCCAAAATGGCGCTGGCCCGGTCAAAATAGAGCGAGATGCTTTCTGGATGGCCCGGAAAGGCTGCGGTTGTGGTGAAAAGCGATCCAACCGCCCCGTTTGCAAATCTCAGACCGGCGGCCACCATATCCTCCGTTTCCATTTGGTGCAGGCCGGTGGTGGCCGTCATGGCGGTTACACCGGTCGCAGGTCCGGTCAGAGACAGGGCCAGATCAAGCGTGTGGATCGCCTGAGACAACAGCACACCGCCGCCGTCACGGTCATATGTGCCGCGGCCCGGTTCGTTATAATAGTTTTGGTCGCGCCACCACGGCACCCGGATTTCCGCCATTTGCAGCGCGCCCAGATCGCCAGTGTCGATCAACTGGCGCAGTTTAATGGCCGATGGGCGTGTCCTGTGTTGCAAAACGATGCCCAAGGTGATGCCGTGGCCTTCGCATATCTGGCAAAGTTCGGTGGCCGCCTCCAATGTGCGTTCCACGGGTTTTTCCATCAGGATGTGTTTGCCATGGGCGGCCAGCATCTCCACGATCTCCAGGCGGGCATTGGGGGGCGTGGTCAGGATGGCGAAATCGACATTCGGGTCGCGGGCAATTTCACCGATGGAGGCGTAGTCTTTTGGGCCCGGGTATTTGGCCAGATAGGCAGTTCGGCTCTGGGCGGTGCGGGCATGGACCCCGACCAGTTTCATGGTGGTGGTGTTGGCAAATGCGTCGGCAAATGTACGCGACACCATTCCAAGGCCTATGAGGGCTGCGTTTTTCATGAGCTGCGGGTCAGGGCGACTTCGCCTTCGCCTGCAAAGACGTGAAAGGCGGTCTCAGGCAGTGTGACGCCAATGGTTTGGCCCCGCCTTAGCGCGATTTGTTCTGGCAATTGCACGGTCAGCGGCTCCCCATTGTCAAAGGCGGTGTAGATATAGGTGATGGCGCCTAATTGCTCAAAGTTTTGCACGGTGACGGTCGCGTCTCCCTCACCTTCGAGCGACACAGCGATGCTTTCGGGCCGAATGCCCAGCGTGGCCGGTCCGTTTTGGGTATAGGGGAGCGTTTTGGTCATGCCGCAATCGAGGCTGAGCGTCCCGCCGCTTAGCGCGCCGGTCAGGAAGTTCATTTGCGGCGCACCGATAAAACCCGCGACGAATTTGTTGATGGGACGGTTGTAAAGGTCGAGCGGCTTTCCGATCTGTTCCACCTTTCCCCCCCGCAAAATCACGATCCTGTCGGCCATGGTCATGGCTTCCACCTGATCATGGGTCACGTAGATCATGGTGTTTTTCAGCTCTGCATGCAGGTTTGAGATTTCCACCCGCATCTGCAGCCTGAGTTCCGCATCAAGGTTGGAGAGCGGCTCATCGAATAGGAAAATCACCGGCTCGCGGACGATGGCACGGCCGATGGCCACACGTTGGCGCTGCCCGCCTGAAAGCTGTCCGGGCCGGCGGTCCAAGAGCATGTCGATTTGCAAGAGCTTGGCCGCATCATTGACGCGGCGGTCAATTTCCTCGCGGGTCATGCGCAGGTTTTCCAGTCCGAAAGACAGGTTCTTGCGGACCGACATGTGCGGATAGAGCGCGTAGGATTGGAAGACCATCGACAGGCCCCGCTCACTCGCCGGGGTTGCATTGACCCGGTTGCCGGCCAGCATGATGTCGCCGGAGGTGGGGTCGTCGAGGCCGGCTATGAGGCGCAGCAAAGTGGACTTACCGCAGCCTGAGGGGCCGACGAAAACGACAAACTCGCCCTCTTGGATATCGAGATCAATGCCGTGGATGACCTGCACCTCGCCAAAGGATTTGCGGATGTCTTTGAGTTCAAGTGCTGGCGTCATTTGAGCCCCGTTGTGGCAATTCCGGTGGTGATGAAGCGTTGCAGCCACACAAAGACGAGTGTGACCGGGATGAGTGACACCACGGTCATGGCAAGGATGTAGTGGTGGTCTTGGTCAAACTCGCCCGAGAATGTGGTCAGGCCGATCTGGATTGTGTGTTGTGCAGGGTCCGAGATCAGCACGATCAGCGGCCACAAGAAGTCGTTCCAGCGCCAGATCGTCGACAGGATTGCCAGCACGGACAGGGCGGGCAGCGACAAGGGCAGGACGATCCGCCAGAATATCCGCCACTCCGAGGCTGCATCCATGCGCGCGGCCTCCAGCAGCTCATCAGGGATGGTCAGCATATATTGGCGCAGCAGGAACACGCCCGTGGGCGTGGCGGCAGCCGGGATGATCACCCCCCAAAGCGAGCCGAAGATGCCAAAGGACCAGACCACAAAGAACAGTGACACAAGGATGATGGTGGAGGGTATCAGGAGTGTGGCCACGATCAGCAATGTGAATGTCAGCCGGCCTTTGAACTTGTATTTCGCCAGCGCAAAGGCGGCCATGGAGTTAATCAGGAGCGTGATGACAGTCGCCACCACGGTCACAAACACCGTGTTCCACAATAAAAGTGGGAAGTTGAAGAACTTTTGTCCGCCCCGTTGCAGGAGCGGGTCGAGATAGTTCTCGGTGGCGATGCGGATTTCCTCGGTCGGCTTTAAGGCCCCGCGGGGCACTTGCAGGATGGTTTCGGGGTCTTCGGGGGTTGCCACATCGGTGATTTTGCGGGTCGGGCCTGCCTTAAAGACCTCTTGCCGCTCACCATTCTCTTGTTGCAATTCCCAGATCGGTTTGACGCCGACGCCTTCTATGTCACGCTCGATCTGGTCATAGGGCAGTATGCGTGTGTCGAAGGTTGCAATCGCCTCTTCGGGTTTCACGGAGCTAAACAGGGTCCAGATTACCGGCACTGCGATGATCAAGACCCCCAAAGCCAGGTAGCAATAGGCGGCGATATCTTGTGCGCCGATACGCTGGGCGGTGTCAGGATTGCCCCGCGTGCGGGTCAGGAAGGTAATCACGCTCATAGCTCGGACTGCCTTCTGGTCAGGTAAAGCTGGAAGCCTGTGAAGACGGCAATCACAAGGGCCATCAACACCGAGCCTGCGGCGGCGGCCCCGTATTTTGGATTGTCGCCGGTGAATGCGGTCTCGAAGATGTTTTGCACGATCATGAAGGTTTCGCGTCCCGGTCCCCCCCCGGTGAGCAGGTACACCTCGTCAAACACTTGGAAGGATCGGATCAGCGACAGCACGATCACCACGGTCAGGGTCGGCATCACCAGGGGCAGGGTGATGCGGAAAAACACTCGCATCGGTTTGGCCGCGTCCATTTTGGCGGCTTCATAGAGGTCCGAGGGGATGGCTTGCAGTCCGGCCAGAAGGATCAGCATGTAAAATCCCATATGCGACCATGTGAACACGAAGACCAGCCAGAAGAACGGCCAGCCGGTGTTGCGTTGAACCAGCCAGTTGACCGGCTTGAACCCCTCGAAGGCGAATACTGCGTCAAACTGGATCGACAAGAGCAGGATGACGGCGACAATTGAGAGGATGAAGATGGCTGTGCGGGTGAGGCTATGTGCCTCGGACACCATCCACAAAAGCGCGCCCACGATGATCAGGGCCAGCCAGCCGGAGTAGCGCGTCTGGGTGCCCAGCGCGAATTGCAGTGGATCGGCCCACCAGAAGACCAGCGCGAACAGGGCTCCAAAGAGTGCGGCCCACAGAAGGGACGGGTCACGTGCTGCGCGCAATGTACGCTCGGACGTGATCAGCAGCAGCACGGCCAGAATGATGGTCACCACGATGTCAAAGCCGGTCATGCGGGCCAGCGATGTCACCGCCTCGGCTGAGCTGTCGAGGGTTTGGTTCAGCACCCCTTTGCGGTTCAAAATCCAGTGCCAGATATTGGCGATGACCACCGGCGACAGCATGACCGGGTAGAAAAACATTGCCCGCCAAAAGCCGCGTCCGGCCAGAGATTTGTTGACCACAAGGGCAGTGATCAGGGCGACGACGCACAGCACGGGCACTTGGAACAGCACAAACCACAGCGAGTTATAGAGGCCGGTCCAGAAGGTGAAGCCCGCGTTTGAGCAGGTTTTGGGGATCAGGTAATCCTCGCAAGAGAAGATGTCGGCGTAGTTTTCGCCGCCCACATAGGGTCGGTTGAGCAGCGAGATGCTTTCCCCGCCCGTGAACGAGACCCAGAGGTTCAGGATCATTGGAAAGAAGGTGAAGATGCCAAAGAGTGCCATATTGGGCAGCAGGAAGGCGTAGGGCACCCCGCCGCGGCCCCATATGGATTGGGCAAGCTCAACGGGAAAGCCCAGCAGGTCCATGGCGAATTGGCCCGATTGCGCGAGGCGGTACTGGCGGTTACGCAGGAGCCATACCGAGCCGCCGATGACCCAGAACGCAAGAATTGCGTACATGATGAGGGCTGCTGGTGCCATGTGGTCCTTCATCTTGAGCGCTCAAAGTCGTTTTATGTCAGGCGCTTGCGGGTGTTTCTTCTACGTTACTCCGCTAGTGGAGTAACGTTGTGGCTATGGTCGGTTTTTGCGGGGAAATGCGCGGCTGAAAAAAGCCAAAGCGCCCCATCACAACCGTTTCAAATCAAAGGGACACATGCCCGGCAAGTCGCCCTGCCGGACATGCGTATGGCCGTTTAGTTGGCGTTTTCAGCCAGCTCTGCTTTGATCTTGTCGACGGCTTCTTCCATCGACAGATCGCCGTTCATCACGCCCGCCAGATATTCGGTGGTCGCGTTATAGATCACAAAGCCAACCGGGCTGCCTTGCAGTTGGAACGCCTGCGGTGTGTCCATCGCCGCTTTTGCAGCGCCGGCTGCAAAGAGGTTCAGACCCTCCGAGACCGCCTCATCGGCACCAAAGTCCGTGTAGGTGATGCCTTCGGCCTGAATTTTGGAGTGGGCCGGGATCGCAAATGTCCGCGAATACCACTCGCGGGCTTGAGCCTCTTCGCCCATCCATGCGACAAATTTTGCCGCCTCTTCAGCGTTCTCGGTTTGATTGAATGCAACCAATCCTGTTCCGCCCGGCATCACACCGCAGCCTGCGGGTCCGCAAGGCACAGGCACAACCGCCCATTCAAACTTGTCGCCCACATTTTCCTGCACATTGCCCACATTCCAAGAGCCGGACATGTAAAACGGCACGTCTTGATTAAAGAACATCTCATTGCCATTGGCATATTTGGAGCCGGACACGGCGGGCCAGATATCCGCAGGCATCAGCCCGCTTTCATGCCACTCGACCATTTTGGCAGAGAAATCCATGAAGCCCTGATCGATCATCAGCTTGCCGCCGTCATCGAAATATTTGGCACCATAAGACATGGCAGGTCCAGCCATCCGGTGGCCTGAGCGGTCCATAACCATACCCGCGTAAGAGCCTGTGGCCTCTTGCACGGCTGTGGCGGCTGCGGCCCAATCATCCCATGTGGCGCCAGCGGCGGGAAGCTCCACGCCTGCCTCATCAAACATGGTCAAATTCACATAAGGCCCGGTCACGGTCATCTCTGTGTGGAAGCCGTAAATACCGCCTTCTTTACCCGCGCGGTACCAAGGCAGGACGTCGCCATAGGCGGCCTCCCAAGCGTCGGCATCCACGTGCGGGGTCAGATCGACATAATAAGGGTTCAGGCCACCCAAATTGGTCACGAAAGCCAGATCAGGGCCGATTTGGGCTTCGAGTTGACCTGCAAGCTGCTCGCGGATCACATTATAGCCGACAAGGTTCATCTTGATGGTCGTGCCGGGGTTCGCCTCGGTGTAGCGCTGCGCGAATTCCTCGATCACGGCGGCTTTGCCGTCTGTGTCGCTGATCATGAAGTTCAATTCCGCCGAGAGCGCAGGTGTCGCAAGGCTGAGTGCGAAAACCGACGCGGCTCCGTAGTGAACTAGAGTTTTGTTGAATGTCATTTTGAAATCCTCCCAGGTTTCGTTGCTTTGACGAGCATCTACACAAGAGTGTGCGCGAGAGAGAGAAAACCGTCAACCGAAGTTTTGCTTTAATTGTGGCGGCTTAGAAACTGAAGCGCGGCGCGGCGCATGGTGTCGGTTTCGGTATGGCCGGTGTCGTTTTCGACATGGAATTGAAGCTGATCGGAGTTGGTTTTGTAGTTGTGTTCCGACTCAGCCCTGGCGATTGCGAAAGCATCCATGGGCGTTGACCAGTCTTGGAGGCCCACGCCGTGAAATTGCGCACGCGGTGCGGTCAGTCCTGCAAGATTGCCTGTAGAGGTCAAATCAAGCAGCCCCGGCACGGTCATATAATTGCCGTGGCCGTCATGTGCGCCGGTTTCGATCAATCTGGCAAGATCAGCAAAGCAACACAGCGAAACCGCCGCCCGGACGCGCGGATCAAGGGCGGCCAGCCACCACGCATGGGTGCCGCCCATGGAGATACCACATGTGGCGATGCGGTTCGGGTCGATATCCGGGTGTCGGGCCAGATAGGTGATCCCGGCGCTCAGCTCCGCGAGCATTTGTCCAAACAGGGTTTTGCCGTGCCACAAGAGCGCTTTGGCGGTCGCGTCCTCCTTTTGCCCGGCGCGGGCACCGAAACAGGGCATCTCTAGGCACAGGACCGCGTAACCTGCCGCGGCGAGGTCGCCCAGATAGGGACCGGTCAAGGCAGGGCGTCCGTCGGTCAGCTCCGACTTGCCAATGTCGTAGCGGCCCCCGTGGGCGTGGCAATAGAGGATTGCCGGGGCGTCTGGGCCGGGCGGGTGCAAAAAATAGGCCGGAATGTCGGCGCCGGTTGAGGCATTGAATATGAGCTGCTCAAACGGGCGGTCTGCGACGGTCTGACGGGCTGTGATCTTGGGCGGGCCCAGATCCACATGGCCAAAATCTGAGCCGAGCAGCGCAATGACGTCTTGGACTTTCATCCGGTCACTAGAGCGGTATCACCATGTGTTGTCCAGTCTCAGCGGGGGCCGCGGTACACGCGGGGCGGCTTTGATCAGAAGCTGGTTTCAAACCGAATATTGCCTTGGTTCATGGCGATAAAATAGCCCACTGCGCCTGCGACCAGCAGCCCTGCGATGACCGCCAGACCAATTTTCCAGATTGAAAACGGCCGCTCGCCGCGCACCGCGCCCGTGCGCCCGTTGACCACAAAGCGAAAGGTTTTGCCGCGATATTTGTAGGCGGCGACCCACACGGGCAAAAGAATATGTTTGAACGTCACACCGCTGACAGACGTGTTCATATCGCTGATCTGCTGGCGGTCGCCGCCAATGTCGAACTTCACATCGCGCACGATCATCCGGTCCATATAATCGCGGGCCTCCTCGTAGCCGACCTCTAGTGGGACCGTGTAGCCCTCGGCGCGGAAGCCTGCCAAATATTCGGGGCGGTAGGGTTCCATCGAGGATAAATCCCACGGGGCCAGCGCATCTGTGTAGTCTTTGGGCAGTGATGAGGCGCCGAGCACCAGCACGTCATCAAAGAACCGCGCGACCCGCCCCGACACGCCACGCCAGCGGACCTTTTGGACGCGGTGTTGACGGGTTTGGGAGCGGCCATTGACGGTCACGCGTCTTGTGCGGGTTTCGTAATAGACGGTGCCGCGTTGGCCGGAATAGGTGGTCTTGGTATCCGCGTCATATGTCCAAAAGGGAACATAAATCCCCTGCATGCGGCGTCCCGCACGGGCAAATTTCTTCAGGCCGCCCGGTGCAAACCACAGCGCGCCCAGCCAGGCATTCATCTCTTGGCGGGCCTCATCCTCGCGCAGCAAGAAAGGCAGGAGCCCGCGCGGTTTGATATGTCTGTGGGCGCCTGTATCGGTCACATAAGGGGTGGCACAAAACGGGCATTCTGCTGCGTGGCTGTCGGCGTCAAACTCCACCTGTGCGCCGCAATTGGTGCAGGACAGAACGCGGGTTTCTTCCATTTCTTCGTCGGGCAGTGCCTCATTGACGGCCTGATTGAAGTCCAGTTCTTTGAGGGCGGAGCCTGCCCAGATGTCCGCGTCCTCGATATTTTCCGACTGCCCGCAATGGTCGCAGGTCAGTTGGTCCGTGCCCGGCGCATAGCGCAGGTCGGAGCCGCAATTGGTGCAGGGAAAGCGGTGCTCGGACAGGACCGCTGGGGCGTTAAGCGTGTCTACAGCCATTGGTGAAAATACTTCGGAGCCATGATGCGCAGCGCATTGTCCTTGAGCCAAAAATGGCGCCACAGATGGAAAACTGTGTGTGCCACGATCATGCCGATCAGGACATTAAACGCAATCTCGTGGACCTCTTGCGCCAGATCGTGGATGGTTTTGCCGCCGCCTGCGAAATTGAGCGGCACGATGCCAAAGGCGCGGATCATAAACGGGGCTGCAAGACCAGCCGCCACGCCTGAAAGCATCATGGCCGGCAGGGCGATGTGGATCGCCTTATGCATCCAAAGATGGGCCTTTTTGGCAAGGTCGGGCAGTTTTGGCCCCGGTCGCCCGGCGAGCCCTTTGCGCCAGTAAAGTGCTGTCCAGACAATCACCAGAACGGCCAGAAGCATCCCAACCCCGGCATGGGTTGAAAGCGCCCCACCGGGGTCCGCGCGGTTCTCATCAGGCTCTACAAGGAAGAAGTAGAGGATGGTGGCCGCGCTGAGCCAGTGGAGCCATTTCAAGGCGGTTCGGCGGGTCAGCATCGCGACTATCCGGCAGGTGCGGGCGGTGGCAGGATGGTGAAGAGTTGGGCCAGCTCATCGACCTCATCGGCGGTTTTCCAGCCCTCAAGTCCGGCTGTCCACACCAGGCTGTCGCGATCGAGCGCGCCGTCTTGCGCCATCCGGCCCATGGCGGCACGGGAAAACGGCCCTGTGGTTTCGCCGTCCTTGGCGATATGCCAGACCTTTTCGACCGGTGGTGGTGGCGGCAGTTGCGCCTGTTGCGGCGCTGTTGGCGGCACGGCCCAGCCCTGCGCTTGGCCCATATGGCCGATCTGATTGGCCATGGCCATGCCGATCCCGGCCCCCATGCCTGCGCCCAGCATATTGCCGCCCGGTTGGGTGGCACCGGTGGTCAGAGCCTCGGCGGCGGAATATTGCATGAACTGGCCCAGATCGCCGACAACACCGATGGAGGTGCGCTTGTCCATGGCCGCTTCAACCGCTTCGGGCAGCGAGATGTTTTCGATATAAAAGGCGGGCAGCTCGATCCCGTAACCGGCCAGTTCGGGGGCTATCCGCTTCATGATCACCTTGGCCAGATCTTCGGTGTTCGCGGCCATATCGAGCACAGGGATGCCGGACTGGGCGATGGCTTGGGAGAATTTAGAGACGATCACGTTGCGGATTTGGTAGCTGATCTCATCGGTGGTGAACTCACCGTCGGTGCCCACGATCTCGCGCAGGAAGAGGCCGGGGTTCACGACCCGCATCGTGTAGGTGCCAAAGGCGCGGATGCGCACTGGGCCAAATTCCGGGTCACGGCACATGATCGGGTTTTTGGTGCCCCATTTGAGGTCTTGGAACCGGGTTGTGTTGACGAAGTAAATCTCGGATTTGAAGGGCGAGCGGAAGCCGTGATCCCAGCTTTGCAGCGTGGTCATGATCGGCATATTGTTGGTCTCAAGCATATAAAGACCGGGTTGGAACACGTCTGCAAGCTGGCCTTCGTGAACGAACACCGCGGCTTGGCCTTCGCGGACGGTGAGTTTGGCGCCGTACTTGATTTCGTGTGCTTCGCGCTCAAACCGCCAGACCAGCGTGTCATTGGTGTCGTCAGTCCAGTGGATGACGTCGATGAACTCGCCCATCAAGAAATCTAGAATACCCATGTTTTGTCCCTCTTTGTTGGCTTTGGTGAGCCGTTGAAGGGAATCTAGTCAATCTGGTGTTGGATTTAAAGCGGTGTGTCGCAACGGTAGGGGAAAGTCGCCTTTTTTGGCGGGCTTGGCGTCAGGCTAGTTCTTTGCGCTGTTCAAGCTTTGTCGGCGCGTCTTGGGCCGGCAGGTTGCACTGTCGCTCCAACATGTCGCCAAAGGCCCGGAAAATCCGCTGCATATGGGCGGCTTTATAGGGGAATGTGGCTTTGCAATCCATGTCATGCACGATCAGGGCGTTATCGACCTCGAACACGACCAGATTGCCTTGCGCATCCTGTGCGCAATCCAGCCCGAAATATTCCAGCCCGATGCCTGCGGCCAGCGCTTCCATGGCCGGACCGTGGCGCGGGGCGAACTCGCAGGCAAATTGATCCATAAAGGCCGCCTCTTCGCGCCGTTTTTGCGGTGCTTCCTTCATTTTTGCGTTCATGTACCACACGTTCCATTGATCAGAGATCGCCATGTGGCAGGGAAAGGCTTTGCCATCGATCAGCACAATCCGGTATTTTCGAAAACAGCCGTCATGATCGGAGGCGTAATTGATAAATTCGCCGACAAAGAAGTGATCCTCTTCGCGTTGGGCCAGATAGTCGGAAAATTCTTGCGGTGTGTTAATCTTGGCCAATCCGAAGCCCGCATGAGAGCCCACCGGGCGGACCACGTAGGGATAGCTGCCGATATCCTGCAAATCTGCGGCTTCGGCGTGATTTTCAATGGTGTGACGTAGCCTGCCCGCGCTTACCCGCAAGGTTCGGGGAATGCGAAGGCCGGGCACTTGGTTTAGAAGTTGGGGGAGCGTGTCCCGCTCAGGTTTGACCAAGGTTCGGGGCAGGTTGAGGGTCGGGCGGTTGGTGGCAGCGCTCAATTCCCTGACGGTCTGAAACAGCGCTTGCGCGTCATCCGCATCCGCAGGGGCGGCGCAAAACGCCACATCATGGGGCGGAACTGCGGGCGGTGTATCGAGGTCAGGATCAATATAGCAAGTGACAATGTCGAATTGATCGTGGGGCAGAAGAAATTCCACCGGCGTGTTGCCCCCCATGTGGAGGGGGGCTGCATAGACCAACAGGGTCTTGCGCCCGGGATCGGGACGGTAGGTCTGATAGGATCTACAGGTCTCCAGAGCTTTGGTTTGCCAGTCCAGCCCCTGCGCCTGATGGCCCAGCAGTTGATCGATCACCGACAGGTCCATGAGATTGGCGGCACTGGCGGTATTTTGCAGACATGACGCGACAAGTTCTGTTCGCAGCGCATTCAAATCACCGCCCTCAAACGCCAATTGCGTGAGGGCGGCTATTCCTAGCCTGAGCTGAGGTTCCATTCTGGCTCCCATCTTGATTTTGCAAGATGTGCCATAGGGGCGTTAAATTTTGATGTATCCCGATAGAAATGGAACCATCCGAGTTTTGGATGCGACCCAGCTTCCCGCGCGCGAGAAAAAATTGAAAGCCGGTTTAATCCCAGCTCTCAAATAATAGCGCGAAAGACTGTCGTTTTAATATTCAGGGACAGACGCCAATTCTTCTTCCTGCATCGCGTCGTCCTCTTCAGCCGGCTCCGGCAGGCCCAAAAGACGGTGAACTTCTATGACAACCTCACCGGTGACAGGCTTATTGGCCGCATCATCCAACAGCTGACCAGCAAGATCTTCTTGCTCATCAAGAGCCTCGCGACCGTCTGCGATAGCCTGCTGGCTTTCATAATAAGATGCTGGATCAACCAATGCCGACTGGTTGGAGCGTTCCAGATCCAAATCCTCCTGTGTCGCTATCAGCGCAGTCACTAATTCAGCGTCGTCTTCTGCCGCTTCGATCTCTGTCTCCAGCGTGGCGATCCTTGCCTCTAGCTCGGCCTGACGTTCGGCACTTTCCGCGACCGCGGTGGCGTAGTCTTCTGGCGTCATATCCGGCGCGTCCAAAAGATTGTGAAGCGCTTCGGCCTCATCAAGGGAGGCGCGTAATTCCTCATTCGCCAGCACCTGATCGCGATAGGCTGCGATCTTGCCAACTCTTGAGTTTGGCGATGCATTTGCCATGGCCTGTTCGGAAGCGTTGGCGGCATTCAGGGCACCTAGCGCTGCTCTGATATTTTTGGGTTTCATACCATTGGAGAGTTCCGTCTCTTCTGCACCGTCAGCGGCAGTCGTTACCTCTTCGGATGCCAATGCGGCAGATTTGCGCTTCTTGGGCTTTTGTGGCTTGGTCCGAGCCGATTTCGCCCGGTCAGTCTTCTTGTCTGCCTTGTTTTTTGCGCGCTTGCTTTTGGATGCCTTATTCTTTGAAGACTTGTCTTTCGATGATTTGTCTTTTGCCTTGTCGCTTTTGGCGAAAGCCGGCTCGACGGACACAGTTGTGAGCAAAAGCGCACCGGTGCAACTCAGTGCAATCGAGAGAGTGGCAATTTTTGCCAGTTTTGAAACTGTACGCATGATAACCTCTAAACAGACATGACTCTGGGTTGATATGAGCCGATAGTATGCCAAAATTAAGGCACGATTACGAGACGCTGATGATGATCATCGGGAAATTGGCTCCAAACAAGCGTTTATTCGCAGACAGATGCTCCTACGGCGTGCTGGCTTTGGCCTTTGCGGCGCCCAGCGCGTCCTTGAGTGCGGCCTCCATGGTGATCAGCTCAGCCTCGGCGGATGCGCGTTTGGCTTTGCCATCATCGGCGATGCGCAGGCTGTCCTCGATCGTCTCAATCAGGGCGGCATTGGCGGCTTTCACAGCCTCAATGTCAAACACGCCGCGTTCCATCTGCTCGCGCACCTCGCGGTTGGCCATTTTCAGATTATCGGCATTGGATTTCAGCAGCTCATTGGTCAGGTCATTGGCTTCCTTGACCACGCCTGCGGCTTCGCGGGAGCGGTTGATGGTGACCGCCTGGGCCAACTGCGTTTCCCATAAGGGCACGGTGTTGACCAAGGTCGAGTTGATCTTGGTCACCAGACTTTTGTCATTTTCCTGCACCAACCGGATCGAGGGCAGGGACTGCATGGTCACCTGACGGGTCAGTTTCAGATCATGGACCCGTCGCTCCAGATCATCGCGGGCCGAGCGCAGGTCACGCAGCGCTTGTGCCTTGAGGACGCCCTCATCCTGAGCCGCATTGGCAACTTCGGCCTCTTGCGCGGGGATGTCGATCGTATCAAGGAGCCGGATTTTCTCTTCGCCTGCCGCAATGTAAAGCGCCAGTTCATCGTAGAAATCGAGGGTTTTGGCATAGAGCAGATCGAGCGACTTAATGTCCTTGAGCAGCAGGTGTTCATGTTCCAGCAGCTCACCGGAGATTTTATCGATCTGGCCCTGAACCTGTTCATAACGGGCCATGAATTTGTGCATGGGTTTGGCGGCCCCGATCAGCCGTTCCCACCACGAGCGCTTGCGGTTCGGGTTCAGCTCGGAGGTGGAAAAGCCGCGAATGGAGCCGACCATTTCGCGCAAAGAGGCCCCGGCTGGCCCCACATCCTTGTTGCGCACCCCTTGAAGCATCGATTGGGAGATTTCCTGCAATTCTGCTTGCGCACCGGCCCCAAAGCGGATGATCGATTGGGTGTTGGTCATGTCCAACTCCGCAATGCGGGTGTCGATCGCGGCCTTTTCCTCTGCGGTGGCGGTCTGGACCGCGATCAGCTCACCCTTTGGTTCGGGCAGGAGCATGGAGGTGACGTCTTCGACCTCTTTAAGTGTGGTTTCAGCCTTGATCCGAATATCTTCTGACATGGATGGTCTCCCTGATTTACCTTGTGCGCACGCCTTCGCGGTCGAGCCGCTCGCGCAGAACTTGAATTTCGATGTCCAGATCGCTCTGGTTTGTCAGCAGCAACTGCTCGCGGTGATCGGTGAAACTGGTTTCCAGATCGTCCAGCAGGGCCTCGTAATTTGTACGGGCCTCCGCATTGCGCGAGCGGGCATAAATGTCGGCGAATTTGGCGGTCGCGTCGCGCGCACCCATCAAATAGACGGTCATGAATTTGCGGGCCCGGCTGAGATCGCGCGGGTCACTTTCCACAGAACGAAACAGATCACGGGCGCGTGCGGCCAGCCGTTCAATGCGCGCCTCTAGCGGCTTGTCGCCAATCCGTTTGGCCGCGTCCAGAATATCGGCCACATAGGCTTCGGCCTTATCGACCGCTTGGGCGACGCGCTCGGCCTCGAACGCGTTATCGCCGGAAATGCCTTTGCCGCGCATGGGATCAATCCCGAAGCCCACCAATTGTGCGGCCGCCGCGATCCCGCCAAGTATCACCGAGCTGATCAGCCCGCCGGTCAAATCCCCGCCATAGGCCGCGGCGCTCACACCAAGCCCGGTGGCAAGGGCTGCAAATATTTTGCGCGGAATGGCCGGTGGTTTGGCGATGGTGCGGGCGTGAAACAGCTCCTCCGCCCTCAGCCCCTCATTCAAAAGCCAAGCTGACAGGGTCAACAATGAAAAGCCGCCCAGTTCCAACACCATGCCAAAGACGTCGCCTTGGAAGATCTCACCGATGCCCGACAAAAGAAGCGGGAGCGGAAGAAGGAACATCAGTCGCGCGGTGCTGCTGACTTTGCGCGCCTTTTGACCGCGAAAGGCGTTGTCGCTGCCGGGGCTGTGTTTTGCGGTGAATTTCTGGGCCATCAGGAGAGGACCGCACCAAAGGCGCTGGTTGCCGATACGAGCACGATGGCGATCAGGATCACCCGCGCCACCATTGGTACAAATCTTGCGTTCATGTCATCCCCATATGTCCGCCCGCCCCGTATTTAAGCACGGCGCGGGCGTGTTTCCAGAAGCCCAAGCGGGGAAACTTGGCGTGGTTTTCCCCTATTGATGCGACCGGCCATCCTTGAAGCGGCCACGCTCGGCGTCGAGCTTGCGTTGGTAGCCTGACTGCACGATCTCCACGATGAACAGGACGAAGACCGAGAAGTAGAAGGTTGCTTTCGACATGGGAACAATCTCGAAGCCGAAGACCTTCATATGCGCCAGATGCCCGCCTTCGCCCAAAAGGACGACGCCGACGATCAGCAGGATGAAGAGGCCCAAGACCTCGTACATGCGGTTTTTCTCCAAGAATGCCGCAACCCCGTCTGCAAGGATCAACATGGCCGCACCCGAGACCAGAATCGCAATGGCAAGGATCGGGAAAATATCGGTGATCGCGATGGCCGAGAGGATACTGTCAAAGCTGAAGATCAGGTTCATGAACACGATCAACAAGATCACTTGGGTGGCGGATTTGCTGGATTTGTCTTCGCCCTCATGTTCCAGATCATGCACCGACAGCATGTGGTGGATCTCTTTGACGGCTGTGTACATGATAAATGCGCCGCCAAACAGAAACACGATGGTGGCGAAATTGAATGTGCCTTCAAGCACGCCGGTCCAGTTGATCGAGAAGAACGGATCTTTGAGCGAGTCTATCAGCGAGACCATGGCAAACAGAAGAACAATCCGCAGAGCCACCGCGATGATGATGCCCCAGCGGCGCACAGCGGCCTGACTTGCTAAGGGCGCGCGTTTTGATTCGATTGAGATATAAAGCAGGTTGTCAAAGCCCAGCACCGCTTGCAGAAATATCAGTACGCCAAGGTTTCCCAAGTTCTCAAAAGTTAACAGTTCAGCCATTTGTACGTGTCCCAAGCAATATTAAATTGTCGACAGACAAAGCCACAAGCGCCCGCCGAGCGCAAGTATCAGCCGCTTGATCATTGTCCTTCGCAAGCAAGATTGTGCGCCAGAGACAGTTCTGTTAACGTTGGGTCACCGAGTTTGACTGTCTAACTTGAATATCCCTTCCCTAATTAGAGGGCTTACGACGCAGATGGAGACGAGGGTGAAGCTGGCGCGGGCCTTGCGCCGGTCAAGAAGAAGGACGACCCCACAATGGCAAAGGGCACTGTCAAATGGTTCAACGTCGACAAGGGCTATGGATTTATTCAGCCTGAAGACGGTGGAAACGACATTTTTGTGCACATTACGGCGGTCCAGGAGGCTGGGCTGCGGTCATTAGAAGACAATCAAGCGGTTGAATTTGAGCTGGTTGAAGGGCGCAATGGAAAAATGAGCGCCGGACACCTGAAGATTTCCTAACAAATCAACAGCTTTGACAAGCATTACCAGCTCCGCTCCCCCGGGCGGGGCTGCTTTATTTTCAGGCTCATGTTTTTTTTCAACGCCGGGCAGGGGGATGGCCGTTTTTGCTGCGGGTGGTGTCGTTGGAGCCGGTTCTGCCTGGGGCTACTTGATATCGTTGCGGTCGGTATCAACCGATGTGATTTTGGAATAAATGGCCGGTTCTAGAGCTTTCTGAAATCAGAGATTTCAACGCGTTACGTGATGGATGATGCCTCAGGTTAAAAGCAAACCGCTCTAGTTGTTATTATGGTCAGAGTGGTCCATTTCGCTGTGGCCTTGGTCCGGTTTGCGCTCATTGTCCACCGGCACATCCAGCGTGACCGGGTCCGCATCTGCAAAGGACAAGGTGAGTGTCACCACGTCGCCATCTGTCATTTTGTTGGTCAGGCCCATCAGCATCACATGATCTTCGCCCCGTTTGAGCTCATGGGTGGCGCCGGGCGGGATGGTAATGCCGTCTTCGATTTCGCGCATTTTGGCGATGTCATCTTCAATGATATGGGTGTGCAGCTCCACCGTTCTGGCCGCATCTGTTGTCGCCCCCATAAGCGTCACGGGCGCTTGCGTATCATTTTTGATCACCATAAAAGCGGCGGCCGCACGGGCCATTGGGCCCGATGCGCGCAGATAGGCATCTTCGACGGTAATGCCATCTGCAAAGGTCATAGCTGGCAACAGGAATGCGGCGGCGAAGATCGGAGAGCGCATGGCGGTGATGTCCTTATCGGTGCCCCTGTGATCTATGCTTTGTCATGGGAAACTCAAGGTGACAAAACGAAGCGGCCCGACGGATTGCTCCACCGGGCCGTTAAATCTGTAGATCGTGCGGCGGCTTAGCCTGCGGCTTGAGCTTTCGCGATATCTTTTTTGATTTTGAGCGCGTTTGACGACAGCTCAGCGTCTTTGGCTTTCGCAAGGAATGCGTCCAGACCGCCACGGTGATCGACCGTGCGCAGGGCTGCTGCCGAAATTTTCATGCTGAACGAGCGATCCAGCGTATCGGAGCGCAGTGTTACATTGTTCAGGTTCGGCAAAAACCGGCGACGGGTTCTGTTCTTTGCGTGGCTGACATTGTTGCCGACCATAGGGCCTTTGCCCGATAATTCACATACACGCGACATATTAGATGTCCTTTGAGGCAGTTTCAGCCGCAGACCAGTCTCTGGCGGCCGGGAAATTTGAAGCGCTTCTTTACGCAGCGCGCGGGCAGGCGTCAAGTGGCAATGGCATACTAAACCGCGATGCGCTTGCGCGCATCACAAGATTGTTGCGATCACCTTCGGTGATACGCGTTTTGCGCTCCGCGCGGGGGATATTTAGGGAACATTGAAACGAATGGGCATTGATGCTGTCCGGTCATTGCGGCAGGTTCTGCGCAAACGGGAGATTTAAGATGAAAAAAGCGTTGGTCGTTTGGGGTGGTTGGGATGGACATGAGCCGGAAGCCGTTGCGGGTATTTTTCGCGGAATTCTGGAGGATGGAGGGTTTGATGTTGAGGTATCGGGCCGTCAGGATGCTTTTGCCGATGTGGAGGCGTTGAAAGCCTTGGATGTGATCGTGCCGGTTTGGACCATGGGGACGATTGAAAAGCAATTGGTGGTCAATGTGTCGGAGGCTGTGGCGTCTGGGGTTGGGCTTGCGGGATGTCATGGTGGCATGTGTGATGCGTTTCGCGATCAGGTCTTGTGGCAATTTATGACCGGGGCCAATTGGGTGGCCCATCCCGGCGGCGACGGTGTTGATTATTCGGTAGAGATCACCCAGCCGGAGCATCCTTTGGTGGCGGGCATTGAGGGTTTTGCGTTTTGCTCGGAGCAATATTATTTACATGTGGATCCGGCCAATGATGTGTTGGCGACGACCCGGCTGCCTGTGGTTGAGTGGTATCACTCTGCCAATGGGCCTGTGGAGATGCCGGTGGCATGGACCCGCAAATGGGGGCATGGTCGGGTGTATTACAACGCGCTTGGGCACAAGGCGAATGTGATCTCAGACGGGCCGGCCTTTGAGATGATCCGGCGCGGTGTTTTATGGGCAGCAGAGGGCAAGCCTTTGGCCGCAGGCAAGACCGTTGATCATTGGCAAAATGATTTCAACAATTACTGAGCGGCGCAGGTTTAGCCGCCCACCCGCAGGTTGCGAAACGGCATAGGCGACCAGCCGCACACAAAGCCGTCCCCGTCCGGGTCGAGTTTCAGTTCGTCATTTTCCGGGCCACCGGCGATTAGGAACGCCCTTTGTGCCGCATCTGCGTTGCCATATTTGCGGCACCGTTGCGAGGCGCTGGCCCGCGATGATCTTGAGAAAAGCCGCTGGCCGATATTGTGCGAGGTGGAGCGGGCGAATGCGGCCAGGTTCACGCCGTCGGTCCGTTCTGGCAATGGTTCGGCCTGAAGTACGATCTTGGCTTGTGACAGGGCGGCAAGTCGGGCGGCATCGGTCTCAATCGTTTCTTTTTGCACAACGGACGAGAAAGAGTTGTCGCTGATTTCGCCCGTGCCTGCGATCTCCGCAGTTTGGACCTGCGATGTTGTGAGTGCCGCTTGCGGCGTTGTGGTGGCCACTTGCTGGGCCGTTGTCGGTGCGGGGGCAATCTGCGTCTGGCCAGAGGCACGCGCGTCATTGCCTGCGGTGGCAATCGCGGCCTCCAGCGAAGCCACAAGGGCTGCATCCCCGTTTCGGGCGGCATTTTCCAGACGTCGTTCATCCAATTGCTGGTTGATTGCGATCATGTCCGGCGATTGCTGTGGGGTTGGTGCACCGGACAATTGCGGGTTTTGCCACGGGTCAAAATATTCCGACTGCCCGACCGGTTGGTCGGAGCAGGCCGCAAGGCCAAGTGCGGCGAGAAGGGCAAATCGTTTCATGTGGGTTGCCTTCAAACTCATGTGGGGGTGTTTCATCGGACTTACATTACCACCATTTTTCGGGTTTTGCCACGAAGCCTGAGGCGGCCTCAAGGGCGTAGGCGGCATTCAGCATTTCCGCCTCGCCCCATGGCTTGCCAATCAATTGAAGTCCAAGGGGCAGTCCGTTGCTGTCCAGTCCGGCGGGCACAGACACGCCGGGCAGGCCTGCAAGGTTCACGGTCACAGTGAACACATCGTTGAGATACATCTCGATCGGATCGGCTTGGGCCATGGCGCCGATCCCGAACGAGGCGGAGGGGGTGGACGGGGTCAGGATCATATCCACCCCATCTTCAAACACCTGCTCAAAGTCGCGCTTGATCAGGGTGCGAACCTTTTGGGCCCGCACATAATAGGCATCGTAAAAACCCGCGGACAGAACATACGTCCCGATCATCACCCGGCGCTGAACCTCATCGCCAAACCCTTCGGCGCGGGTTTTGGAATACATGTCATCAATATCGTCACCGGCGGTCAACTCAGCGCGGTGGCCGTATTTGACACCATCATAGCGGGCAAGATTTGAAGAGGCTTCAGCCGGTGCGATCACGTAATAGGCGGGAAGTGCGTATTTGGTATGGGGCAGGGACACGTCAACCAGCTCAGCGCCTGCGGCCTTTAGCTTATCGGCACCTTCGGTCCATAACGCCTCGATCTCGGCGGACATCCCGTCAAGCCGGTACTCTTTGGGGATGCCGATCTTTTTGCCGCGAATGTCGCCGGTCAGAGCCGCCTCAAAGTCAGGCACGTCCATATTGGCAGAAGTGCTGTCTTTTGGGTCATGACCGCAAATCGCCTCTAGCATGATGGCGGCATCTTTCACGGATTTGGCCATGGGCCCGGCCTGATCGAGCGACGAGGCAAAGGCCACAACGCCCCAGCGCGATACGCGACCGTAAGTGGGCTTCACACCGACAATGCCTGTGAATGCGGCAGGCTGGCGGATTGAGCCGCCCGTATCGGTGCCTGTGGCTGCAAGACACAAATCCGCAGACACAGCCGAGGCGGATCCGCCCGACGAGCCGCCGGGTGTCAGAGCCGCGTCATCACCGCTTTTGCGCCACGGGGAAACAGCAGGGCCGTAGCAGGATGTCTCATTCGAGGAGCCCATGGCAAACTCGTCCATGTTGAGCTTGCCGACCATGACTGCACCTTCGTTCCAAAGCTTGGTGGTCACGGTGCTTTCATATTGGGGCAGGAACCCTTTGAGGATGTTGGACGCCGCCTGCGAGGCCACACCTTCGGTGCAAAACAAGTCCTTGATGCCCAAAGGAATGCCGCACATGGACGGCGCATCGCCTTGTGTCAGTCGCGCATCCGCAGCATCGGCCATGGTCAGGGCCTGATCGGCGGTCACAACCGAGTAGGCGTTCAAAGGCTTGGAGCTTTCGGCCGCATCAACGCAGGACTGCGTCAGCTCACGGGCGGTGAAATCCTTGGCGCGCAATCCGTCGCGCGCCGCTTCGATGGTCAGTTTGTTCAAATCGCCCATGACTTACTCCACCACTTTCGGCACAGAAAAGAAGCCTTCGCGCGCATCGGGCGCATTGGCCAAAACACGCTCTTGAATGCCGCCATCGGTGATCTCGTCGGCGCGCAAGGGCGCGGCCATTGGCGTCACAGAGGTCATAGGCTCCACGCCGTCGACATCAACTTCATTGAGTTGCTCCATGAAGCCAAGAATCGCCGAGAGCTGCCCGGCAAGTTCGGGCAGGTCCTGCGCGTCAACTTGGATTCGGGCCAGATGTGCCACACGGGCTGCGGTTTTGACATCAATGGACATGGGAGGCTGTCTTCCTCAACTTGCTATGTTTTCCAATGGACGGGGTTTAGCCCTACGTCTGGTGCCGCGCAACACCTGATCGCGCATTTGCCGGTGCGCGGTGGATGACAAGGATCATCCACGCCAGCATGATCGCGTTGAGCGCGTGCCACATGAAATGGGTGCCAAGCGGCCAAGCGTGGCATAGGGTTTCATCAATTGACCGAAAGAGCAGGGACACCGCAAGAATAGCAGCCCCGGTCCAAAAGCCGCGCCGGGTGTCGCCGTCGGAGATCACTCCAAAGACGAAAATCAAAATCAAGACCGGCAGATATGCGACCGATCCGTTCAACGGGCCAAAAATAGCGCTCAAGGCGTAGCCGGTGGCAAAGGCATAGGGGAAAAAGGCAATGACGGACACTGTCGCCGCGCCGCGTCCCAGTCCCAACACGCGACCCACAGCCAGAAAAATGTAGATCAAAATGAACACAAGAATGGACAGACTGTCGGCCAGCCCGGCCCAGCTGGTGGCCAAAGTATGAAACAGCCCCGACGCGACACCGATCAGAAACAAGGCCAGACATAATATCTCGGCCCCGCGATCCCCGCGTACTTTTGGAAACACAAAAACGGCTGCGATCAAGAAGGCCAGATTGGTCACCGCATTGACGGGTTCGCCCCAAAATCCGGGTCCGAGCCTTTCGCAGTAGTTATCGACCTCAGCTGCCCAGTCCATCATCCACTCCTTGCGGCGCGATCCCGCTCTTTATCTTTCGATTTCCCCAAAATACTCAAATCGGCCCTAGCGAACAGGCCATAGGTTTCGTGGCCGGTGCATATCCGCGTTAATCACCTCGGCGCTCCGCGAAAAAACCCCTGAGCAGATCGGCCGCCTCCGCCTCGCAAATGCCGCCGTAAATCTCTGGCTTATGGTGCGATTGTGGATGGGACAACACCCGTGGGCCCTGCTCGATCCCGCCGGATTTCGGATCAGACGCGCCGTAATAAAGCCGGGAAATCCTGGCTGCCGAAATCACCCCTGCGCACATCGGGCAGGGTTCCAAAGTGACATATAGATCAAGACCTTGCAGACGCTCATTGCCAAGGCTTTGGCAGGCGGCGCGAATGACCAAACCCTCTGCGTGGGCGGTTGGGTCGTGCAATTCGCGAACTCTGTTACCGTCTTGGGCCAGCACTTTGTCAGCGACCGGGTCGTAGATCACCGCACCCACCGGCGTCTCGCCGCGCTGGGCTGCTTGGCGGGCTTGATCAAGCGCCAGTACCATTGGATTTCTGAAACTCATGGCCGCTTTCGCTTGGGGTTAACTTCAATCCAGTGTATGCGATTTTTCATGAGTGAAAACAATGCCCAGAGAATTGCCAAACGGATCGCCCGTGCCGGTGTCGCCTCGCGCAGAGATGCGGAAAAGCTGATCGACGCAGGCGAGGTGACACTCAATGGTGAGATCGTAAAATCCCCTGCAATCAATGTCTTGGACACGGACGTGATTACCGTGCGTGGGGAGCCTTTGAAGGAGCAGGAGCCGGTCCGCCTGTGGCGTTATCACAAGCCCATCGGACTGGTGACGTCAGACAGGGACGAGAAGGGGCGCGACACGATTTACCAAAAGCTGCCCCCTGAGATGCCGCGGGTCATGTCGGTAGGCAGGCTCGACATCAACTCTGAGGGGCTGTTGTTGCTGACCAATGACGGTGATCTTAAACGCCAGTTGGAACTGCCCTCAACCGGTTGGATGCGCAGATACCGCGTGCGGGTGCGCGGCCGCCCCACCGAGGCGATGTTGGAGCCTTTGACGAAGGGCATTACGGTTGATGGCGAGCGGTTTCAGGGCATGGTTGTGACGCTGGATCGCCAACAGGGGGCCAATGCGTGGTTGACCGTCGGGCTGCGCGAGGGAAAAAATCGCGAAGTGCGCCGGGCTTTGAGTGCCATTGGGCTCGAAGTTAACCGTTTGATCCGCGTGTCTTACGGGCCGTTTCAGCTCAAAGAGCTTGGGGCGGGGGCTGTTGAGGAAATTCCGCGTAAAGTCATACGCGAGCAGATCGCGGTCGGTGCCAAGGATGCGGAAGACGCGCCGCCCAAGAAATGGGCCGCCAAAAAGCCCAAACCGACCAAGCCGCCGCGCAAGAAGGGGTTCAATCCGCATAATGTGTCCCAAAGCGCCCGTGGAAAAACCCGGGGCCGGCCCAAATAGGTTATTCCCCGGCGGGTCAATTGTTGCTAAAATTGGGCATAGCATTAAGGTCAGGTGTAGCATGCTCCAGCTTTTTCTTTTCAATGTGTTTTTTGCGATTTCCTCGACCAGTGCGATGGCGCAGATGCCGATCGAGTATGCTTACGGCACACATGCGCGGCACAAGCTCGATGTGTATCTTCCCAATGAGCCCGCTGATGCGCCGGTGATCATCTTTTTGCATGGCGGCGGGTGGCAGTCCGGTGACAAAGCCGGGCGCGGCATTTGGTACGCCAAAGTGAAGCATTGGGTGCCTCAGGGGTATATTTTTGTGTCGGTGAATACCCGTTTGACCCCGGAGGTTGAGGCGATTGCACAAGCTCAGGATTTGGCTCAGGCTGTTGGTTATGTTCAGAAAAATCTTGATGCGTGGGGCGGGGACGGCGCCCGCGTGTTTGTGATGGGGCATTCCTCGGGGGCGCATGTGGCGGCGCTTTTGAGCACCCGGATTGATCTTCGCGAGGCGGCGGGGCTTGCGCCACTGGCCGGTGTGATCGCGCTCGATTCGGCGGCGATGGATGTTCCTGTGATCATGGCTGATCCTCCGTTTCGGTTTTACGACAGAGCTTTTGGGGATGATCCGGCGGTTTGGGCGGCGGCCTCTCCGCAGGCGCATGTGTCCGGTGAGGATCCGCACATGTTGGTGGTGTGTTCCTCATTCCCGCAAGGCACCTGCGATGAGGCCAACAGGTTCGCGCAGGCCGGGGCCGGTGCGGGTGCCGATGTGGATGTGGTTGAGCAGGCGCTGAGCCATGGCGACATCAACAGCAAGCTGGGGACCGATGTGGCCTATACCGGCAAGATTGACCGGTGGATGGCGTCCCGAATGGCGGATTGAGGTCTAGTCGGCTGACGGATGAAGTTGGGGTTGATATCCGGCATGCAAGATTTTGCAGATGCTCGGCGGCGTTAGGATTTCGACCTCTCCGGAGATGTTTTGCGGACGGCCATAGCCCGAAAAGCTCCAAGGTTTGCAGCCGTCTTTAGACTGTAGAAAAATCTCGCCCGCGCTGAGAAAGAACGCGCCATCGGGCAGGCTGTTCGCCGGGGCCATGTGTTTGGGGCCGGTGCGCTCTGGGTGCAAAATCTGATCCATGTGCGGTGCGCGCAGCCGTTCAGTGCGGCCCAAACAGTCCGCCCATATTTCTGCAAACCGGTTTGCGTCGGCGCGTCTACATTCAAAGCAGGGACGGTGCCCCGCGGCCAAGGCGGTTGCTTCGTCAAGAAAAAACAGCTCAGTGTAGCTGTTGCCCATTACCTGTCTTTGGCGGCCTTTAAAGGTGGTAACGCAGCTGATCCATTGTTTGGAGGCCCAGTTCTTTTTGAGGCGTTTGTGGTCGTCATGCAACCGGCCGCCGCGATTGCCCATCATTGTACCACGCTGGGCGACGGCTATGATCTGGCCGGTGGGCATCACTCTGTTTTGTAACGGTCTGCTGGACATAGAGCGCCTCCGCGTGTTTTCTGCCGGTTATGCATATCACTCAAATTCCGTCCCCCAATTTTGGTCCGCGCATCGGGTATGAGGGGCCCGATATGATTGTCATACATTACACGGGCATGGAAAGTGCGCAGGCCGCGATTGCGCGACTTTGTGATCCCGAGCCGGAAGTGTCCGCGCATTATCTTGTTGAGGACACTGGTGATGTTTGCCAGCTGGTGTCAGAGGCGCACCGGGCTTGGCACGCAGGTCTGAGCGTTTGGGCAGGCGAGACGGATATCAACTCCTGCTCTATCGGGATTGAGTTGTGCAATCCGGGGTCTTTGCAGGATTTCCCGCCATTCCCAGAGCCGCAAATGGCTGCTTTGGCGGCGTTGATCGCGGACATTCAAAGCCGTTGGGACATCCCTAAGGCCCGGATCTTGGGCCATGAACATGTGGCGCCGGGACGCAAATTCGATCCGGGGCCAAAGTTTGATTGGGGGCGATTGGGCCTCAATTTGGGACAGTCTGTTAACTCCTGTACCTGAGTTACAGGACATGTGCTTTCCGGTGAGATGTAGCCGGGTTTGGCATGTTTTGTGGGCAAGGATTGCGCAGAGCGACTCTTCTACTTTTCTAGAAGAGTAGAATTCGGCGTTAACCTCTTTAACCCCGTTCTCAGGCCTCAAAATCTTGACGGCCCCGACCAGACCCCCTAGACGCAGTCCTGCGGATGGCCGGGCAGCCGCGCGACAGCGAGGAAAGTCCGGACTTCATGAGACAACGGTGCCGGGTAACGCCCGGCTGGAGCAATCCAAGGGACAGCGCCACAGAAATCAGACAACCCTGCCAGTCAGGGATAAGGTGAAAAGGTGCGGTAAGAGCGCACCGGGTCTTTGGCAACACGGACCGCATGGCAAGCCCCACCGGAAGCAAAGTCAAATAGGGGATGTACGTGCGCAAGCACAGGGGGGTCTCGTCCCAGCATCCCGGGTTGACTGCTAGAGCCGATCGGTAACGGTCGGAACAGATGAATGGCTGCCGCCGGGAAACCGGTACAGAATCCGGCTTACAGGCCATCCGCAAATTTCATGGTTTTGTACGGGGTCGGGCTGGGTTTTGGCGTCAAACCGGCGATTTTCGGCGTCTTTGGGCCATTTTTTCAAGAAAAATTGCAGATTTCTCAACGGCGCGGGCAACAGGTGCGGGACACCCATATGTTGTGGTTGGGATAACGTTGCAATCACTTTGTTGTGTATTGGGGCGTCTTTGGCCTTCCGAGGCATCCCTTCAAATCGCATTCAAAACAGTGCTTGTCCATCAAAAACCATAGAAAACCATTGTCAGGTGTAAAAACCCATGCTAGACAATAGGCAATACAGAGCAGTGATAAGGGCAACAAGACCCACCCTATTGAGGCAGTTTCATACGGGCACGCTCACAACAAAAAATAGATCCGACGCGATTGCGATGACAGTGCGCTTCCGCAGTCGGGCAAGGACCAAACGGACCTTAAGCGGCGGAACGTGTAGGCAGTGACACGCTCCGTCGTTTTTCGTTTCACCGGTCCAGTTTGAGCGAAGAGAGGCCGAGTGACAAGACGGTTTAAAGGCGAGCACCATCATAAGATGGACGGCAAGGGGCGTGTGTCTCTGCCGGCTGCCTATCGCGGCATCTTGGCGGATGGCGGCGGCGATCTTGGAGGCTCTTACCAGTTTACTCTTGTCTATTCGGACCGCGGTCATGCCTGTGTTGAGGGCTATACCATGGAGTCCATCGACAAGATTTACGACCAGATTGAGGAATTGCCGGAATATTCCGAAGAGCGCGAATATCTCGAAAATCTGTTAGGCTCCGAGGCGTTCGAGATCACCGTTGAAGGCTCGGGGCGGTTTGTGCTGCCTGAGGAGGCCCGCAAGCAGATCGGAATGACCGAGGGGGAGCTGTCATTTGTCGGGCGGCTCAACCGGTTTCAGATTTGGGAAAAATCCGCCTATCAGGCCCATAAGGCTGAGCTCAAAGCGCGCAACAGCGATTTTGCGTCGCCCGATCACCCGCTCAAAAGTTTTGCCGGACGCGCCAAGTCCAAGGAGGGCTCGGAATGACCGAGGCCCCTCACATCCCGGTTCTGATTGAGCCGCTCATTGCTGCCGTGTCCCCTGTGGCCGGGGTTTGGCTCGATGGAACATTTGGTGCAGGCGGATATACACGTGCGTTGTTGGAGGCCGGTGCAATCCGGGTCATTGGTGTCGACCGTGACCCGGAGGTCCTAAGTCAAGCGGCTGTTTTTGCTGCTGAATTTGGCGACAGGTTGACGCTGGCTGATGGTCGCTTTGGTGATTTGGACCGGATTTGCGACGCTCAAGGCATTGATGGGCTGGATGGTATCGTTCTCGATATCGGCGTGTCCTCCATGCAGATTGATCAGGCCGAGCGCGGCTTTTCGTTCATGCGCGACGGTCCTTTGGACATGCGCATGGAGCGGTCCGGGCCGTCGGCGGCGGACATCGTGAATTCTGCCGATGAGGCGGATATTGCCGATATTTTGTTTCAGTTTGGTGAGGAGCGCGCCTCCAGGCGGATTGCGCGCAACATTGTAAAGGCCCGAAAGTCGGCAGACATCCTTACCACTGCTGCGCTTTGTGAGATCGTAGAGCAGTCGCTTCCCCGCGCCAAACCCGGCCAACCGCACCCGGCCACCCGTAGCTTTCAGGCGCTTCGAATTGCAGTTAACGACGAATTGGGCGAGCTGGCCCGCGGTCTGGTGGCCGCTGAGGCGATGCTCAAACCCGGCGGATTTCTGGCGGTGGTCACGTTCCACAGCCTTGAAGACCGCATCGTCAAGAGGTTCATGCAGGCCCGTTCAGGGTCGGCTCCGAACGCCAACCGCTTTGCACCGCAAGCTCAACAAATCCCCCCACGATTTGAGCGTGTGACCCGCAAAGCGGTTGGCCCAACACCGGCTGAAGTCGCCGCAAACCCCCGCGCGCGGTCTGCAAAACTGCGCGTCGCCCGCAGGCTGGATGCGCCTGCCGGATCTGTAGACTTCAAGTCGCTTGGAGTTCCCCCACATAATTTGCGTCAAGGACACCACTCATGAGAACGCTTTTTTACCTGTTTTCCAGCTGCCTCCTAATTCTCTCGGCCTATTGGGCCTATAGCGTGAACTACACCACCCGTGCCGCCGAGCGCCGGGTTGCGGTTATCGAGCACAAGATCATTGAAGAAACGGACAAAATTGAGGTTCTCAACGCCGAGTGGGCGTATCTGAACCGTCCCGAGCGGTTGACCCGTCTGGCGGAGGCCAATTTCGAAATTCTCAGATTGGTGCCTGTGCGCGCTGATCATTACGGCACGGTGGCTGAGATTGCCGAGCCAAGCGATGGGCTTGGTGGGCTGATCTCCAACACTTTGAGCGCCGCTGCACGAGACGAAACCGACAACTGAAAGCCGAGCTGATGATCCGACGTCCCCTTCGCCCCCTTGCACGGATCATTGCCGCCCGCGAGCAAGGTCTGGACCCGGACCGCAAGGAGGCCGAGGCCCGTCTGGCCAAGGTTCAGTCGAAGCGCAAGCGCGAGCATCAGCATGCACAATTTCGTATCTTATTGATTGCATGCATGTTTTTGGGTGGCTTTGGCATGATCGGGCTGCGCATGGTGGTGTTGGCCACGACGCAAACACCCGCAGAGATTGCCGCGATTGAAGCCAAGAAGATCGTCTCGGACCGGGCGGATATCGTCGATCGGCACGGGCGGATCTTGGCCACGAACATCACCACGACATCTATCATCGCACATCCCCATCAGATGATTGACCGGAATGCGGCGGCCGAAGGCTTGGCGCGGATTTTCCCTGACCTTGATCCCCGGGTTTTGAAACGCCGGTTTGCACCCCCTGCCAAGTTCTTGTTCGTAAAGCGCAAAGTTTCGCCGGAAAAGGCGCAAGCGGTCCATGATCTGGGCGAGCCGGGGCTGGTTTTGGGTAAGCGGGAGACGCGGCTTTATCCCAACGGCAAATTGGCTGCACATATTCTGGGCGGCGCGGGCTACGGCAATGAGGAGATCGCAGCCGCAGAAGTGGTGGGCCGGTCTGGCGTTGAATATTGGTTCGATGAGCGGCTGCGGGCGCAAGACACATTGGGCGCGCCTTTGGAGCTGTCCATTGATTTGACCGCGCAATCGATTGTCGAGCAGGTGCTCTACCGGGGCATGACTTTGATGAACGCAAAGGGCGCCTCGGCAGTCGTAATGGATGCCAATACCGGGGAGATGGTTGCCATGTCCAGCATGCCGGATTTTGACCCCAACAATCCGCCGGCCGCGCCCAAGAAGGGTGATCCCGCTGACAGCCCCTTGTTTAATCAAGCCGCCCAAGGTGTTTATGAATTGGGGTCATCTTACAAGCTGTTTACTGTGGCATTGGCCATGGAGACCGGTATCGCCACGCCCGATACGTTGATCGACACCAAACCTTTGCGCTGGGGGCGTTTCCCGATCCGGGAGTTTGACAACCACAATTACGGCCCCTTTCAATCTTTGACCAATGTGCTGGTCAAAAGCTCCAATGTGGGGTCTGCGCGCTTGGCCATGGAATTTGGCGTTGAGGCGCAAAGGGCGCTTCTGGATGATCTGGGCTTTTTGTCGCCAACATTGATGGAATTGCCTGCGGCCAAATCCGCAGCGCCGATTTACCCCAAGAAGAATTGGTCGGAAATCTCAGCCATTACAATCTCTTACGGGCATGGCTTGTCGGCGACCCCGGTTCATTTGGCGTCTGCCTATGCCAGTTTGACCAATGGCGGGTTGCTGGTTCAGCCGACCTTGATGAAGGGGGGCGCGAAGATTGATCCCCCACGCCGGGTTGTGTCCGAGAAGACCTCGCGCTCGCTGCGCTATATGTTGCGCAAAGTGGTGACGGACGGGACCGCTTCGCTGGCGGATGTGGAAGGCTATGAGGTTGGTGGCAAAACCGGGACGGCCGTGAAGCCCAAGCCTACGGGCGGGTATTACGCGGACCGGGTGATATCGAATTTCGCGGCGATTTTTCCGGCCCAAAATCCACGCTACGTGGTGGTGGTGACCTTGGACGAGCCGCAGGACATTGTGGCGGGTAAACCCAAGCGGACCGCCGGGTGGACGGCGGCGCCCATTGCCGGTGAGATTATTCGGCGCATTGCTCCTGTTTTGGGCTTGCGCCCGCTTAGTGGACGCGGGACAGAAAGGGCTGACAGCGGGGCAATCGTGACATTGGCCTCTCAGTAACGCGTTTAAAAAAGAAGGCAAGAGCATGACTGGTGCCGCCGGAAAGATCGAAGACCGCAGCCTGCAATCCTTGGGGTTGGACGGCTATGCCCGTGGCGGCATCTGGAGCAAGGAGCCACGTATCAGCGGCCTTTCCGTGGACAGCCGCGAGACCAAGCCCGGCCATTTGTTCGCAGCGATGCCCGGCAGTGCGGTTCATGGGGCTGAGTTTGCCGATTATGCCCGTCGTATGGGCGCTGCAATTATTCTAACCGATGAGGCGGGGCAGGCCATCATTGCCCGCGATTTCCCAGCCTTTTCATTGCCCGTTATTATCGCTGATGACGCCCGTTTGGTTCTGGCTGAGACGGCGGCCCGGTTTTTTGACCTACAGCCCGAAGTTGTTGTGGCGATCACTGGCACCAATGGCAAAACCAGCGTGGCCAGCTTCACCCGGCAGATTTGGGAAAATGGTGGAGCCATGGCGGTCAATTTTGGTACCACTGGCGTGGAGGGGGCGGTGTCCGGGCCGCTCAGCCATACCACGCCCGAGCCGATCACTTTGCACCGGCTTTTGGCGGATCTGTCCGCTGATGGAGTGACCCATGCGGCGATGGAGGCGTCCTCGCACGGGTTGGCGCAGCGCCGTCTGGATGCGGTCGATCTGACGGCTGCGGCATTCACAAATATCACTCGTGATCATTTGGATTACCACGCCGATTTTGAAGAGTATTTTGCGGCCAAGGCAGGCTTGTTCGAGCGCGTCTTGCGCCCCGATGGCGTTGCGGTTTTGAACTGCGATGATCCGGCCTCGCGCCGCATTGCCGAGATATCGACGGCCCGCGGCGGGCGCTTGATCCTTGTGGGGCGCGCGCAAGAGGCTGATATTCGTCTGACGGCGCAGCGGTTTGATGCCTCCGGCCAGGATATTCGGTTCTCCTACGGCGGCGAGGCGCACACAGCGCGGCTTAATCTGATCGGGGGGTTTCAGGCGTTCAACGCGCTTGTGGCCGCCGGTCTGGCGTTGGGGTCGGGGCTGTCGCCATCGGAAGTGTTTGGCGGTTTGTCATTGCTTCAGACAGTGCGCGGACGCATGGAGTTGGCCGCAACCCGTCGTAATGGGGCGGCGGTGTTTGTGGATTATGCCCATACGCCTGATGCGCTGCAGACGGCGCTGATGAATTTGCGGCCTCATGTTTTGGGGCGTCTTTTGGTGGTGTTTGGGGCAGGCGGCGACCGTGACCCGGGCAAGCGCGTATTGATGGGCAAGGCTGCGGCGGAACATGCGGATGTGGTGTTTGTGACCGATGACAATCCGCGTAGCGAGGTGCCTGCGGAGATCCGGCAAGAGGTGATGCGCGGCTGTCCAGACGCCAATGAATATGGGGACCGCGCGGAGGCTATTTTGGCCGCTGTGGATGCGCTTGGCCCCGGTGACACGTTGTTGATTGCTGGCAAAGGCCATGAGACCGGGCAGGAAATCGGTATGGATGTGTTCCCGTTTGATGACGCCGAACAAGCCAGCATTGCGGTCGCGGCTCTTGATGAGGTTGGCGCATGAGCACGGTTTGGATTTTGCAAGGCATTGATTTTGAAGTGGTTTTGCGGCTGCGGGACTACTCTTCTAGAAAAGTAGAACAGTGGCGCTTCAGGGACACGGCTCAATGAGCGCGCTTTGGACATCGCAAGATGCCAAACGTGCAACAAGTGGACGTTTGACTGCGGATTGGTCCGCCACAGGTGTGTCGATTGATACCCGCTCCCTGCAGCCCGGTGATTTGTTTGTAGCACTCACAGATATGCGCGACGGGCATGAGTTTGTCGCACAGGCCTTGGAGAAGGGGGCCGCCGCCGCACTTGTGTCGCGGGTGCCCGAAAATGTGCCAAGCGATGCGCCGCTTCTGATTGTCGGGGATGTTCTGGACGGGTTGCAGCGTTTGGCGCAGGCCGCGCGCGCGCGTATGACCGGCCAGGTTATTGCGGTCACCGGGTCGGTGGGCAAAACCAGCACCAAGGATATGTTGCGCGCCGCATTGTCCCCTCAGGGCAAAACGCATGCCGCCGAGCGCAGTTTCAACAACCACTGGGGCGTGCCGCTGACACTTGCCCGCATGCCCGCTGACACGGATTTTGCGGTGGTTGAGCTGGGCATGAACCATGCCGGTGAGATCGGTCCGTTGTCGCGTCTGACCCGTCCTCATGTGGCGATGGTGACCACGGTGGCGGAAGTGCACATGGCGGCCTTCAAATCTGTGCGGGAAATCGCAAAGGCCAAGGCGGAGATTTTCGAGGGGTTGGAGCCGGGAGGCAGCGCGGTGATCAACCGCGACATTCCAACCTATGCCATTTTGACCCGGGCGGCCAAACGCGCCGGGGCGCATCAGTTGCGATATGGCTATGCGGGGCGCCCGGAGTTTGATCTTCGGCGCATTCGGGCGACCTCTGACGGCTCGGCAGTAACTTACCGAAAAGACGGCAAGAAATTCCATTTCAAACTCTCCGCACCCGGGGCACATCTGGCGCAAAACGCCCTTGGTGTGGTGGCCGCCGTTGAGGCCGCGGGCGGCGATATTGCGCAGGCCTGTTTGGAGTTGGCAAATTGGTCGCCGCCGGACGGGCGCGGCTCTCGCATCATTATTGATTTGGGGCAACCGGATGTGGACGGCTCGATCGTTTTGATCGACGAAAGCTATAATGCGAACCCGGCCTCCATGAAGGCGGCTTTGGATGGTTTGGCCCTGTCTCAACCCACCGACGGGATTGGCCGGGTCGCCAAGGGGCGCCGCATTGCCATCATCGGCGACATGCTTGAGCTGGGCCCCCAAGAGCGGGCGAAACATATAGAGTTGGCAACACTTGATGCTATGGCGCATTTGGACCGGGTTCACACGGTGGGCCCGTTGATGGAAGCCATTCGCAGCGCTTTGCCTGATCACAAGCGCGGTCGCCATTATGCCGATAGCGCGCAACTGGCGGCTGATGTGGCCCATCTTCTGGATGCGGGCGATGTGGTGATGGTCAAAGCCTCTTTGGGGACGGCCCTTGGCAAAGTGGTTGACGCCATAAAGGCCATGGGTCACATCCGCGACACCAACGATAACCCAACACAAACGGGGACATGAATGCTATATTTTCTAAGCGCTCTTTCTGATGGCGGAGATATCTTCAATCTCTTTCGCTATATCACCTTTCGGGCCGGGGGCGCTTTCTTTACCGCGCTGATCTTCGGTTTTGTGTTTGGGCGCCCGATGATTAACATGCTCAAACGTATGCAAGTGAAGGGTCAACCCATCAGGGAGGACGGCCCCGAGAGCCATCTGCTGACCAAAACCGGCACGCCGACCATGGGCGGGATGCTCATTTTGGGTGCTGTGATCTTGTCATCCATGGTTTGGGCGCGGCTTGATAACGGCTATGTCTGGTTGGTTCTGTTTGTGACTTTGGGCTTTGGTTTGATCGGGTTTTCTGACGACTATTACAAAGTCACCCAGCAAAACCACAAAGGCGTGTCAGGCCGCATTCGGCTGGCTGCGGGCTTTGTTATCGCGTTTATTGCGTCAATTTGGGCGATGTATCTGCACCCCGAGAATTTGTCCGGTTATCTGGCGTTTCCGGTGTTTAAGGATGCGCTGCTTTATCTGGGCTTTTTGTTTGTGCCCTTTGCGATGATTGTGATTGTCGGGTCGGCCAATGCAGTGAACCTTACGGACGGTCTGGACGGGCTTGCGATTATGCCTGTGATGATTGCAGCAGGCTCGCTGGGTGTGATTGCCTATGCGGTTGGGCGGACCGATTTTACCGAGTATCTGGACGTGCATTACGTGGCTGGAACCGGCGAGATCATGGTCTTTGTGGCCGCATTGATCGGCGCTGGTTTGGGGTTTTTGTGGTTCAATGCCCCACCTGCGGCGGTGTTTATGGGCGATACCGGCTCGCTGTCGCTGGGCGGTGCGCTGGGGGCGATTGCCGTGTCCACCAAGCACGAGATCGTTTTGGCCGTCGTGGGCGGTCTGTTCGTGGTCGAGGCTTTGTCGGTCATTATTCAGGTCGGATATTTCAAGATGACCGGAAAGCGGGTCTTTTTGATGGCGCCCATTCACCACCATTTTGAAAAGCTGGGCTGGGGTGAGGCGCAAATCGTGATCCGTTTCTGGATCATCGCCGTGATCCTGGCGCTTCTGGGATTGGCCACGCTGAAAGTGCGGTAGGCACAAAAAAATCCCGGGGTGCGCCCCCGGGATTGAAACTCGTTAATCGGTTTTAGTAGCTTACGCTTCGTCGAGCTTTGCGTCTGTCATACCGCTGGCAAACAGAAGTCCCGCCAGTGCGCCACCTGCAAGAGGTGCCACGATGAACAACCAAAGCGGGCCAATAGCACCTGTAAAGAGTGCAGGTCCGATGGACCGTGCAGGGTTAACTGACACACCGGTCACGTTGATACCCACAAGGTGGATCGCGGCCAGCGTCAAACCAATTGCCAAGCCCGCCATCAAAGCAGGTGCGCCAACTTGGGTCGCGCCAAGGATCACAGTGACAAACAAGAAGGTCATCACAAACTCAAAGATAAACGCGGATGCCATGTTATACTCGCCCAGATACCCGGCACCAAAGCCGTTCTGGCCAAGACCGTTTCCAGCGACCGTGTAGTCCGCCTTACCCTGAGCAACCAGCATCAGTACGAAGGCGGCCAAAATGGCGCCCACAACTTGCGCGATGGCGTAGCGAATAAACTCTGCCACAGACATCTTGCCTGCGGTTACCATACCCAGGCTTACCGCCGGGTTGAGATGGGCCCCTGAAATGTTGCCAACCGAATAGGCTGCCGCCACGATCGACAAACCAAAGGCGAGAGAAATACCGAGCATACCTATTTGCTCGCCCATCAATACCGCTGATCCACACCCAAAGAATACCAGAATAAATGTGCCGATGACCTCGGCCAATTCCTTTTTCATCTTATGTCCCCTTCATTTTGTTTGTTTCCAGTAACTGTGACCTACGCCGAGTTGCACGGAAACGATATGGGAAATGTTGGGCGGTTTTCCCATTCTGGCGATAAGCCGTCTTGTTCGCGGGGGCCGGAGTGGTCGCTTGTAACGCTCAGGATTTGCGTTAAACCAACACTCAAATGGACGAGAGGTTGCACCGATGATCCCTGTACGCGGATACAAAGGCCACAAAGTTGCGGTGTTGGGACTTGGACGCACCGGTCTGTCCGTGCTGACCGCCTTGCAGGCCGGCGGGGCCGAGGTCGTGGCATGGGATGACACCGAGGCTGCCCGGGTTGAGGCCGCTGCTCAAGGCTTTGAAATTGCGGACCTTTCCAAGGATAAGCCATGGCCCGGTGTGAAGGCATTGATTGTCTCGCCGGGGATACCGCATCTTTATCCCGAACCCCATCCTGTGGTGGTCAAGGCCCAGGACCTAGGTGTGGTGATCGACAACGACGTGGGGCTGTTTTTCCGGTCCTTTGCAACCTCGGACTGGGATCAGTTTGATGTTATCCCGCGCATTGTCTGCATTACCGGGTCAAACGGGAAATCGACCACGACCGCATTGACCCATCATATCCTCAATACATGCGGCAAGGCGGCGCAAATGGGTGGAAATATCGGTGTGCCGGTGTTGAATTTGGACCCTGCTATCGATGGGGATATCATTATTTTGGAACTGTCTTCCTATCAAACCGAGGTCGCGCGGGCTTTGGCGCCGGACATTTCGGTCTTTCTCAACCTCTCTCCCGATCACCTTGACCGGCATGGTGGGATGGGGGGATATTTTGCCGCGAAATCAAGGCTGTTTGCCCTTGGTGGGGCTGAAAAATCGATCATTGGTGTGGACGAGAAAGAGGGCCGCTTTCTGGCCGGTCAGTTGCGTGAAGAGGCCGATACGGGCGACCCGGTGTTGCGGGTTTCGGTCACTCAAAGGCTCAAAGATGGCTGGTCGATTTTTGCCCGCAAAGGATTTCTGGCTGAGTGGCGCCGGGAACGGCAAGTGGCGTCCATTGATCTGCGGCCCATGCGCAATTTGCCCGGGACTCACAACCATCAAAATGCCTGTGCCGCCTATGCGGTTGCACGGATTTTGGGTCTGGGTGCGAAGGACATTGAGGCGGCTATGGCAAGCTATCCGGGGCTGCCTCATCGATGTCAAATCGTGGGTGATCTCGGCGGGGTTACATTTGTCAATGACAGCAAAGCCACCAATGCGGACGCGGCAGAGAAGTCTTTGCAAGCCTTTGAGAACATTCACTGGATTGCCGGTGGTAAACCCAAGGAAGGCGGCATTGAGCCGTTGAAGCCATTATTTGACCGGGTCAAGCACGCCTATTTGATTGGTGAAGCGGCGGCGTCATTTTCCGCCAGTTTGGGGGAGCGTCCTCATGAGGTGTCCGGCACGCTGGATGCGGCTGTGACGTCTGCGCTTGCCAAGGCTGAGCCGGGCGATGTGGTCCTGCTGGCGCCTGCATGTGCAAGTTTCGATCAGTTTAAAAGTTTTGAGGCCCGCGGGGATGCTTTTGTAGCTCTGGTGGAAAAGCTGGGGATGGCTGACTGAGGTTTGCACGCCTTGGCAAATGCGGATTGGGTTATGGTGCAGGTGGTCGGTTTTTTACGCTGAAACGGGCGTTAGAGCGGTCCGCCTTAAACCTGCAATCGCCCAAAGCTATCTGAAATCAAAGATTTCA
>CAKZTM010000025.1 GCA_937920555.1 uncultured Paracoccaceae bacterium | reverse complement strand
AAAATTCACGCTTCAATTTGGTGAGGCGGATGGCGAAGCTTTGGGTACTGAAACTGTTATCTCGGACGCGGCTTTTCTGGATGATCAATTCATGTGGAACAGCGCCACGGCGATGTTGCAAGAGGTCGCGAAGCCTGCGCCGATCGTGGAGGTTGTGGCAAATACGGATGCCCCAACCGAGCCTGTGGCGGCGGAGGGTGAGCCCAAAGATGAGCCCCAAGATGAGCCGGCGCGCGCAGCGTCCAGTGATGTTGCATCTCAGGAACCGGGTGATGCGCAGCGTAGCGCTGAGGTTGTCGCGGACGATGTTCAGCCGGAATATGATGACTTAGATGACGACCTAGATGACGAGCCGATGGTGGTCGATGAGCGCCAGGCGGAGATCATCACCAAGCCCGATCAGGAGGTTGCCAATCCCGCGTTCGGGGGGGCAGCTGTCGCGGGTGTGGCCGGTGTGGCTGCGGCAACTGTGGTAGCTGATGCGCCGTCTGCGCCTGCATTGACCCGCGAGCCGCCACGTTTTGAGAAGATGCCGGGCACGCCTTCGGTCATCAAAACTGTGCCGCCATTGTTTTTAAGCGAGGATGATGTGCCGCCTGTCATTGCGGCAAATGCGGGCACCAAGACGCCTTGGCTGGTTTACGGCACATTGGGATTGGGTGTGGCTGTGGTGGCGGTGGCTTTCACCGGCATGTTGTTGCAATTGGGCAAAACGCCTGAGGCGGTGGGCACTGTTGATGTGGCAACCACGGATGGTCAGGTGACTGCGCCTGAGGCCCCTGCGGTTTTGAACGGCGCCAGCGCTGTGCGCGTGGCCGGGCCAGAGACCGGTGCGGTTGATGTTCAGCTTCAGGTGCTTCGTTTGGATGTTGGGCCGATCATTGAGAATGACAGTCTGATAATTCGTCCCGAGGTCGGTCAGCCTATCAGTCTGGTCACTCCGGCTGCGGTTTTGGCAGCACAGCCTGATCTGGCCTTTGTTCCTGATTTGGGTGAGACCCTCCCGCTTTCGGTTGCGGTGGAGACCGGCGGGAATTTTGGTGTCTCGCAGGAAGAGGCGGCGGTTGTCACGCTTACCTCTGAGCGGATCGAGATTGATCTGAGCAATGATGTTGCAACAGATATTGCGACCGATGGGACAGCGCTTGGCTCTGGTGCGCCTTCGGGGATTGTGGACCCGCAGATCGTTATGGCCTCGGTCCCGGCGCTGAGTTCTGCGCAAGCGGAGCCTGTGGAAAGTCCGCAGGATGTTTTGGCGGCGCGGGCGTTGTTTGATGCGATTTCGCAGGCCTCCGAGGATGTGGCGACGCTGGATAGTGCTGTATTGGGCGCGCAGGCGGCTGCTGATTTCGAGGCCTCGGTGACGGTTGGTTCTGTGACCGGGGAGCAAGCGCCCAAGCGCGGCACGTTCACCGCTTTGGGCCGTTATGATGTGGCGTCGCTGAGCAAGGTGGGTTTTTTGCCTCCTTCGCCTTTGGGCGTTCCGTTGGCTTTGGTGTCTGCCCAAGCCGTGGCGGCCCCTGTGGAGGGGACGACCGACGGGGTTTTGGCGACGCAAAGCTGGACTGCCGTACCGGAGGTGGCAGCGCCACAGGCAATGGCGTCACTGCGCGTGCCGGATCTTATTGTGCCGTCGTACCGGGTTGATATTTCGCGCGAGTTGATTGCAGCGGCGCGGGCCAGAGAGGCCGCGGAGCGTGCTCAGGCCGCCAGTTTGATTGCCCAAGAGGCGGCGGCGCGTGCCCGGCTTGCTGAGGCCGCAGCGCTTCAGGCCAAAGCGGCTGTGCGGGAATTGTCCGAGAGCGTCCCGGCCGATAGTGATGTGGCGGAGGTCGCGCCAGCGGCTCCGGCTGTGATTGAGGCTGAGGCCGAGGTTGTCGTGGCGCAGGCTGACACGTCTCAGGCGGAGGATGCGCCCGCATCGGCGGGAGTTGCGGCGACTGCGGTTCTGGCCCCGGCTCAGGCGGAAGTGGAAGCGGAAGCACCGCAGGCGGATGTTGCTAGCGGGTCTTGGGTTGCCGGTGCACGCTGGCAGGCTGATCTAGGGTTTGATTTGGTGCCTGTTGAGCAAAACGGGCGGAATGTTTTGGAAATTGCGAACTTGCAGGGCAATTCGGTGTTGCCTGGTTGGGTTCGGGAAGGTGCCACTATTGAGCGCGTGAATGATGTTGCGGCGGTTGATGAGGCGGCGTTTTGGCAAGGTCTGGTCAGCAGGTCTGACCCCAGCCTGAGCGGTGAGGTCAGTGCATCTTTGGAGATGCGCCTGCGGGCCGATTTCGACCCCAGACGCGCGGCTATTGAAGTGCCGGTTTGGCGCAATGTGGCCCTTTCGGACGGGACCGAGATCATGATCAAGCAGGACGCAGGCAAGTGGGTCGCCACGGTTGTTGCCAGCGACGAGGCTGATCCGACCGGTTTGAAGCCCGGCGATATTTTGCTGCGGGATTTCATCACCAAGAGCAATCTTCGCGATCCCTTGGCCGTGGAGGCTGTGTTTGATGCGATGGATGCTGCCGGTCAAACGGAAGTGGAATTCGCCATCATGCGTGACGGCGAATTGTCCAACGGCAAGCTCGGACTTTAAGTCGCGTTTTAGTTTGCGCTATCGTTGATGGCGTCTTTCACCCAAATCTCAACCCGGCTGTTGATATGCTGACCGGTCGCTGTTCCACCGCAGGTCAGTGGTGAAATATCGCCGTAGCCGGTCGCCTGAAAGGTGACGGTTTGCTCCAGCGTGGGATCAATGGCGAGCAGTTCGGTCTGGATCATAGCGGCGCGTTGTGCCGAGAGCGGCAGGTTCTGGGCCGGATCGGCGGCGGCATCGGCAAAACTTGCGATCTTGACGATCTTACCCTCAAAATCACCGTTTTGCAGGTGTTTGGCCAGCCGGTCGAGATCTGCAAAGGCGCGGGCGTCCAGTTGATTTGTGCCCGGAATGAAGCGAAACGCCGTTGAGAGTTGCGACGCATCGCTCATATCGACCACCATTGTCTGCAATCTTGCGATTGCATCAGCTCCCGGCGTCCCGAGGATCACGGAGCCGAGCCGGTTGGTTTGGGTGATAAGCGGGGTTGATGTGATCTCTTGGGTCACAAAGCCCGCATCGGCGACGGTTTCCTGAGCGGCGTCGGAGGTCAAAAACTCGAAGAAGCCTTCAAGCTGGTCCGGGGTGCCACCTTCGGTGGTATAGGCCGTCAGGCGTCTGGTCAGCGGGTATTCTTCGGATTTCACGGCAAACACGCTGGGGGCCACGCGAAGGTTGCAGCTGCCGGTAATGGCCAGAGGTTTTGCGTCTTGTGCATTGCCAAAGCTGGTAAAGCCGATCCCGAATGCATCTGCGGCCACCCTTTGAGCCAGCCGCGCATCGCTATCGACGATAATGGCATCGGGGCGAACCTGTTGCGATTGCGGGGCCATCACGATGCTGTTGAACGCCTCGCCCGACTGGCTTTCGCGGTCGCTGACATAAATCTGGATGGGGGCATCTGGCCCACCAATTTCCGACCAGTTTTCAATCGTCCCGGAGAATATTTTGGCGGCGGTTTCATCGGAGATCGCTTCGATCGGATTATCCGGTGAGGCGATGATTACCACGCTTTGCAGGGCAAGAACATGTTCTTGGTCCCGGCTTTGGATCGCCCCCAAGCCGCTTTTGACGAAGGCATCAGCCTCGGTCGGGCGGGGCGGACGGGTGGAGACGGCCATTTGCGCGTCCCCTTGCAACAGATCGACCAGACCTGCGGACGAATTTGTGCTGACCAGTTGGATATTGGCCAGCGGATCGTCTTCACTGTCGTTGACGATCAATAGTTGCCCCTCTTCGGGGTGGGCGCCAATTTGCAGGGTCACATCGGTGGAGGAGGCATAGGCGTCAAAGAGTTGCGGGAGCAGGTCCGCGCCGGCAGTTTTTGCGCCGGTCACGCGGAATTCGGCGGCGGGCGGTTTCATCACCGGGCAGGCTTCACCGACGCAGTCCATATCATCGGCACTGACCACCAATGCGCCAAGGCTGGTTCGGATGGTAAAGTTGCGGTCCTCAAAGCTCAAAAGCTGGCCCTTGAGGGTCATGCTGCCGTCTTTCGCTTTCAACTCGATGTCTTGAGCGAGCGCGGATGTGGAGGTGAGCATCGCGGCCAAGAGCGCGTATTTGAATATAGAGCCTGTCAATTGCACTTCGATATTCCCCTCATGCTTTCGATAAATCAGCGTGGCGTATGGTGCCTGTGTCCGGTCTTGCAAGCGATCAAACACCAATATTGTGTAGCTTTGCCCCTAAACCATTGCAACCGATTCACGTTCAATGGGTGTTCAGCGGTGCCGATGCGCGGATACGTGCCTTTCTGTGCGGATGGGGTTTTGACTGGGCTTTGGGGGATGTGCGGTTGCCGATTTTGCGACCAATTGGTCAAAAGTCAGGTGACAACAATTTTTTTCTGTGTTTGGCTGTTCTCATGAGCCGACTCCCACGCACATAAATGAAGTTGGCGAAGATAATTCAGGAAGGATTTGTAAAATGAGAAGACGTTTGAGTCTGGCGGTGGGTTTGGCCACTGCACTGATGGCCTCTACGGCCAGCGCGAAGACATTGATTTACTGCTCGGAGGGATCGCCGGAAGGCTTTGACCCGGCGCTTTACACGGCCGGGACGACGTTCAATGCGTCCTCGCGTCCGGTTTACAACCGTTTGGCGGAATTTGAGCGCGGCACCACCAGCCTTATTCCGGGGTTGGCCGAGAGTTGGTCTTCGTCTGAGGATGGGTTGGAGTACACGTTTAATCTGCGTGCTGGTGTGAAGTTCCACACCACGGAGTATTTCACGCCGTCCCGCGATCTGAATGCGGATGACGTGATTTTCTCATTTGAGCGTCAGTTGGATGAGACAAATCCTTGGAACAAATACACCGAAGGGACCGCTTGGGAGTATTTCAACGGCATGGATATGCCAGCCTTGATCAAAGAGATCGTGAAGGTTGACGACATGACCGTGAAATTCGTGCTCAACAAGCCCGAGAGCCCGACGGTGGCCAATCTGGCGATGGATTTTGCGTCCATTGTGTCCAAGGAATATGCCGACAGTCTAGAGGCGTCGGGCAATCAGACGAACCTCAATCAGCAGCCTATTGGCACGGGCCCTTTCAAGTTTGTGGGCTATCAAAAGGATGCTGTGATCCGCTATGCGGCTCATGAGGGATATTGGGGTGGCAAGCAGCCTCTTGATAATCTGGTCTTTGCGATCACGCCTGACAATTCGGTTCGGATGCAAAAATTGCAATCGGGCGAGTGTCATGTGGCGCCTTATCCAAACCCCGGCGATTTGCCTGCTTTGATGGCAGATGAGAGCCTTCAGGTGATGGAGCAGGAGGGTCTGAATGTCGGTTATTTGGCGTATAACTCCAAAGTGGCACCGTTTGACAATCCCATGGTGCGCAAGGCGCTGAACCACGCGATCAACAAGCAGTCCATTCTGGATGCTGTGTTCCAAGGGGCCGGTAAGGCTGCCAAGAACCCGATCCCGCCGACCATGTGGTCATATAATGACGCGATCGAGGATGACGCTTACGATCCAGAGAAAGCCAAGGCGATGTTGGCCGAGGCTGGCGTGTCGGATCTGAAGATGAAGATCTGGGCGATGCCTGTTGCGCGTCCCTATAACCCAAATGCACGTCGCATGGCCGAGGTTATTCAGGCCGATTTTGCGGCGGTTGGTGTTGAGGTCGAGATCGTGTCCTATGAGTGGGGCGAGTATCTCAAGCTCAGCCGCGACGAGAACCGTGATGGTGCGGTGCTTTTGGGTTGGACCGGTGACAATGGTGATCCGGACAACTTCCTGTCGGTTCTGTTGAGCTGTTCTTCTGTGGGCGGGTCAAACCGGGCGCAGTGGTGTAATGAGGAGTTCGACGCGTTGGTCAATGAGGCCAAGCAGAAGTCCGATCAGGCCGAGCGCACGGCGCTTTACGAAGAGGCTCAGGTCGTCTTCAAGCGCGAGGCACCTTGGGCCACAATCGCCCATTCGGTCGTCTTCATGCCGATGTCCACAAAGGTCATGAACTACAAGATGGACCCGCTTGGATCACACCGTTTCGACGGCGTGGACATTGCTGAGTAATACGGATTTGGGCGGGGGATTTCCTCCGCCCTTTCTCATCGATGCAACTGATCCAGATTTGAACGTTTAGACATGCCAGATTTCTCAGAAGTTATTGCAGTTGTGCAGGCCAACGGGCTTGATGCGGCGGCTTTTGTACCGGGGCCGAATTTTTGCCGGTTGATGGGGCGGGATTTTCACCTGATGGAGCGGCCACTGGTTTTGGTGGTGCCGCGCGAAGGTGAGCCTTTGGCGATTGTGCCCAATCTTGAGATGGCGTCGTTTTCGACAATTGGATTTCGCGGCCATGTATTTGATTGGCGCGATCAAGACGGGTTTGAGGGTGCTTTTCGGCTTTTGGCGGAGGCGCGGCCGGATTTGAACGGCGGCAAGATCGGCCTTGAGGGCCAGCGCATGCGGGTATTTGAGCAGATGGCACTGGCCGCGGCATTCCCCGAGGCGGTATTTTTCGACGCGCATGGCGAGTTGTCCGCGATCCGCTTGATCAAGACGGATTTGGAAATAGCGAATTTGCGGGCGGCCATTCGGGTGTCCGAGCAGGCCTTGGAGGCCACCATTGCCGAGGTTCAAATCGGCATGACAGAAATGCAGGTTCAGGGCATTTTGCTGCGCGAGTTGTTCTCGCACGGGGCGGAGGGCTTGGCCTTTGATCCGATTGTGGCGGCGGGTGATAACTCGGCCCAGCCCCATGCCCATGCGCGCACTGATTACAGGATCAAGTCGGGTGATGCGTTATTGTTTGATTTTGGGGCCAAGTACAAAGGCATGAACGCCGATATCACGCGCACGTTCTTTGTCGGCACTGTGTCCAGTTATGACCGCGAGTTTTATTCCAAGGTTCTGGAGGCCAATGCGCGCGGCAAGCAAGTGACGCATGCAGGCCAAACGGCCCACGGGGTTGATGATGCGGTTCAAGTGGTGTTGGAGCAGTCCCAGTTTGCCCAATATGCGCGCCACAAGACGGGCCACGGTTTGGGCTTGGATGTGCATGAAGCGCCGCAAATCATGCGCGGCAATGATGCGGTTTTGCGCCCCGGCATGGTCTTTACGGTCGAGCCGGGTCTGTACCGGTTGGGCGAGTGCGGGGTGCGCATTGAGGATGACATTTTGGTCACGGAGGACGGGCATGAGTGCCTGACATCTTTCTCGCGTGATTTACGGGTTATTGGGTAATGCTTGGATTTATCCTCAAGCGGATTGGCCTTTTGATCCCGACTTTCATCGGCATCACCATTGTCAGTTTCGGGTTTGTGCGGGTGCTTCCGGGCGATCCGGTACTGCTTATGGCCGGTGAGCGCGGCCTGACCGACGAGCGCTATGCGGCCCTTCTGACCGAGTTTGGCTATGACCGGCCCATTTGGGTGCAATATTTCGAGTATTTGCGAGACCTTCTGAGCGGGGATTTTGGCAATTCGCTGGTGACCAAACAGCCTGTGCTGACCGAGTTTTTCACGCTTTTCCCGGCCACGGTCGAGTTGTCGCTGTGCGCTATCATTATTGCTATTTGCATTGGAATTCCGGCCGGCATCATTGCGGCCTCCAAACGCGGGACGTTCTTAGATCAGGCGATTATGGGGACGGCATTGGTGGGCTATTCCATGCCCATCTTCTGGCTTGGACTGCTGTTGATTATCGTCTTTTCGGGCATGCTTGGCTGGACGCCTGTGTCGGGGCGGATTTCACTTTTGTATTTCTTCCCGGCCGATACAGGCTTCATGTTGATCGACAGTTTGCGGTCGGGTCAGAAGGGGGCGTTTGCGTCAGCTGTGAACCATCTGATTTTGCCCTCTTTCATGCTGGCCACCATCCCCTTGGCGGTGATTGCGCGGCAGACCCGTTCGGCCATGTTGGAGGTTTTGGGGGAAGATTACGTGCGCACGGCGCGGGCAAAGGGGCTGGCGCCCGCAAGGGTCGTGGGGGTGCATGCGCTGCGCAATGCGATGATCCCTGTGATTACGGTCATTGGTCTTTCGGTGGGCACGCTTTTGGCCGGTGCCATCCTGACGGAGACGATTTTTAGCTGGCCCGGGATTGGAAAATGGATGGTCGACAGTATTTTCAGGCGCGACTATCCGGTGGTGCAATCGGGGCTGCTTTTGATTGCGGTGATGGTGATGATTGTGAACCTGTTGGTGGACATGACTTACGGTCTGATTAACCCGCGCATAAGGCACACCTGATGGCCGAGAGCAGCGGATCTGTCAAAGCCCAGACCCGGCGGCAAATGCTGTCGGAGTTCTGGTTCTATTTCTCCGAGAATACCGGGGCCAAGATCGGCTTGTTCGTCTTTATCGGGCTGGTTTTGATCGCCATTTTCGCCGATGTGATTGCGCCTCATGCGGCCAATGTACAGTACCGGGATGCTTTGCTGGTGCCGCCTGTGTGGCAAGAGGGCGGACGGTGGGAGTATATCCTGGGCACGGACGCGGTTGGCAGGGACATGCTGTCGCGGTTGATTTACGGGTCGCGGTTTTCGCTTTTCATCGGTTGTGTGGTGGTGGCCATTGCGGTTACGGGCGGGGTCACAATCGGTCTGATTGCGGGGTATTTCCGCGGTTGGGTCGATATGGTGATCATGCGGGTCATGGATGTGATTTTGGCCTTTCCGTCCTTGTTGCTGGCCTTGGTTCTGGTGGCCATTCTGGGGCCCGGATTGACCAATGCGATGATCGCCATTGCGATTGTGTTGCAGCCGCATTTTGTGCGGTTGACGCGGGCCTCTGTGCTCAATGAGATCAACCGGGAATATGTGACCAGCGCGCGTGTGGCCGGGGCCCCTCCGTTTTATCTGATGACGCGCACGATCCTGCCCAACTGTTTGGGGCCGGTGACCGTGCAGGCGACATTGTCTTTTTCTAACGCCATTTTGGATGCGGCGGCTTTGGGATTTCTGGGGATGGGAGCGCAGCCGCCGACACCGGAATGGGGCACCATGCTGGCGGAGGCTCGCGAGTTCATTTTACGTGCGTGGTGGGTTGTGACATTTCCGGGCATCGCCATTTTGATCACGGTGTTGGCGATCAACCTGATGGGCGACGGTTTGCGCGATGCGCTTGATCCGAAGTTGAAGAGGACCTGAGGCGTGTTCGGGCTTCTGAATGCAATGGGTTTTGATACGAGCATTCCTCATGTTCAGGCCGGTTTTTTGTCCTTTATTGGCGTTGTTCTGACCGGCGGGGTTGCGATCCTGACATGGTGGCTCAATCGCCAGAAAGACCGAAAGGATGCATTGGCCTTGCGCGCTGAAAAGCGACAGGATCTGCTGCGGGCCAATAGAAGTGATATATTTCCGGTTTGGGCAGGGCTCTTTGAGCTTGGCCCCTTGGAATTCAGGTTCCCAAAGGAGCAGCGGCTATCGGTGGAAAAAGCGAGACTGGAGAACAAGCGTCCGGTCACGCCAGAACTGGGAGTGGGTCAATAAAACCGTTCCGGCATATAAAGACCGTCTTCGGGGGTTTTGACCGGCACGTCTTCGGGGGTATCTTTCGGGCTCATCGCAAAGGTACTCCTGTTTGCGAGGCGTTGCTCGCCATAACATGGTATATATCAATTGTTGAACAAAAACTCGACAGGTTGGGTATAACAGCAGAGTGGAACACCTGATATGCCCCTTCTTGACATCAAAAACCTCACGGTAGAGTTCCAAACGGCGGGCGGGTTGTTTCGGGCTGTGGACAGTGTCGATATTCAATGCGACCGGGGCGAGATATTGTCGATCGTGGGCGAAAGCGGGTCGGGCAAATCGGTGTCCATGCTGGCGATGATGGGGCTGTTGCCGTGGACGGCGAAAGTGTCATCGGACCGGATGGCGTTTGACGGCAAAGACCTTACGGCGCTTTCAGCGCGCGAACGGCGGCAGATCATTGGCAAAGACATTGCGATGATTTTTCAAGAGCCGATGTCCTCGCTCAACCCGTGTTTTACGGTTGGATTTCAATTGGGCGAAAGTTTGCGTGTGCATTTGGGTATGGGCCGGGCGGAGCGTCGGCAAAGATCGATTGAGCTTTTGGATCAGGTCGGTATTCCGGCCCCCGAGAAGCGTTTATCTGCGTTCCCGCATCAGCTTTCGGGGGGGATGTCCCAGCGGGTGATGATCGCCATGGCGCTGTCGTGCAACCCGCAGATTTTGATCGCTGATGAGCCGACCACGGCACTGGATGTCACCATTCAGGCGCAAATTCTCGACCTTTTGGTGCGGTTGCAGCGCGACAACAACATGGCGCTTGTGTTGATCACTCATGACATGGGTGTGGTTGCGGAAACGGCTCACCGGGTGCAGGTGCAATATGCCGGCCAAAAGATGGAAGAGCAGGATGTGCAGGGTCTTTTTGCCGATCCGCATCATCCCTACACGGCCGCCCTTTTGGCGGCCTTGCCCGAGCGCGCAACGGACCGGTTATTGCCGTCCATTCCCGGTGTGGTGCCGGGGCAAGGCGACCGGCCTGAGGGGTGCTTGTTTGGGCCGCGTTGTCAGTTCGTGTCTGATGTTTGTCTGCGCGGGGTCACACGCCAAGGCCCGGAGTTGGGCAATGTGTTGTGCAATCATCCTTTGACGGCCGGTGTTCCTATGGGCCGCGAGGCGGTCTCGTGAGCCTTCTCAAAGCCACCGATCTTTGCCGCCATTACGAGGTTGGCGGCGGCCTGTTTCGCAAGCCGCAAATCCTCAAGGCGTTGGACGGGGTGTCGCTGGACTTGGAGCCCGGCAAGACCCTTGCTGTGGTCGGTGAGAGCGGCTGCGGCAAGTCCACGCTGGCCCGCGTGGTGACGATGATTGAGCCGCCCACGTCCGGTACGTTGTTGATAGATGGCAAGTCTGTGCGTCAGGGTGATCCTACGTTGCGCAAGACCATCCAGATTGTGTTTCAAAACCCGTATGGCTCGCTCAATCCACGCCACAAGATTGCGCAAATTCTTGGTGAGCCTTTGCGGTTGAACACGGATCTTGATGCCGCAGAGCGGCGGCGCCGGGCCGATGAGATGATGGAGCGGGTAGGGCTCAGATCAGAGCATTGTGAGCGGTATCCGCATATGTTCTCGGGCGGGCAGCGGCAGCGGATTGCGGTTGCGCGGGCCTTGATGTTGGACCCAAAGATTTTGGTTCTGGATGAGCCTGTCTCGGCGTTGGATTTGTCCATTCAGGCGCAGGTTCTCAATATTCTGAGCGAATTGCAGAGCGATCTGGGCTTGGCCTATTTGTTCATCAGTCATGATCTGTCGGTTGTGCGTCACATCGCTGATGAGATTATGGTGATGTATTTGGGCCGCGCGGTAGAGGCGGGGGCGGCCAAGGAGATCATGGACGGATCGGCCCATCCTTACACGCGCGCGCTGATTTCGGCCACGCCTGTGGCGGATCCCGCGCGGCAAAAGCAGCGGATCATGTTGACCGGCGAGTTGCCTTCGCCGCTTGATCCGCCCACGGGCTGTGCATTTCATCCGCGTTGTGCGCATGTGACGGATGGGTGTCGTTCCGCGGCCCCGGTCTTGGAGGCGCGCGGCTCCGGCGCGGTGGCGTGTTTCAATCCGTTATGAGCTTTCTGTGCGGGCTGTCAGATTTGCGGGCCTGCGCAGACTGCGGTTCGTGTCGGTGCCACCTACATCCTTGACACGGGCCCTGTTTCACTTGTGTCATGGTGTGGATCAAAACAGGAGACGGAATTTGACCCTTCGCATAATCGGGCTTGTGACGGCGCTGCTCATGTCAGCGCCAGTATCGGCGGACGTTATTATCAGCCATGGTTATTCCGCTTTCGGGGATTTGAAATACGGTCCGGGCTTCACGCATTTTGATTATGCTAATCCTGACGCGCCCAAGGGTGGTGAGATGAGCCAGCGCCAGCTTTACGGCACGCCGACCTTTGACAGTCTAAACGCGTTCATCATCAAGGGCGACAGTGTGCCCGAAGTTTTACACCACGTTTATGACAGTCTTATGGTGCGTGCCTATGACGAGCCTGATGCGGTGTACGGGTTGATTGCGCAAAGCATCGAATACCCTGATGATCTGTCTTATGTGGTGTTCAATCTACGCCCTGAGGCGCGGTTCCATGACGGTCATCCGGTCACGGCGCAAGATGTGGTTTTCACCTTCAACACGCTTAGGGAGCAGGGCCATCCCTTTTACCGCAATCTTCTGGCGGATATTACCGCAATTGAGGCTCAAACGGACCACCGGGTGCGTTTTGATCTTGCACCGGGAGCGGGGCGCAAATTTCCCGGCAGCATTGCCGAGTTGCCGATCCTGCCCGAGCATTTTTATGCGCAGAACCCGTTTGATGAGACGTGGCTGACGCCGCCTTTGGGCTCGGGGCCATATGAGGTTGTGGATGTTGAGCCGTCCAAGACTGTCCGGTTTTGCAAGCGATCTGAGTATTGGGGGGCACATCTTCCGGTCAATGTCGGGCGCAACAATTTCGACTGTTTTGCCTATGAGTATTTTTCCGACGATTTGATCGGGCTTGAGGCGTTTGCGGTCGGAGAATACCTGATGCGGGTGGAGTACCGGTCGGCCTCATGGGCCAACGGATATGACTTTCCTGCGGTTCAAAAGGGATGGGTGAAGCAAGTGCTGCTTGAGGATGCCCGCCCGGCCACAGCGCAGGGTATTTGGCTGAATATGCGGTCGCCTGCGCTTCAGGATATTCGCGTCCGTCAGGCGCTGGAATACGCGTTTAATTTCGAATGGACCAATGAGACGCTGTTTTTCGGCACTTATGAGCGCACGGACAGTTTCTTTGAGAACACCCAGATGCAGGCGGAGGGCCTTCCCGAAGGTGCCGAGTTGGCCTTGTTGGAGCAATTTCGGGATCAATTGCCGCCTGAGATTTTCGAGCAGCCCCCGCATGTGCCTTATCCCGGCTCCACTGGGTCTGGTGACCGTGCAGCGGTTCGTGCGGCATCAAAGTTGCTGGATGCGGCTGGTTGGCTGGTCGGTGATGACGGGATGCGGCGCAATGCAGATGGTCAGGTGTTGGCGTTTGAATTCCCCGATGACAGCCGCAGTTTGGAGCGGGTGATGGTGCCGTTCACGCAGAACCTCCAGCGGCTTGGGATAGACGTGGAATTTGATGTCATGGATGCAAGCGCCTGGACCGAGCGGCGGCAAAAATTCCAATACGATCTGGCGACGGCGGCATGGTCGGTTCAGGTCACGCCCGGGGCGGAGTTGCGGGCGTTTTACGGCTCTGCTGCTGCCGGGTCGGAGGGCAGTAACAACCTTTCGGGTCTGGCCGATCCGGTGGTTGATGCGCTCATCGAGGCCGCCGTGGAGGCCAACACGCGCGAAGATTTGGTGGTCGCGGTTCGCGCTCTTGACCGGGTGCTTCGGTCCAAACATATCTGGATTGGCAACTGGCATTTGGGCGCGCACCGGGTCGCGCTTTGGGATGTTTTTGGGATGCCTGATCAGCCGGCCCCTTATGATTTCAACCGGGGTGTGGATTTTTGGTGGTTGGACCAGCAAAAATATGATGCGCTTTTGGCCCAAGGAGCGCTTTGAGGCGTGGGGCCTTCCAAGGTCGATTTGCAGCACGGGTGGATGGTACTTGCCTTGTTAAGGAAAGTCGGGAATACTTTTGCAAAAAGCAATTTAGGGAGGAAACCATGAAACTAACATCTATCGCGGCGCTTCTGGGCGGCGTTTTATGTGCAACCCCGGTTCTGGCTCAGGTCAACCTGACCGCTGAGACGGCAAGTCCGGGTGGATCGACGCATTTGTCCGCAGCTCATATGGCTGAGATTGCGGGAACATCGGGTATCGCCAACATCCAGTTGGCGGATGGTCAGACCCTTACCAATTCCATTCAGAATGTGGCTGAAGGCAAAACCGACATTGCCAGCACGCCGCATATTCTGCCGTTTTTGATGAATCGCGGTGTTGGACCTTACGGAGAGCTTGGGCCTGAAAAAGGCGCTGAGTTGGCCTCGAACCTACGCGCGGTTTATCCCTACACGTTGGGTATTTTCTTTCTGTTTGCTTATGATGCCAAGGGAATTTCCGGCTGGGACGGTTTGGAAGGCAAGAAGATTTTCAACGGCCCGCCACGCGGTGGTGCATTGACCAACGCGCGTGCCATGATCCAGATCGTGACCGGTCTGAAAGACGGAGAGGGCTACGAGGGCATTCAAACCAATTGGGGTCAGGCAGCCGCCACGATCACCGGTGGCGAGCCTGATGCGGTTGTTCTGCCGGAGTTGTTCCCAAGTGCGCGGGTCTCGACCATGGGTGCCTCGGGCAAGGTCACAGGGTGGTCTATGCCAAAGGACATCTACGAGAGCGAAGCGATGCAGAAGTACATCAAAGCGCCGGGAAGTGCGGCGTTTGAAGCGCCCGTTGCTGAGATCGCGGCGGCCATGGGGGATCAATGGACGTTCATTTCGGAAGATGAGACTTTCCGTGCCTTCGCAACAGTTGGGGGCGATGTGGTTCACAAGGACATGGACGAGGAGTTGGTTTACAATCTTGTCTCCGCTTACATCGCCAGTTTGGATGCTTTGAAAGCCAAGGCGCCTTATGGTGACACGGTCAATTATGACAATCCCTCCATTGGGATGTGTGGGGCCAACCCGATCAAATATCACAAGGGTGCCACACGGGCTTGGGAAGAGGCAGGTTACGAGATCCCGGACTGCGCCAAGGACATGTAAGCCGTCCCCAGCCATATGATTTGACGTCGTCCTGTTTGGGGCGGCGTCGCAACACATCACACAGGTTGAAGGTAGTTCATGTCCGACCCTAAGAGCCAAGAACTGCGCAAAGCAGCCTTTCCCAACACGACATTATATATTCTCGCGCTGATCTTCGTCTTTATCGGCATCGTCAACAGCATGCCGTCGATCCCCGGATGGACGGAGATGTGGCGCGGGCTCACAGGGGTCGAGAACCTATCGGTCCGGTCTTTTGCGTCCGAGTGGTTCTATCCGCTGGTCTTTTTGATCATGATGACCATCGTGGCGCTCAAACATTCCATGTGGAGAGCTTGGAGGGGCACCTCGCGGGCCGCGTTTGGGTTGGCCATGGATGTGGCTTTGGTGGGTGCCGCGGCCGTAATCTCGGCGACATATCTGATCGAGATCGACAGTGTGTGTTTGATTGATACGCTCAACGGGGATCGCGCCAGGCTGATCGCAGAGACCCTCAAAGCGGAAATCGCTTTTGCTCAGGAATACGGGTTGCCCACGCCTGACACTGTTGATGATCCCAAATGCGCCACCACAACGGGTGTGTGGTTGGTGTTGATCATGGGCGTCTCGATGCTGATCTTTCTGGGTTACAATATCAAGGTTTGGGGGCTTCCTTTGGTCTTGGTTGCGCTAATGATCGCGCTTTACACCATTGGGACGGTTTTGGTGTGGTACTTCCATGGTCCCGAGGACATCAACAAATATCTGATGACCAAGATGGGGGGCGAGCCGCGCAGCTTTTTGGACGGGCGGCCCAATGTCCATGACGCGCTTGTCAACAATGCCTCGGGGCTGTTGGGGCGGTTCATGTATGTGATCATGAACGTGGTGTTCCCTTACATTATTCTGGGCGCGATGTTCGGCAAGTCCGCAGGTGGGCAGTCCTTGATCAAGCTGGCGTTTCGCTGGACCCGCAAGTTGCGCGGTGGTCCGGCCCATGCAGCGATTGTGTCCTCTGCGATGTTTGGCACGATCACCGGCGGGCCTGTCACCAATGTGTTGTCCACCGGTGTTTTGACTATTCCGATGATGTTGCGTCGTGGGTTCTCGCCTGTTTTTGCAGGGGGGGTGGAGGCTGCGGCCTCGTCCGGTGGGTCGATCATGCCCCCGGTGATGGGGGTGGCTGCCTTCATTCTGGCGGCGCTGACGGCGACCCCTTATGGTGATGTGATCGTGGCCGCGACCATTCCTGCGGTGGCCTATTTCATCTGTCTGTTTCTCACAGCGGTATTCCAGTCGCGCAAGCAGGGCATCGAGGCCTATGGGACCTTGACCGATGACATGAGAATGTCGCGCACGGATGTATTGCATCTGTTGCAGATTTTCCTGCCGATCTTGTTGATCCTTGTGTTGCTGCTCACCCCCAAAGATGCGGTTGGGTGCGGCATGATGGGTTGGATGTTGGGGGCGGAAACGGTGACGACCAACGGGGTGTGTCGTGCCACCAGTCTGCCGTGGATTTTGCAGGTCTATCAAAACTCTGCCGGTGATGCCGGGGCCACCGGTTGGTGGGGCGCGGCGCTCGTGATTTTACTTTTGTTCTTGGACAAGGACTTTCGCAGAACTCCGCGCAAGGCTTTGGATGCGCTGGCTGAGGCGGGCATAACCGTCTCTACGCTTTATCTGATGTTTCTGGCGGTCACGGTGATTGATGTCTGTTTGAACTTCACCGGTCTGTCCAAATTCGTGGCCACGGATGTGCTGCGTTTCCTTTTGGCGCTGGATCTGGGCAGCGGCAATGCGGTTGCGTTTCAGTTTATAGCGCTGGGCATCACGATGCTGCTGGCGGTTTTGTTGGGGATGGGGATGCCGGCGGTGCCTGCCTATATCAATGTGGCGCTGCTTATGGGGCCTTTGCTCATCGGTCTTGGGATTGCAAATTTCACAGCGCATATGTTCATCTTCTATTTCGCGGTGGCCTCGGCGATTACACCGCCTGTGGCATTGGCGGCGTTTGCGGCCTCGACCATCACCAAGGCGGAGCCTATGGCCACCGGGTTTAGTGCGGTGCGTTCCGGCATTGTGATGTTTGTCATTCCGTTCGTCTTTGCCTTTTACCCGGAGCTTTTATTGATCGATCAGGCGCTCATTGACCCTGCCAGCCCGGACAAGGCGTTTCTGCCCGGTTACGAGGGTGGTGTGCAGCTATTGCCGCTGTTGTGGTTATTGGTGCGGTTGGTTCTGGCGCTTTATTTCGTGGCCAGTGCGCTGGCGCGTTTTGATGTGGCACCTCTTGGCATGGGATGGGTGTTGATCCGTCTGGCTATCGCGGGCGGGATGCTGGCCAGACCGGAGATCATTCATTTCAGTGCTGTTGGTCTGGCTGTGGCGGTTCTTGTCTTGCACAGGGTCTCAGTTCGCCAGACAGGTGGGGCGGAGCGTGTCTGACAAGCCAAATTTCCTGTTTTTCATCACCGATCAGCAACGGGCTGATTGGTTGGGATGTGCAGGTCATCCGGTCGTGCGCACGCCCAATATCGACAGTATTGCGGCTGAGGGGACGTTGTTTAACGATTTCCACGTGGCTTTGCCTGTGTGCATGCCAAACCGGGCCTCACTGATGACGGGACGTATGCCCTCGGTCCATGGGTTGCGCTACAACGGTTGTCTTTTGCCGAAGCGGGCAAGGACATTTGTGGATGTTTTGGCGGCGGGCGGATATGCCACTGCAAGCATTGGCAAGAGCCATTTGCAGCCCTTCACCGACAAGCCGCCATTGCGGGGTCGTGACACCACCGACAGATTGATCCCGGAGGCGTGGGCCAGCGATGGTGTCGTCTATACCATGGAGGAGCCGTCCAGTTTTTCAGGCGACACTGTTTCGCCGTTCGAGGTGCCCTATTACGGGTTTGAGCATGTTGATATGGTGACCGGGCATGGGGATCAGTGTGGCGGTCAATATGGGCAGTGGTTCCGTGAGACCGTTCCAAACTGGCAGGCCTTGCATGATCCTGCCAACGAGATTGCGCATAATTACACCTGTCCGCAGGCCTACCGCACGCCCATTCCCGAAGAAAAATATCCCACCACTTGGGTCGCAGACCGGGCGATTGACTATCTTGAGGGGCGGGTGGATCAGGATGATCCTTTCTTTGCGTTCGTCTCATTCCCCGACCCGCACCATCCGTTTAATCCACCGGGGCGTTATTGGGACATGTATGGGCCGGACGCGTTTTCGGTTGATCTGCCCTATGAGGCTCATGAAAACCCGATCCCGCCCATGCAGCACGCCAGTGAGATGTGGCAGGCGGGTAAAATGCCCCCAATCCCGCAAATGCCGTTTCGCGCGGATGACCAGCATATTCGCGAGGCCATGGCGCTGACGGCGGGGATGATCACAATGATTGACGACCAAATTGGCCGTGTCGTGCAATCGCTCAAAGCCTCGGGTCAATATGACAACACGGTCATTATCTTCACTTCTGACCACGGGGATTATCTGGGCGACTTCAACATGATGCTCAAAGGGCCGCTGCAATTGCCATCGATCACGCGGGTGCCGATGATTTGGTCAGACCCCAAAACCCGGGCCGCGCGGCGCACGGCGGCTATGGCCTCGACCATTGATCTATCTGCGAGTGTTTTGGAGCGGGCCGGTTTGGAGCCCTATAACGGCATGCAGGGGCGCAGTTTTCTGGCCGCTTTGGACGGCACAACGGCGCATCGGCGCGAGGTATTAATCGAGCATAATGACGGCGGGCCACGGATGGGGTTCAAGAAGGCCGCTCGTGTGCGCACGTTGCGGGATCAAAAATGGCGTTTCTCAGTGTTTGCGGGCGAGACATGGGGTGAGCTTTACGATCTGGAGGCGGATCCCAGAGAAACCAGAAATCTGTGGGATGATCCCGCTTATGCCAAGGACAAGGCGGAGTTATCCTTGCGGTTGGTCGAGCATCTTACGTTCCAAATGGATGAAAGTCCGCGCGCCACGCGGCTGGCATAACGGCAAGTGGCGCCAAAGGTCGGGTTCTGACCGATCAGGGTTGGTATTTAAGGCAAAGCGCTTTAAGGAGCCTGCAATGCGACGGCTGACCGTTGGGGCGCTGATCCTGAGGTCATCTGCGCCACCGGCTACGGTATCAACGCGCAGATATGTAAGAAAAAGGCGGACATCGGGCCAATTCCTAAAACGGCTCAGACAATTAATGTCCTTCCAACTCGACCATAGTAGTGGATTTTGTAAATATTAAACTTCGGTGGTGCTGGCTGGTATTCCAACAGAGGCGCGTAAGCAACTGTACCGTCAGAGTTGAGCTATTTCCTGCCTCGCAGCCGGATGGTAAAAAGTCGCGCGGTGCGATCCGGGTGTTTTGGGGTTTAGGTGGGACATTGCGGGGGCGATCCCAGCCCGGGTTTATTCGCAGATATTCTCTTTGATAAAGCAGTTTGAGCCGATACACCCGTCCCAGCCGCTTTCTTTATGAGATTGGGACTCTTCGCCGAACGTGCCGTCAATGAGGGTCACTGACTTAATCTTGTCAAATCTGAAAATCCGTTTGGCTTCAAAATCCCGGCCTTTGGTACAGCCCCGGCTTTGCCAGCCATGCATATAGAGCTTTCCGTTATTGCCGATGGCCACTTGATGCACGTCGATGATCCGTGGCTCGCAGCCTTTGCTGGCGTCTTTGTCATACACCAGCTCGACAACGCGGCCGGTTGTGGCGGCCTCGCACAGGGGGGCCTCAAATTCTGATTGGGCTTGGGCGGGGGAGGCGAGTGCGATGGCAACGAGCGCGGCTATGGTCAGGTGATTTAGGGTCATTGCGTGGCCTCTCGGGAAAAATGGGTTGCGGGTCATTCTTAGGTTTTCCGCTCTGCCGTAGCAATAGCGGCAGTGGCGTCACATTTGGCCGAGCAGTGTTTCAAACCGAGACAGGAATGCGCGTTTGGCCTCCATAGGCGGGCGCAGATGCAGGGTCATTTGGGCGGGGTCTATGCCTTTTGGCTCTTTGAAGAGCTTTGCGGCTTCATGGGTGGAGAAGCCTGCGATCGAGATTGCCTCGAACCACGCCGAATAATTATCGGCGCGTTTGATCTGTTTTTTGACGGTTGCAGGGATGGCGGCAGGCAGGCCAAAGCGCAGATGCACTGCTGCGGTCAACCGCTCGTCCATGGCCTTATAGCCCGGACCCACGGCGGATTTCACCGGGCTGATCATGTCGCCAATCACATATTCGGGGGCGTCGTGGAGAAGGGCGGCCAAACGCCATTTCGCCGGAGCCTCCGGGGTCATGACGCTATAGAGCTGCTCGACGAACACTGAGTGCTCGGCCACCGAATAGGGGTATTCGCCCTTGGTTTGGCCATTCCAACGCGCCACGAAAGACAGGCCGTGGGCTATATCCTCGATCTCTATGTCCAAGGGGGCGGGATCCAGCAAATCCAGCCTGCGTCCCGATAGCATTCTTTGCCAAGCCCGTGGCGGTTTCAAGGCATCTCTCGCATATTGTCCATCATTTCAGTGTATTAGCGTCTTCATAATATCGCCCCTTTGGGATGCCATACCAGAGTTACGGGAAGTGCCCCTTCCTTTCCAGTCGAAAGCGGGGCGCGTGATCCTGGGGACGGGCGTTAAAGAGTAGGAAGCCAGATGAAAAACGGTTTCGGAATTTTGATAAGTGCAGTCTTCTCACTGGGTTTTGCGGGCACAGCAATGGCGCAAACCGCATGTGGTGAACGTGACAAGATCATCACGCAGCTTCAGTCGAAATATCAAGAGAGCCACCGGGCCAGCGGTTTGGAGACGGACACCAAGATGGTGGAAATCTGGACCTCCAAGGACAGCGGCACGTGGACGATCTTGATCACAAAGGCTAACGGCGTGACCTGCGTGGCGGCGGCTGGCAAAAACTGGCTGGATATGCCTGAGACAGAACTGCAACTGGGCCAAGCGAGTTAACGCGCTATATGCTCTCGGTATTGCTGCATTAACTTGTTGGTGTTATGCGGCGGCTCCAAGTTATGTGAGTGATTTCGAGAGGATTTTGACGGATGGCCGACGACTATATTGTAAAAGACATTTCGCTTGCGGAGTTCGGGCGCAAAGAGCTTGATATTGCTGAGACGGAAATGCCGGGGTTGATGGCTCTGCGTGAAGAGTATGGTGCGGAAAAGCCTTTGAAGGGCGCGCGGATTGCGGGCTCTTTGCATATGACCATCCAAACTGCGGTTTTGATCGAGACTTTGGTGGAGCTGGGCGCGGATGTGCGCTGGGCGTCATGCAACATCTATTCCACTCAAGATCACGCGGCGGCGGCGATTGCTGCTGGTGGCACGCCGGTTTTTGCCATCAAGGGCGAGACGCTGGAAGAATACTGGGATTATGCGGATAAGATTTTCGACTTCCCTGAGGGTGGCTGTAATCTGATCTTGGACGATGGTGGCGATGCGACCATGTATATCCTGATTGGTGCGCGGGTTGAGGCCGGTGAGACCGAGCTGATCGAGACACCTCAGTCGGAAGAAGAGGTTGAGCTCTTCAAGCAGATCAAGAAACGCATGGCGGCTAATCCGGGTTGGTTCACCAAGCAGCGTGACATGATCAAGGGCGTCTCTGAGGAGACAACCACAGGTGTGCACCGCTTGTACGAGTTGATGGAGAAGGGCCTTCTGCCGTTCCCGGCGATCAACGTAAACGACAGTGTGACCAAGTCGAAATTCGACAATAAATATGGCTGTAAAGAGAGCCTTGTGGACGGTATTCGCCGCGCTACGGACACGATGATGGCAGGTAAGACGGCTGTTGTGTGCGGCTATGGCGACGTTGGTAAAGGTTCGGCGGCGTCTCTTCGTGGGGCCGGTGCGCGGGTGAAGGTTACGGAAGTTGATCCGATTTGCGCGCTGCAGGCGGCCATGGACGGGTTTGAGGTGATCACGTTGGAGGATGTTGTGTCCACGGCGGATATTTTCATCACCACGACCGGCAACAAAGACGTCATCCGTCTTGAGCATATGCGCGAGATGAAGGACATGGCCATCGTTGGTAACATTGGTCACTTCGACAATGAAATCCAAGTGGCGGCGCTCAAGAACCACAAATGGACCAACATCAAAGATCAGGTTGATATGGTCGAGATGCCATCGGGCAACCGGATGATTTTGTTGTCTCAGGGCCGTTTGTTGAACCTTGGTAATGCGACTGGACATCCGTCTTTTGTGATGTCTGCCTCCTTCACCAATCAGGTGTTGGCGCAGATTGAACTTTGGGTGAGTGGCGATAAATACGACAATAAAGTCTACACCCTGCCCAAGCATCTCGATGAGAAAGTGGCGCGGCTTCATCTTGCCAAAATTGGCGTGAAGCTGACGGAGCTGTCCGGTGAGCAGGCGGATTATATCGGCGTGAAAACCACAGGTCCGTTCAAGCCTGAGCAGTACCGGTATTGAGATATGGCAGGATGCGCTTTGCGGCGCGTCCTGTTTGGTTCTGAAATGCGGTGTGAAAATGTAGGGGAATGGCCAAGATCAGGCCGTTCCCTTTTTCATATTTTCGCCTTTAATTGGCGTCAAAAGCCTATTCGTACCGATACCGGGCCCAATATTCATGCGATCCGCTAGTCGATCCTTAGCACTCTGGCTCTCGCTTCTGCTCTTTTGGGGAGGCCTGTTTTGGGCTGGGTATCAACTTTTGACAAATCCAGATGCGGGCCTGCCGCGGGAATGGAACCCGCTTGAGCCGCTGCGTATCTCCGATCCTGTAACTCCGTTTACACCGTTCAAATTGCGCCGCGCGGCTGACAATTCTGAGCGTTGTTTCGCCGCCCTTGCAACAGGTGATGTGACGTACAGGCGGATGGAGGATTTTGTGCAGAGCCCGCAATGCGGTATTGCCAATCGCGTCTCGCTCAGCGGTGTAGGGCAGGCTGGCATGGCCCCGGTAGAGACCCAGTGCAGCATCGCGTTGCGGATGGCCATGTGGGAGGCGCATGATTTGCGCCCTGCCGCCGAGGAGATTCTAGGCTTGTCGCTTGCCCGGATCGATCATCTGTCCAGCTACAATTGCCGGGAAATTCGCACGCCGGGGGGAAGCGGGGGACGTATGAGCACCCACGCCACCGCCGAGGCGATTGATATTTCCGCCTTTAGATTTGCAGGCGGGGACCGCATCCGCCTTATCGATGGCTGGGCAGGTGATGGGGCGGATGCGCAGTTTTTACGGGCGGCGCGCGATGGTGCATGCCGGTGGTTCCAGACCACTTTGGGGCCAGATTTCAATGCCTTGCACGCGGACCATTTCCATCTGCAATCGCGCGGTAGGGGAACCTGCCGGTAGGGTTTTTGACGGTTGCGGCGCAGTTTGGTGATCGGGGTTGATGCTTGGCGGGGGATCGGGATAGATGCGCATAAGTTATATGTGAGCAGTTATGACCCAAATTATTGAGAGCCTTGCAGAGATTTCGGACCGTTACGATGCGGTTTTTTGTGATTTGTGGGGGGTTCTTCACAATGGCAAATCGGCGTTTCCTGCCGCGATTTCCGCGTTGCAGACCTTTCGCGCGAAGGGTGGGTCGGTGGTCTTTTTGACCAATGCCCCGCGTCCCCGCTCTGGGGTGATTGCGCAACTGGATAGACTGGGTGCCCCAGATGATTGCTGGGATTTGGTGGTCACCTCGGGGGATGCTTCGCAAATCGCAGTGGCGGCCGGGCTATTTGGGCAAAAGATTTACCATGTTGGGCCAGACAGGGATCACCTGTTTTTCGATGACTTCAACGGTGAGCCGCTGACGGTGGACCGTGTGGCTCTGGATCAGGCTGAAAGCATCATTTGCACGGGGCTTTGGGATGACCAAACCGAGACCCCAGATGACTACCGCGCCTTTATCGCGGATGCAAAGAACCGCGGCCTGCCGATGCTATGCGCCAATCCTGATGTGACCGTTGATGTGGGCGAAAAACGCATCTTTTGCGGTGGGGCAATCGGTGAGGCTTACGCACAAGCAGGCGGGGTCACCCATTATTTTGGTAAGCCACATGCACCGATTTATGAACTGTCACGACAATTGCTGACCAATGCGCGCGGGCACGAGGTGGCCGATGACCGCATTTTGGCGATCGGTGACGGGGTGCTTACGGATGTGCCGGGCGCATTAGGGGAAGGACTGGATTGCTTGTTTGTGTCGGGGGGGCTTGCGGATGAAGATACGGGCACATATGGTGGTCAACCGGACCCGGAACTGCTGGCCGCGTTTCTGACCAAATCTGGGCTTGACCCGATCTTCACCATCGGGCGATTGCGGTAGGCCCCCGCCTTTCAATGTTCCATAAATATCCAAACACGGCATTTCCGCAGGCATAGCCTATCAGTTCCAGCTGTGCCTTGCGGCCGACACCGACCGCACGCAGTGCTCAAATGGAATGCGCCTCGTCAGAGGCGCTCCGCTGGATACCTCAGCTGATCTCTGACAGATAGGCGTCAAGATGGGCCAACCGGTCTTGGCCCCAAAACACTTGATCATTCACCAAATAGGACGGTGCGCCGAAAACGCCGCGCTCAAGGGCTTCATTGGTATTGCGCTCGACCATTTCAGAGCCGCTGAGCATGCCGCTGTCTGCCAGACCTGCATCAAACCCGTTTGCGGTAAGCGCGGCCTTGATCACCGCGTCATCAGCGACGTTCTGCTCGTCGGCCCAACATCCGCGCAAAAGCGTAAAGCACAGGCCGCTCAGATCTCCGCCGCCAGCATCTTGGGCCGCAATAATGGCGGACATGGCAGGCACTGGATTGGTCGGAAAATGGGCTGGTTTGAGATTAACCGGCATCTTGTTCAGTTTCGCAATGCGCTCAATTTCCTGCAACCGGTAGGCTTGGCGTGACGGATGGCGTTGCGCGGGCGGCAGGCCGCCGGTTTTCTCAAAAATGCGCATCAAGCCAAAGGGTTTATAGGTGACGGTCGCACCGTGCTTTGCTGCAATATCGTCAAGCCCGCGTCCCGCAAGATAGTTGAAGGGAGAAATTGGAAACATGAAATAGTCGATATGGGCCATGGCTTGTGTCCTTTTTTGAGATTTCCTGCACAGTCATGTCTCGTTCTGTGCTTTGCAAGCGCAATCATGTTTGCTAAGCCCCGTCTCACAATCTGTTGTAGAGCCCGGCTGTCATCAGAGGTTCTCAATCTGAGCGAGGGACCACTGTCATGCCATCTAGTACCATACCCAAACTGATCTCTGGAAATGCCAACCGAACGCTGGCTGAGGGGATTGCCAAGCGCATCAGCTTTCATCGCGGCGAAGCGGTCGAGTTGATCGATGCGCGGGTCGAGCGTTTCAATGATGGCGAGATTTTCGTCGAGGTTTACCAAAATGTCCGTTCCGAGGACATGTTCATCCTGCAATCCACGTCAAACCCTGCAAATGACAATTTGATGGAACTTCTGATTATGGCGGATGCGTTGCGGCGCTCTTCGGCCAATCGCATCACAGCGGTTATCCCCTATTTTGGCTACGCCCGTCAGGACCGTCGCACCAAGGCGCGCACACCCATTTCCGCCAAGCTGGTGGCCAATTTGCTGACTGAGGCGGGCATTGAGCGCATTTTGACCATGGATTTGCATGCGGCCCAAATTCAGGGTTTTTTCGACATACCGGTGGACAATCTTTACGCCTCGCCGGTGTTTGCCTTGGACATCAAGCATCACTTCAAAAAGAGCATGAAGGATTTGATGATTGTCTCGCCCGATGTCGGTGGCGTGGCGCGTGCGCGCGAACTGGCGCAGCGGTTGGGGGCTGATCTTGCGATTGTGGACAAGCGGCGCTCTGGTGCGGGAAAGGTCGCGGCGATGACGTTGATCGGCGATGTCAAAGACCGCACCTGTATTGTGGTGGATGATATTGTTGATACGGCGGGCACCCTGTGCAAAGCGGCTGAGACGATCATGGAGCACGGCGCCAAAGAGGTGCATGCCTATATCTCTCACGGGGTTTTGTCGGACCCTGCTTGTGAACGGATCACAAAGTCGGTGATGAAAAGCTTGGTGATCACGGATTCGATTGAGGCCAATGCCAAGGTTCAGGCTTGTGCGAAAATCCGCATGGTGCCCACGGCGCCGCTGTTTGCGCAGGCCACGTTGAACATTGCCAGTGGCATGTCTGTGTCATCCTTGTTTGATGACGCCACTTTGGGGCCTCTTTACGAGGGCCATTACCCCACAAGTTAACAAAAGGTCGCGCTTTAGCGTTTGCGCGAGATAGACAGGATCAGGATCGGCAAGAGCCCGGCCATTGTGACCAGCAGGGCAGCGGGTGCGGCCCGTTGCAAGTCTTCCAGTGAGGCGTGGTTATAGACACGGGTGGCCAGTGTGTCGAAGTTGAACGGGCGCAGCATCAATGTGGCCGGTAATTCCTTTGAAGCGTCCACGAATAGAAGCACCATGGCGGTTGCGGTGGCCCCTCGTATCATCGGCAAGTGCACATGTCTTAAAACCCCCAAGCGCCTTTGGCCGAGCGATCTGGCGGCCATATCCATGCCCGGCGTGACCTGTGACATGGCGCTTTCAATGGCCCCTTGAGGGATCGCAAAGAACCGCACCACGTAAGCAAAAACGATAGCCGCGGCCGAGCCTGTCAGAAGCAGGCCCGGATCGGTTCCCGTCAGAGTTTGCACGATGTCGGCCAAAAGGTGATCGAAAAAGGCGAAGGGGACGAGGATGCCGATGGCCAGAACTGCGCCGGGTGTGGCGTAACCGATGGTGGTGACCGGGACCGCTTGGGTCACAAATCTGCTTTTGGAATAGCGGACCGCCTGGGTCATGAAAATGGCCGCAGCCACAGCGATTACAGCGGCAGTTGTGCCCAGCCAAAGCGTGTTAAAGCCTGCGGTCCACAAATCGCCCCGTCCCCAATCGGTGGGATCGGCCACCGAGATCAGCACCCACACCGGCAGCACAAAGCCCAAGATGACGGGCAAGCCGCAAAGTGCGGTTGGCAGCCAGCGCCAGAGGCCGGTGCCTGTTTGGCGGGTCAGGGGGCGTGTACTTTTGGACAGCGCGTGAAATCTGCGGCGTTTGCGGCTCAGCTTTTCGGCCAGCAAAAGGACAATCACGATGGCCAGCATCAGGCAGGCAACCTCGGCGGCGCCGGCGCGGTCTCCGGCTTCTAGCCACAGGCTGAATATGCCGGTGGTCATGGTTTGGATCGCGAAGAACTCTACGGTGCCAAAGTCGTTGAGCACTTCCATCATCACAATTGCGGTGCCCGCCACGATGGCTGGGCGGGCCATGGGCAGCGAGACGCGCATGAAACTTTGGATCGGTGTGCAGCCCAGTGAGCGCGACACATCGAGGGCGTTGGCGCCTTGGGTCTCGAAGGCTTCGCGGGCGAACAGGTAGATGTAGGGGTAAAGTGCGAGGCTCATCACCACGATGGCGGCCCAGATCGAGCGAATTTCGGGGAACATGTAGTCGCGGGCTGATTGCCATCCGAACATGGCGCGCAGGCCGGTTTGGAAGGGCCCTGCGTATTCCATGAAGTCCACCAGTGCGTAGGCCGCGATGTAGGACGGGATCGCAAGCGGGGCCAGAAGCGCGTATTGCAAGAAGCCGCGCCCGGGGAAGTTGCGGCACGCTACCAGCCAAGCCGCGCCGGTGCCGATGGCAGCGGAGAGAGCGCCCACGCAGACCATCAGGACAAGTGAGTTTGCCAAGTAGCGCGGCATGGTCGTGCGCCACAGATGGCCCCAATCGCTGGAGGAGGGCAAGAGCGCCATGAATGCGACCGCGACAAGCGGGGTCAACACAAGTGCGGCCACGATGAGCGCGCCGGCACTCCAGCGGTCAAAGTAGGGTCGTGCCTTTGAGAGCCCTGCGTCGGTCATGGCGGCATTTTAGCTATGTGACGGATAGGTTGCTAGGGGGGCGATCCTGCGTCACATCCCCAGCGCGTCTTTGTAAAGCTCCAGCACGGCTTCTTCTTCAGAAATCTCTTGGGGGTCTTTTTTGCGCAAGGCGACCACTTTGCGTAGGATTTTGGTGTCGTAGCCACGGCTTTTCGCCTCGGCCATAACCTCTTTTTGCTGGTCAGCGATGTCTTTCTTTTCTGCCTCCAGACGCTCAAAACGCTCGACAAAAGCACGAAGCTCACCGGCGGTCACGCGGTAGGTATTATCGCCGGGCTTGGTGTCTTCCAAAATTGCGTCATCCATCATCTGCTGCTCCTGTGTGGGAAACCTGATCCTCGGGCTTTCCTAATGAGGGGTCGCATGCGCAGCAAGCCTAACTTGAACCCAAAGGCGGGTTTTGTCATAGAGGCGGCTGGATCAGGAGGAGCGGAACGTGGAATTTCTGGTGATTATAGGGGTTATAATATCCTGCGTCGGCCTTGTTGGCTTGCTCATCTGCATTATCAAAGCCGCAAAAGCAAAGCGGGAAGGCGGAACCCAAGAAGAAATGCAGGCCAAGTTGCAGCCGCTCATCCCCCTTAACCTGGGGTCGTTATTTTTATCGATCATCGGGCTGATGTGCGTCGTGTTCGGCGTGATCCTCTGAGATCGGGAATGGAGGGTTAACTCCTACAACTTAGGTATAGGAGTTAACGTGTTGTGCCGTTTTGGTGCAATTACAAGCTGCCGGCCCAGTCCACGATGCGTTGTGACACAGGATCGGTCATGGACGGGCTTAATATATCACCTGCAATCACATGGGCGCTTGGGTCATCCGTGGCGGCAATCTCAACTTCCCAAATCTCTTTGGTGGCCCCCCAAAGCTTGGCAACTTGTCGCGTGGCTGACGCTTTCACCACCGTATCATCTGGGGAGAAAATGAAGAACGCAGGTGTTACAACCCCATCATATGGCAGGCTCACGGCGACCTGAACGGCGGCGGCCATGGGAAACACCGCCTCAATGGGGTAACGTGTCGTCCACCATTTCGCCTGCTCCTCATTATGTGGCACCCATGAGCGTTCTTTACCGGCGATCCATGGCACAAAGGTCCGTGCAAACGGCATGGTCAGCAGGCCCGCCGTGGATGAGTTGACGCCAAAATTGGGCGAGACAAATACGATGCCGGCGACGTTCTGCATCAAGTTGAGATCGACTGATGACATGGCAGTCATGGTGCCGCCTTGCGACGTGGCGATGATCACGACCCGCTCGCCTATTCTGCGGCCGATGGCCACGGCCTCGGCGACATCGTTGAGCCAATCGTTGACGGTTACCTGGGCCATCGCTTCCGAACCGCGCCCGTGTCCGGTGAGCCGTGCGAAATAGAGATTGGCGCCAAGTGCCTCGGCCACCTGATCGGGAACGGGGCGAAGTTCTTGTTTTGTGGCGGAAAAACCGTGGATGTAGACGACAGAAAGGGGTGTTTTGCGATTGGGGGTTCCGGCCCAGATCACCTCCTTCTGGGCACCGTCAATGATGTCGTCGAATTCGGCCTCTCGGGTTTCGAGATAGGCGGTCACGTCCGGGCCCAGATCATTGTCGCTGTAAGAGATGGTCCAGTCGATCGGTTCGCGTGGCGCAAAGGTGTTGATCACGAAAATCGCTCCCACGATGATGGCGAAGATTTTGACCCAGCGGTTCATTGCGCATGCCCTCCCACTGCGGTGATGTCGGTGATCGCGGCCTCGATCATCGCAAGTTCGCGCGGCCCGCTGAACCGGTGATCAACGTCCTTGACGAAGCTCAGCTGAATGTCCGGGCCGGTGGCATGTTCGATTAACCTCAACGGAACGGACATTGCCACGTCCACGTCGGCGGTTCCATGCAGGAGGCGCACCGGAAATGGCAAGTTCAGGGGATCGCGGAGCGTCAATTGGTTGCGGCCGTCCTCGATCAGTTTGCGGGTAATCACGTAAGGCGCCTCCGAATAATCCGAGGGCAGCTCAATGAAGCCTTTGGTGTCGAGATCTGCTTTTTGCGCGTCAGTCATCGCCGCCCACATGCTATCTTCGGTGAAATCTGGTGCGGCCGCAATTCCTACGATCCCTGCGATCCGTTCAGGAATTTGTTTTGCCAAAAGTAAAGAAATCCACCCGCCCATTGATGAGCCTACTAGGATCTGCGGTGTGTCGGTTAATTCAGATACAACAGTGGCGGCGTCTTGTGTCCAATCGCCAATGGAGCCATCGCGAAAATCCTCAGAGGAGCGTCCATGGCCAGAGTAGTCAAAGCGCAGATACGCCCGACCATGCGCCTTTGCCCAATCCTCTAGGTGAACGGCTTTGGTGCCTTCCATGTCGGAGACAAAGCCGCCAAGAAACACCACGCCCGGCCCGGTGCCTTGGGTTTGGTGGTAGGCCAGTCTGCGGCCCTGAGCCGTGTCATAGTATTGAGCGTCAGCCATGTGATCCCCGTTCGCATTCTTCGAAAATCCTAAGGGGTTTTGGCAGGACTGTCTTGTGCAAAAACACACACATAGCTGGTGCCGCCGTTTGGCGCTGTTTCGGGGCCATCAACCGGTGTTAGTGGTTGACTTGATCATCGGTTCCTTTATGCCGTTTGCAAACCTGTAACCGGGCGTTTCGTAGGCGCCAAAACTCAAGGAGAGGTCCCCATGGCCAACATCACCCTTACCCTTCCAGATGGTGCGAAACGCGAGTATCCCCAAGGGGTTACCGGCAAAGAGGTCGCTGAGGGTATCGCAAAATCGCTTGGCAAAGCGGCGATTTCGTGGACTGTCAACGGGGAGCATTGGGACCTTGCATGGTCACTTTCCGAGAATGCGGATATTGCAATCCACACGCTCAAAGACGAGGATCAGGCGCTTGAGTTGATCCGCCATGACGCAGCGCACATTATGGCCCGTGCGGTTCAGGAAATTTGGCCTGATGTGAAGGTGACCATTGGTCCGGTCATCAAGGATGGGTTTTACTACGATTTTGATCGTGAAGAACCGTTCACACCGGAAGACCTTGAAGTTATTGAGAAAAAGATGAAGGAGATTATCAATCTTCGGGAGCCGGTTCGCACTGAAGTTTGGGAGCGGGCCCGTGCCATCCAGCATTACAAGGATAATGACGAGCCTTACAAGGTAGAGCTGATTGACGGCATTTCGGGCAATGAAGAGTTGCGCATGTATTGGCATGGGGATTGGCAGGACTTGTGCCGTGGGCCGCATTTTCAGCATACCGGACAGGTGCCTGCGGACGGCTTTAAACTGATGTCGGTTGCCGGGGCTTATTGGCGCGGCGACAGCAAACGGGCGATGCTTCAACGCATCTATGCGGTGGCGTTTAAGAACCGCGATGATCTGAAAAAGCACATGCATATTCTGGAGCAGGCAGCTCTGCGCGACCACCGTAAATTGGGTCGCGATATGGATTTGTTTCACATGCAAGAGGAAGCGCCCGGGCAGGTGTTTTGGCACCCTAACGGTTGGACCATTTACACGACGCTGCAAGATTATATGCGGCGAAAACAACGCGCTGGTGGCTACCGGGAGATCAACACTCCGCAGGTTGTCGACCGCAAATTGTGGGAAGCGTCGGGCCACTGGGACAAATATCAAGAGCACATGTTTGTGGTCGAGGTGGAGGAAGAGCACGCCAAGGAAAAGGCGATTAACGCGCTCAAGCCGATGAACTGTCCTTGTCACGTTCAGGTGTTCAATCAAGGTCTGAAGTCTTACCGGGATTTGCCGCTCAGGCTCTCGGAATTTGGCTCGTGTTCGCGCTACGAGCCGTCAGGTGCGCTTCACGGGATCATGCGTGTGCGCGGCTTTACCCAAGATGACGCGCATATTTTCTGCACCGAAGATCAGATCGAGGAAGAATGCGCCCGCTTCATCAACTTTCTCGCGGATATTTACGCGGATTTGGGCTTTGAGGATTTCGAGATCAAATTTGCGACCCGCCCCGAGAACCGGGTTGGGTCCGATGAAAGTTGGGACCATGTGGAGGGGGCTTTGGAAGGCGCAATTAATGCCACCGGGCGCAGCTTCACGCTTGAGCCCGGTGATGGTGCATTTTACGGGCCCAAACTCGATTTCTATTTGACCGACGCCATTGGACGGGTTTGGCAATGCGGCACATTTCAGGTTGATCCAAATCTGCCGGAGCGTCTTGGGGCCAGCTATATTGGCGAGGACGGGAACAAGCATCGGCCTTATATGCTGCATCGGGCGACCTTGGGGTCGTTTGAGCGCTTCATTGGTATTTTGATCGAAAACTCCGCCGGAAAGCTGCCGTTTTGGATTGCGCCACGCCAGGTTGTTGTCGCGTCCATCGTGTCGGACGCTGATGCTTATGTGCATGAGGTTGTTGAGAAATTAGCAGCACTTGGCATCCGGGCGGAGGCTGACATTCGCAACGAGAAGATCAACTATAAGGTTCGCGAGCACTCGCTTGGCAAAGTGCCGGTGATCCTGGCCGTTGGAATGCGGGAAGTGGAGGAGCGGACGGTTTCTGTCCGGCGTCTTGGCGAAAAATCCACAAAGGTGGAGGGGTTAGAAGTTGTCGCAGGTGCGTTGGCCGCAGAGGCGACGCCGCCTGATCTGAAAAGGTGATCGCGGGCTATTGTGACCCGCGACACTTGTAGACCATATGTGGGCCTAGTCTTGTAGAGAGGCCCACATTTCTTTGTCTCTTTGCGCGGTCCAAATCCGCGGTGTGTCAAGATCGCGGGCCTCATCATAAGCGCGGGCGACGTTGAACGGCAGGCAATGCTCGTAGATTGCGTAGTCGGAGAATTTGGGATCGCATTCAGCGCGACAAGCGTCCCATGCTTCTTTCAGAGAGCCGCCGCGAAGGGCGACACGGGCCACCGGCTTGTAGGTTGAGCGCACAAAATCTGCTGTAAGATCAAGAGCTTCTTCGACCATAGCTTTGCCCACAAGCGCGTCGCCGCGTCCGGGTGCAATCGCGTCCACGTCAAAGCGGCGGATCGCCTCTAACGTGCCGGGCCAGTCGTGAAAATGCCCGTCGCCGCAGTAGCAGGCGGATTTGTACTCGACGATATCGCCGGTGAACATCACGTTCTCATCGGGCACATAGGCCACAATGTCGCCGGCGGTGTGGGCGCGGCCCAGATGCATTAGATCGACCCTGCGATTGCCAAGATAAACGGTCATGCGATTGTTGAATGTGGTGGTCGGGTAGGTCAGGCCGGGGATGCTTTCGTGCCCCTCAAAAAGACGCGGGAAGCGGTCAAACTCGCTGTCCCAATCTTCCTGTCCGCGCTCCACGACCATTGCGCGGGCTTTTTCGGACATGATGATTTGTGGGGCGTTAAATGCTGAGGCGCCCAGCACCCGTACCGCGTGATAATGGGTCAAAACCACATGGGAAATCGGCTTGTCGGTGACGCTGCGGACCTTTTCGATCACCTTGTTGGCCAAGCGCGGGGTCGCTTGGGCCTCGATAATCATCACGCTCTCATCGCCGATAATCACGCCGGAATTGGGGTCCCCTTCGGCGGTGAATGCCCAAAGATCACGACCAACTTCGGTGAAGCTGATTTTCTTTTCCGTCATGTCCCCTTGGGATGCGAATGCTTTGGCCATTACCAGTTCTCTTTCTCAATTGCCGGAAGGATCGTGCCCACGCACGTACCAAATCCGATGTTATAACCATCCCCTGAGGCACGACCGCTTAACGTTAAAGTATCGCCATCCTCGATGAAGGAACGGGTTTCGCCACTGTCTAAGGTGAACGGTTCCTTGCCGCCCCAGGATATTTCCAAAAGGGAGCCGCGTTCGTCTTTTTCGGGGCCTGAAATTGTACCCGATCCGAGCAGGTCGCCGACGCTCATCTCACATCCGCCAATGGCATGGTGGCACAGTTGTTGGGCTGCCGAGTAGTACATTTGATTGTAGTTGGTGCGGCTCAGTGTTGTTGTCGTATCCGAACCGGTCGCCTGCATTTTCACCTCTAGATCAATATCATAGAGCATTGGTCCGGGTTCTTGCAGGTAAGGCAGGAGTGTCTTTTCGCGCTCTGGCGTGGAGCAGCGGAAGGGCTCCAACGCTGCCTTTGTCACGACCCAAGGGCTAATGGATGAGGCGAAGACTTTGGCCTGAAACGGGCCCAGCGGTTGGTATTCCCACGCTTGAATGTCGCGCGCGGACCAGTCATTGAGGATGACATAGCCAAAGATCATGTCATCGGCTTCCTGAACGGTGACAGGTTCGCCCATGCGGTTGCCGGTTCCCACCACGGCACCCATTTCTAGTTCAATGTCCAACCTTTTGCATGGGCCGAAATGCGGCGCGTCAGCATCGGGCGGCTTGAGCTGGCCAAGTGGACGGCGAATGGGCGTGCCCGAGACCACAACCGTAGAGGCGCGCCCGTTATAGCCAATGGGAATATGGAGCCAGTTTGGCGGCAGCGCGTTTTCTGCGCCGCGAAACATGGTGCCCACATTGGTGGCGTGATGGCGGCCTGCGTAAAAGTCAGTATATTCCACGACAATAAACGGCATGTGCATTTCAACGTCGCTTTGGGCGTGGAGCGCGGGGGTGATAGCTTTGGGATCGGCGCCATCAGCCAACATATCTTGAAGTTTGCTACGGGTTTGGGCCCAAATCTCGGCTCCCAGTTCCATGAACTCGTTGAGGAACGGGTGGTCAAAGACCGGCTCGCCTTGCACGCCGATCAGCCCTGCGGCTTCCAAAGCGGCAAGATCGAGCACTTTGTCTCCAATAGCCACACAGCAGCGCGGATCGTCGCCGCCGACGGAAAAAACGCCGTAGGGCAGGTTGTTGAGCGGGAAATCCCCGTCCGGGTCATTGGCCGTTTCGACCCAACTTTTTAGCAGTGGCATAATCTCTCCCGTTTGCGGATCACTTTAATCCCGGTGTTCCGTCGAACTTCTTCTCCAACCCGTCCCAACAGTCAACATAGTCGTCCTGAATAGGAGCCTCGTTGGCGGCAAATTCCGTCAGCATTTGCGGGAAACGGGTTTCAAACATGAAGCTCATTGTGTTGGTGAGCTTCATCGGGTCCCAGCTGTCGGTTGTGGCTTTTTCAAACGCGTTATTGTCCGGCCCATGAGGCAACATGCAGTTGTGCAGGCTGATCCCGCCGGGAATGAACCCTTTGGGCTTGGCGTCGTAGATGCCGTAGACGTTGCCCATCAGCTCGGACATGATGTTTTTGTGGTACCAAGGCGGGCGGAACGTGTCTTCTTGAGGCAGCCAGCGCTCTGGAAATATCACAAAATCAATATTTGCAGTGCCTTCTTCGGCGGTTGGAGCCGTTAAAACTGTGAATATCGATGGATCGGGGTGATCAAAGGAAATAGCCCCAACTGGAGAATAAGTGCGCAGGTCATATTTATATGGTGCGTAATTTCCGTGCCATGCGACCACGTCCAGGGGGGAGTGATCGATGGTTGATCGGTGGAACTGCCCGCACCATTTGACGGTTACAGAACATTCGGTTTCCTTGTCCTCGAATGCTGCCACGGGTGTCTTGAAATCCCGCGGGTTGGCAAGGCAATTGGCCCCGATTGGACCACGTCCGGGCAAAGTGAATTTGGCCCCGTAATTTTCGCAGACAAAACCGCGGGCCTCACCATCGGGCAGTCCGACCTTAAAGACCATGCCGCGTGGCAGGATACAGATCTCCAATGGCTCCAAATCCATGCGTCCAAATTCGGTGAAAATCTCAAGCCGACCATGTTGCGGGACGACCAGAAGCTCGCTGTCAGCGGAATAGAAATAGTCGTCCACCATAGAGGTATTGGCGAGGTAGACATGCGAGGCCATGCCTACTTGCGTGCCTACATCGCCTGCGGTGGTCATGGTGCGCATGCCGGTGATGAAGGTCAGAGGCTCTTTCGGGAATGGCACTGGATCCCAGCGGTATTGCCCCAATGAGATCACATCGTCGAGCACATGGGGAGCTGTCTTCCAATAAGGCATATCGATTTTTGACATGCGGCCCACATGTTTGACCGATGGGCGGATGCGGTACATCCACGAGCGCTCATTCTGGCCTTGCGGGGCTGTAAAGGGTGAGCCGGAGAGCTGCTCGGCGTAAAGCCCGTACTCGCAGCGTTGCGGGGAGTTGCGCCCTTGCGGGAGTGCGCCGGGCAACGCCTCGGTCTCAAAATCATTTCCAAAGCCGGGCAAATATCCCGGCGTCGTGCCATAGCGACTGTCAAAGATGTCGGAGGCTCCGGGTTTATTCTGCGTGTTCATGGGCGCTCCTTTGTTCAAAAATTGCGCTTGATTAATGGCAGTGATCGTGGCTTTGTTAGCGGAATTCATATCGTTGTAAATGAAATGATGTCAAGAGGCCCTATGTTTCAGCTATCAGGGTTTTTGCCCTATCAACTGGCGGTTCTGGCCAGCCGGACGTCCCGCGAATTCGCCGCGACCTACGGAGAAGCCTTTGGGTTGACGATCCCGGAATGGCGGGTTCTGGCCCATCTGTCGCAAGGGGGGGATGTGTCTGTCAGAGAGATACATGCGCGCGTCGATATGGATAAGTCCAAAGTTTCTAGAGCGGCGCAAACGCTTGAAATGGCCGGGCTTATCAAGAAAGTCTCTAATGAGAAGGATCGCCGCTTGGTGGCTCTGTCACTCACCCGTAAAGGGCGAAAGACGATGTCTGAAATCACACCGTTGGCAAATGCATTCGCGGATAGCTTGCTTAGTGCCCTTGATCCGCAGGAGCGGAAGGTGTTTCAATCGGCTGTGGAGAAATTGCTTAATTCGGGCTGAGGTCCGACCCTCAAAAATGGGAGAGAACCATGACGGATATTGTCATCCTTGACGGCGCGCGTACGGCGGTTGGAACCTTTGGTGGCGCGTTGGCGGGCACTGCTCCCAGTGCTTTGGGGGCGCATGTCATGCGCGAGGCGATGGCACGATCAGGCGTCGAAGGTGGTCAGATCGGACATGTCGCACTTGGTCACGTGATCAACACTGAGCCGCGCGATATGTATCTGAGCCGGGTCGCGGCCATGGAGGCAGGCGTGCCCGAAACGGTTCCTGCCATGAACGTCAACCGGCTGTGCGGGTCGGGTTTGCAGGCCATTGTTTCTGCCACGCAATCTTTGATGCTGGGTGATGCGGACTTCGCCATTGCTGGCGGTGCGGAAAGCATGTCACGCGGACCCCATATTCTGCCAACCGGGCGGTTCGGTCAAAAGATGGGGGACACTGCGATTGTTGACATGATGATCGGGGCTTTGAACTGTCCTTTTGGCACCGGCCACATGGGTGTGACGGCGGAGAATGTCGCGAAGGAGCATCAGATTTCCCGTGGTGATCAGGACGCCTTTGCCCTTGAAAGCCAGCACCGTGCGGCCAACGCGATCGCGGAAGGGCGGTTTACCTCGCAAATTGCGCCGATCGAGGTGCGGGTGAAACGCGATATGGTGCCGTTTGATACCGATGAGCATCCCAAGGCCACGGATATTGATACACTTGGCGGGTTACGGGCGGTGTTCCAAAAGGATGGAACTGTGACGGCGGGCAATGCGTCTGGCATCAATGACGGGGCAGGGGCATTGGTGTTGGCTCACGCGGATGCGGCCTCCAAGGCGGGTCTCAAGCCAAGGGCGCGTATTTTGGGCTATGCTCACGCCGGGGTGCGGCCGGAGGTGATGGGCATCGGACCTGTCCCTGCTGTGCGAAATTTGCTGGCTAAGTTGGAGATGACCGCAGATCAGTTTGATGTGGTTGAATCCAATGAAGCTTTTGCTGCGCAGGCCTGTGCTGTGAATAAGGAGCTGGGGCTTGATACGGCGCGGGTGAACCCAAATGGTGGAGCCATTGCGTTGGGCCATCCGGTGGGTGCCACTGGCGCGATTATCGCCATCAAAGCCCTTTACGAGTTGGAGCGGATTGGCGGCGGCAAGGCGCTTTGTACCATGTGTATTGGCGGCGGTCAGGGCATTGCCATCGCGTTTGAAACGCTCTGAGGCGGGTTTTTAGCCCTTCGAAAAGAGCCTTAGCGTTTCGACAAACGCGCGGGGCTGGTCGGCGTGAAGCCAATGCCCCGCATCTTTGAGTTTTGCGAACCGTGCGTTTGGGAAGAGCGGTTTGATGGCAGCGCGGCCCTTTTCGTCGACATAGTCGCTGTTGGCGCCTGCCACAAACAGAGTGGGGCCAGAGTAGCTACCGGTGATGTCAGGCCAGCCAATAATCTGGGGCATTGAGTTCTTTAACGCGGCCAAATTCAGCAACCATTTAGCGCGGCCGTCCTTAATCTCCACGCTTTGTAAGAAGAACGCGCGCAGGGCAGGGTCATCGACGGTGTCGCTCAACGCATCGCCCACATCGGCACGTTTTTCAATCTTTGACATATCGACAGCTTGCATTGCATCGATCAAATGAGCGTGGCTGTGGGTGTATCTCACCGGTGCTATGTCGGCGATAATTAAGCGCTCAACCAATTCTGGCCGGGTGAGCGCCAAAGTCATTGCGGCTTTCCCACCCATGGAGTGGCCCATAACGATGGCCGGTGGATGGGTGGCCTCAATCACTTCGGCCAAATCTTGCGCCATGGTGGGGTACGTCATCTCGTCGGACCAGAAACTATCTGCATGGTTGCGCATGTCGATGGTAGTGACGCGAAATTCGGCTGACAGGCGCTTAGCAATCGCACGCCAGTTGCGCCCGGAGCCAAACAGGCCGTGGGCGATCAGAAGTGAAGGCGCGTCTTCGGGGCCATATGTGTCATAGTTGAGCATGTGGTTGTCTTTTACGGGGGAATTAGACCTGAGGCCACATTCAATTTTGCGGTGATATTCAGGGCGTCGCCTTGAGATTAACCTTATGTTTTAAATCGAGAAACCGGCGTTACCACGCTAGCGGAGTAACGTTAGTTGGTCGCAGATGTTTCGACTTGCTCCAATCGGGCCGAGGCAGTAACACCCTGTCAATCCATTTTAAGGGAACGCACCCATGTCCGCGCCAAAGAAAGTTGTGCTCGCCTATTCCGGTGGGCTTGATACCTCGATCATTCTCAAGTGGCTCGAAATCGAATACGGTTGCGAGGTTATCACTTTCACTGCTGATTTGGGGCAGGGTGAGGAATTGGAGCCCGCCCGCGCCAAGGCGGAGCTGTTGGGGATCAAGCCGTCCAACATCTATATCGAAGATGTTCGCGAAAAATTTGTGCGCGACTTCGTTTTCCCGATGTTCCGGGCCAATGCGGTTTATGAGGGGCTTTATTTGCTGGGCACCTCCATTGCGCGGCCATTGATTTCAAAGCGTTTGGTCGAGATCGCGGCAGAGGTCGGCGCTGATGCGGTAGCCCATGGTGCCACCGGTAAGGGCAATGATCAGGTCCGTTTTGAGTTGTCCGCCTATGCGCTAAACCCTGAGATTAAGGTGATCGCTCCGTGGCGGGAGTGGGACTTGTCGTCGCGCACCAAGCTGATTGCGTTTGCTGAGGAACATCAGATCCCCATTGCCAAGGACAAGCGCGGGGAGGCGCCGTTTTCGGTCGATGCAAATTTGCTCCATACCTCGTCGGAGGGAAAAGTGTTGGAGGACCCCGCCGTCGAGGCCCCGGATTACGTCTACCAGAGGACGGTTCACCCGGAGGATGCGCCGGACATGCCGGAGCATATCGAGATCGGATATGAGCGCGGCGATCCTGTATCGTTGAATGGTAAATCATTGTCGCCGGCTGAGATGTTAACCGCGCTCAATGAGCTTGGCGGCAAGCACGGGATTGGCCGACTTGATCTGGTCGAAGGCCGCTATGTAGGTATGAAATCAAGGGGTATTTATGAGACCCCCGGTGGAACGATCATGCTCGAAGGCCATCGCGGGATTGAGTCCATCACCCTCGATCGAGGGGCTGCTCATCTGAAAGATGAGTTGATGCCGCGATACGCGGAATTGATCTATAATGGTTATTGGTTCAGTCCTGAACGAGATATGTTGCAGGCGGCGATTGACACCAGCCAAGAACATGTGTCCGGTACGGTTCGGTTGAAGCTCTACAAAGGCTCTGTTCAGACGGTTGGTCGTTGGTCAGAAAAATCGCTCTACTCAGAGGCCCATGTGACCTTCGAGGATGATGCGGGCGCTTACGACCAAAAAGATGCGGCGGGCTTCATCAAGATCAATGCGCTCCGCCTCAAGCTTTTGGCTGCCCGTAACCGCAGGTAGCAACCTATTTTGTTTCTAGCGCGTCGATGCGTGCCTTCAGGGCCTCATTCTCTTCGCGGGCCTTTTGAGCCATGGCGCGGACGGCATCAAATTCCTCACGGGTCACAAAATCACGGTCCGCCAACCACCGGTCCATCATGGATTTCATGGCGTTTTCGGCCTCGGACCGGGCACCGTGGGCCATGCCCATTGCGTTGGTCATAAGCTGGGAAATATCGTCAAAAATCTTGTTGCGAGATTGCATGGGCCGTTCCTTTGCGTATCTTTGTGCCCCTTATATGGGTGCGCTAAGGCCCGATGCCAAGTCGTTCCTTGACAAGTTGGGGTTTGGCACGACAACAAGTGGCCAAACAATGGGCGGATCCATGCAGTCATATATTCCTTTTCCCGATATCGGACCGAATCTGGTCAGCATCGATGTATTTGGTTTTGAATTGGCGCTGCGCTGGTATGCGTTAGCCTATATTGCGGGGCTGATCCTTGGGTTTTGGATGGTCCGCAGCCTGATGCGCAAGGCCCATTTGTGGCGCAGTGCAACGCCTCCGACGGTTCCCGAAAAGGTTGAGGATTTGCTCACTTACGTCATTTTGGGCGTAATTATTGGCGGGCGGCTGGGCTTCACATTGCTATATCAGCCGGGTTATTATTTGAGCCACCCCATTGAAATTCTTTATATTTGGCAAGGCGGCATGTCGTTTCACGGCGGTTTTGCCGGTGTTATCGTCGCAGGCTTGTTGTTTTGCCGCGTCCACGGAGCACGGCCGTTGGGGATTGGCGACGCGATGGCGGTTGTGGCCCCAATTGGCTTATTTTTCGGGCGGGTGGCCAATTTTATCAATGCAGAACTTTGGGGTAGGCCCACAGATGTACCGTGGGCGGTTTTGTTCCCCGGCGAGCGGGCGCAAACATGCCCAACCTACTGGGAGGGAATTTGCGCGCGCCACCCCAGCCAGCTCTATGAGGCTGGACTTGAGGGACTTTTGTTGTTTGCTGTCATGATATTTGGCGTCCGTCGCGGTTGGCTCAAAGTGCCCGGCCGGCTGATCGGCGTGTTTTTCTTGGGCTACGGCCTTGCACGAACGTTTGTGGAGTATTTCCGTCAGGCGGATGCCCAATATATCACGCCGGATAATCCGTTTGGCCATGTGATTGCCGGGCTCACAATGGGACAGATTTTATCGCTGCCCATGGTTGCAATTGGTGTGATACTGCTGATTTGGAGCGCGCGGCGGGCATGACGCCGGTTGAGAATATCATCCGAGAGGAGATCGCGGCTGGCGGCCCGATGCCGTTGGACCGCTACATGGAGCTGTGCCTCAGCCACCCGGTACATGGCTATTATATGGCTCGTGATCCTTTTGGAGCGGCAGGCGATTTCACAACCGCGCCCGAGATCAGCCAGATGTTTGGAGAATTGGTAGGCCTTTGGCTGGCACAAACCTGGATCAATCTGGGCCGCCCTAATCAGTTCAATCTTGTGGAGCTTGGGCCGGGGCGCGGGACGCTCATGGCAGATGTGTTGCGGGTCGGGCAATCTGTGCCGGGGTTCTTGGACGCATCCCGTCTTTATCTGGTAGAAAACAGCGACACGTTGCGTAGCGCTCAGCAGGAAAGTTTGCCGGGCGTCCAAGCCAATTGGTTAAGTCATGTAACTGAGTTACAGGACCTTCCTACGCTTTTGATTGCAAATGAATTTTTTGACGCATTGCCGGTGGCGCAATACCAAAAGGTTGGCGATGTCTGGCTTGAGCGGGTTATCCGTGTTGACGGCGATAATCTCGCTTTTGGGCACCGAAAAACGGCTGAGCTAGGCTTTGGAATGGCCCTGCCAGACGGGACCATTGTTGAGCGCAGTGCCAGCGCTCGGCGGATTGCGTCTGAGATCGGGGCGCTCGTCAACGATCATGGCGGGGCTGCATTGATCTTCGATTATGGTGACGCGCAGGGCAGCGGTGACACGCTGCAAGCGGTGCGGGGGCACGCCTATACGGACCCATTGGCCGAGCCCGGTTTGGCTGATCTGACCACACATGTGAATTTTGGCGATTTAGCGCGGGCTGTGGAGCCTTGTGCAATTTTCCTGACGACCCAAGGGCAGTTTCTGGCGTCTATGGGCATAGCCGAGCGGGCCGAAACCTTGGTGCGTGGCAAAGGTGATGAGGCCCGGGCGCAGATCAATGCGGCGCTTCACCGCTTGACCCATGAGGACGAAATGGGGAGGCTTTTCAAAGCAATGGCAATCACGCGGGCGGGCGATCCCAAGCCGCTCGGATTTTGAGGACAACATGGTGCTGCAACCGATACACGCTGATAATTTAACCACCGGTCGACACGGATTTTTCACGCGGATCGGCGGTGTTTCGACGGGCATCTATGCGGGACTGAATTGCGGTCTTGGATCGGATGATGACAAGGACACCGTGCGAAAGAACCGGCTTTCGGCTGCAAAAGTGTTCGGTTTGGACAATAATAATTTGGTGTCCGTTCACCAGGTTCACTCAGCAGATGCAACCGTTGTGACTGGTCCTTGGGCCGGTGATCCACCCAAATGCGATGCGATGGTCACCTCCACGCCGGGAGTGGCTTTGGGGATTTTGACCGCCGATTGCGCACCGGTTTTGTTCGAGGATCGCGCGGCAGGCGTCGTGGCCGCAGCCCATTCCGGCTGGCGCGGTGCTGTGAGCGGAATTCTTGAGGCGACGCTGGACAAGATGGTCACTCTTGGTGCGCAAAGGGACGGGATCGCGGCCTGTGTTGGCCCTTGTATTTCGCAGCGCGCTTATGAAGTAGGGCCGGAATTCGTGGAGGAGTTTGCCGATACCGATCCCGCCTTCACCCAGTATTTCGCTCAAGGGGAGGGGGATCGGGCTCTTTTCGATTTGCCGCGGTTTGTCATGGACCGACTTCGCGCAGCAGGGGTCGCTGAGGCG
>CAKZTM010000024.1 GCA_937920555.1 uncultured Paracoccaceae bacterium | reverse complement strand
TTCTCCCCCACGGTCATATGCGGAAAGAGCGCGTAATTCTGAAACACCATGCCAATCCCGCGCTTATGGGGCGGAATATTGTTGATCGGCTGACCGCCCAGAAGAATATCACCATGGGTGGCGGTCTCAAAACCGGCCAACATCATCAGGCACGTCGTCTTGCCCGAGCCTGACGGCCCCAACATGGTCAGAAATTCGCCCTTGCCGACAAAGAGGTTAAGGTCTTTTACGACCAGAACTTCGCCATCGTAACTCTTTTGCACGCGGTCGAACGCCACAAAAGCGTTCTCCTTGGTATATGGCTGCAAGCCGATCTCCCCTAACGCCACACAAGCGTTTTGCCGACAATCTTGTCTTGGTGGGGCAAGCCTAACCGCAACAGAATCGGATTCGCAACCGAAACCCAAGGTAAATATTGTAAAATGGAGATATCCGCTCAGCCCAAGACCGCAAGTGTTTGACACTTTTGCACATGCGGGGGTGGCGTCAGCAGTAAAAGCGAATATGTCTAGTACATCATTTTTGAAAACACGAAAGCGGCTTGCATGACATCTCTCGCTCAATTCCCAATAACTGCCAAATGGCCCCCAAATCATCCCGACCGTATCCAGCTCTATTCCTTCCCAACGCCGAACGGAATCAAGGTTTCCGCCATGCTAGAGGAAACCGGTCTGCCATATGAGGCGCATAAAATCTCACTGAGCGGTGATACAACAACGCCAGAGTTTCTATCGCTCAATCCCAATAACAAAATCCCTGCCATCATCGACCCGAACGGCCCCGACGGGACACCTATGGGATTGTGGGAAAGTGGCGCCATCTTGATCTATCTCGCTGAAAAATCGGGGAAGATGCTAGGTGCGAGCGACACGGAGCGATATCAGGTGATCCAATGGGTTATGTTCCAGATGGGCGGACTTGGTCCAATGATGGGGCAATTTGGATATTTCCATAAATTTGCCGGTAAAGAGATCGACGACCCACGCCCCAAGCAGCGATATATCGACGAAGTCAGAAGGCTCCTCAATGTCCTGAATGGTCAACTCGCGGGCAAGGACTTTATGGTCGGGGATAGCTACTCGATCGCCGATATTGCCTCTTGGCCTTGGGTTCGGGCCTTCGTCGGCTTCTATGAGGGTGGTGATCTGGTCGGCTTTGAAGACTTCAAAGACATTCAGAACTGGGTGACCCGGTGCGCTGAGCGGCCCGCATCTCTGGCGGCGGTCAATATTCCAGACCGAAACGCGTAAACCTAAAAGGGGTGAGCTGAAACGCAAACCGGACTAAGCCCCTGCCAAGCGCCGTATCGGTGGGCCTAATGCTCGCCGCTTAACTTGCGAAACACCTCTGGTGCGGCCTGCTCTAAGGCCGCTCCGCATTCTTTCACCAGTTTCGTCTCAATTTTATAGCGGCGGGCCAGTTGTTCGGCGGATGCCTCGCCTTTGAGATAACTCAATGCGATCTCGGCGCGAATATTGGGATCGCTCAGCTCGCTTGGATTGACCTTAACTTTCTTGGGGATCGGGGCCGCATCAGTGTCGATCCCATGCTTTTCAATCAAACGGGCCATGAAACTTCCGCGACGCGGAACCCCGCCCTCTTTTTCCTCCAAGCGGGGCTTCATCCGGCGCGCCCAGAAATGCACCCCATAACAATCAGGCCCCAGTTCGGCATCCACATCAAACTTTGACATAATCATGTGGTTCCGGTGCTTGAACGAGATCGGATAAAATGCGGCCTCGGGCCGGGCGTGGGTCACCTCGCCGGTTTCTTTTAGGAAATGAGTGACCGCCCCCGGGCCGGTAAACCCCCAGCTTTGCTCGGTCATGTGGACCGGATTTCCCTTGTCACGCTCCGCTTCAAGCTCGCGCCTTTGCCAAGGTTTTAGCCACGGTGCGATCGCATATTCATCCTCAAAAAAGCTCAACATATCCGTCAGCGCACGGGAGTTTTGAGGAAGGCCCAAAACGGCGTTGCAAATCAATCCGGGCTTCTCCCACCCAAAAACGAATTCAGTGTCAAAGCGAAACGGACGGTAGCAATACATATCCGCATCGACCCAAATCTGATCAGTGTTTTTCAGCAGGTTAAGACGAAACAAATCCGCATGAATGGCGGGACTACCTGTCCGGGCATGACGATACATCGGTTCTGACGCAAAAATGCCCTCAGCCGGTTTTTGAACAACCCCACGTGGGACATTTTCGATAGGCGCGTAGCTGTAAAGCGTAGTTTTATGACCGGCATCAACAAAGGACACCAAACAAAGCTGTTCCAACCAAGAAAGCCGGCCACCGATCCAAAGGCTTGCAATCTTGGGCAAATCGCTCACGTATCAGCCACCCTAGACGTTTCGGCCTCTTTGTCCGCCCAAACTTCATTGAGTATCCAGTCCCGACGCTCTTTGAATTCGGCCAACTCCATGAGCTCCGCAATGCGGGTCTGGTGATAGTTGCAACTGGCCTTATACAAGCGCGAAAGCTCACGATCCGCCATAAGCGCATCGTACTTAACCTGAAACCCAGACCATTGCCGCTCAAAACTTGATGTCAGATCGCTATCCCGGTCGCGCATGCGCCAATAGCGCGGCGAAACAGATTTACCCGACACCACAACATCCCCACGGGCCATTTTCATCAGATATGAGCCGATGGACCGCAAAGCAAAGTGATCAAGGCTCACCAGATCATAAGTCCCGCGGACATCAATTCCGTTCTCCGTTGGATCATCATGCAGATTGGCCAGCGGCCGTGCCGACCCGTCCAGCCATGTCACGTCGCCCTTGTCTTTGCGCATATCGGGTCGGTGATTGCGAATATGCTTTACCTTGTCGCCAAGTCGCACAATGGTTTTAACGCCGCGCCGGGATCTCCATTTGCCCGGCCGCTCCCGCTGATGGCGCGGAAACTGCTTCATAAGCAGGCCCGGCTCAAAACTGTCTTGCCTGTTGCTGCCGTGGTTCAGCTCGCTCATAGAGAGCGCATCAAAGGGGCCAGTCTCTGCCAAAAGATCAGACATAAGCCCCTGCCCGGCGCGAATGTTGATGAACTCATCTACATCTATCGAAATATAGAAATCCGCATGTCCAAACTCCGAAAGATAAGGCGTAAAGGCCAGTGCTGCCGGTTGAAAGCTGGTCTCTCCAAAGCCAAGCGCCGGATTTGGAAGATGGCGCAACTCACCAAGCGCATCCAGCCGGTCGAGTATGTCCGACGTGCCATCTGTGCAATCATTGGAAAACACGACGATATCTTGAATTCCAATAGCCTTGTGCCACGCGAGCCACTCCAGAATGAAAGGCCCTTCATCTTTCATGCAGGTGGTGACTAAAAACCGGGCGTTTTGCGGATCCCAAGGCTTGTCGGTCAGATGTGAGAGGTCAGGCCGATGCGCACCTTTGACCGCCGCCCCCGTCGCAATGTTCTGGCGCAGGAATGTGCGGACCGTAGAGGGCTTCTCAGACGGGACAAGATGCAATCCCTTCGTGGCCAACATCCCAATAATCGCCATCAAGTTCGTGTCCCCGTAAACCTTCGGGTGGAACTCCAGAATCATTAGCCTCACGCCGGAAAGATCGGCATGATCAAAAAGCCCAAGCTCCGCACCCTCAATGTCGCTGACAATTACCGTCGGGTTTTTATCCTCTATGAGATCTTGAATTTGAAATGACGGAACAGAAACCACCCGCTTAAAGGCACGGCTGTCAGGCTCCATCGATGATGCCCAAAAATCTGGCCGCAGATAAAAATCCAGATGTGTTCCAGGCTGTGCGGAAACGACACCATTGATCAAAGTGACATTGGTTGCACCATTGATCCGGTGTGTCTCCGCAATGACCGGGATAAGTTCGGGATTTGCCTCGACAGTCGTGACCGCCTCCACACCTTGGGTCGTTGCGGCAACCGTAGATAAAAGCCCTATGCCGCTGCCCAGTTCAAGCACCCGGTCCCCCGGCTCTAGATATTCGCGCAAGGCCGCGCATTCGCCACCCTCATAACGATTGTTGCGCATCGGGCGCTCGATTTTGGGCGTAATGATGCGCGGATCAAACGGGATTTTGATGCCGTTGGTCTCGATGATTTGAAGGGTTTCGTCGGTCATGTTTCCAAACGGTTGATTAGCTGAATAAGTCGGCTGTCGGGCATGTTTAACCACCAGTTTGTGTTTAACGCAAATTTACTGCGGTTTGGAACCCACACCTCTGTGGTCTGTGTCCCCTTGCCCTTGTTCTTTCCGCATCATAGAAGTCCAATTCAATACTCACCAAGTGTAGGATCACTGATGCTAAAGTCGTTTCGCTCTTCTCAATCAAACGTCTTTGTTTGGGTGATTATTTTGCTTCTTATCGTGGGCCTTGCTGGCTTTGGGATAAGCCAATCGGGTGCCGGAGGCGGAGCCACAGCGGTTGCAGGTGTCGGTGAGAAAAATGTGACCGTCGACGAATATGTGCGGGCGATTAATCTTGAAAGCCAACGGATCGGCTCTCAGGTCGGCCGCGCATTCACCATCGATCAAATGCGGGCCTTCGGCCTTGACCAACAGGTTCTGGGCCAACTTTTGAACTCAGCCGCCATCGACAATGAAGCCCTCACTCTGGGATTGTCGGTAGGTGACGAGACCGTTCGAGATCAACTTTTGACCAACCGATCTTTTCAGGGCCCCGGTGGCGGCTTTGACCAAACATCTTATGAATTCGCGCTTCAAAGTGCCAATATTTCGCCTGCGGAATACGATCAGATCTTGCGGGATGAAACCACCAGAGCGCTCTTCCAACAGGCCGTTACCCGGGGCGTGCGCGTTGACGACACGGCTGCGACGGAAATTATGAAATTTCTTGGCCAACGCCGGACTATTGAATGGGTGCGGTTGAACGCATCTCATCTAGATGTGCCGGTTGGATCACCCTCTGACACAGAGCTGGCTGCGTTTCATCAAGATAATAGTGCGGATTACACCCTGCCCGAGACCCGCAACATCACCTATGCATATGTGACCGAAGACATGCTTTTGGACGATGTGACCGTTACCGAGGCCGCTTTGGAAGAGCTTTTCGAAGAAAGATCGCGGGAATTCAATGCCCCCGCACGTCGGATACTCGACCGTATTGTCTTTGGTAGCACCCAAGAGGCTCAGGCAGCGATTGACGGCATCGACGCGGGCACCGTTGATTTCGCAGGTATCGCGGCGGACCGTGGGCTTTTGTCCGAGGACATGGAATTGGGTGAGGTGACCGCGCAAGAACTGGACACTCCGGCCCGTGACCTGCTGTTTGGAACCGAGGAGCCGGGTATTTATGGTCCCGTCGAAACCGGACTTGGGCCTGCAATTTTCCGCATCAACGCGGTTCTTGATGCGACGAACGTAACCTTAAATGATGTCCGCGAGGAGCTACGCCGCGAGCTTGCCCAAGCGGAAGCTGCGGCGCGCATTTCCGAGGAAACCGATGCGATCGACGATCTGATCGCAGGGGGGGCCTCCATTGAGGACGTGGCCAAAGAAACGTTCATGGAATTGGGGGCGATCGCTCTGACCTCTGAAACCGATGATGGCGTTGCAGCAGATCAGGCGTTCCGCGAAGAAGCGCTGGCCGCAGGCATTGATGAAGATCGTGATCTACGAAGCCTGTCAGACGGCATTTTTGTGCTGCGTGTGGACGAGATCAGGGAGCCGACCTTGCAGCCGCTGGCCGATGTCAAAGCAGATGTAGAAGCCGCTTGGGTTTTGGCCGAGACCACCAAACGCCTAACTGAGCTGGGCAACTCGCTACAGGAACGGATTGCCGCCGGCGAGCCAATAGGCCAGATCGCATCCGAACTGGATATGACGGTCATCCAAGAGGCGCCTTTCGGCCGCAACGACATTATCGAAGACACACCGCCAGAGTTTGTGCGCGAAATATTCGCAGCGCAGCAAGACGAGGCGGTCGTTGTAGAGGATACCGGTAGCGTTTTGATTGCTATGATCACCGATATTGTTCCAGCGGTTCTGGTTGGCGATCAGATCGATGCGCAAATGGGCATGATAGAGACCCAGATTGATGCCAGCACCGCAAATGACCTCTTCGCATATTTCACCCAAGGCCTTCAGGCCGAGGCAGGAATTTCTGTGAACCAGTCGCTGATCAATAACGTCTTGGGGCAACTCTCCACCGGTAGCCCTTACTGATATGGAACTCTTTCCTACAGCGTCTGATTTTGCAAAAACCTATGATCTGGGAAAGAACCAAGTCGTATATACCCGCCTCGTGGCCGATCTAGACACCCCGGTCAGCCTAATGCTCAAACTTACCGGTGCAGGACCGATGAGCTTCATGCTCGAATCCGTGACCGGCGGTGAAGTGCGGGGCCGTTATTCAGTGATCGGCATGAAACCGGATTTGATTTGGGAATGCCGCGGTGACAAGGCGCATTTGAACCGTGAAGCACGCTATGACAGCACCGCTTTCGTCGAAGAGCCGCTGGCCCCTTTGGAGTCCTTCCGCGCTTTGCTGGCAGAGAGTCGGATTGATCTGCCAGAAGGCCTTCCGGCTATTGGTGCCGGGTTGTTTGGCTATTTGGGTTACGACATGATCCGCCATGTCGAGCATTTGCCAGACGTTAATCCCGACCCGCTGGGGCTTGCCGATGCCACGATGATACGCCCCACCGTCACGATCGTTCTGGACGGTGTGAAAGGCGAGGTAATCGTTATTTCTCCGGTTTGGGTGAACGAGGGTGTTTCGGCAAAAATCGCCTATGCACAAGCCGCTGAGCGGGTCGCGGATGCCGTAAATGATCTTGATCGCCAGCCTGCGGCAGAGACCCGCGAGCTAACCTCCGACGTGATGGAGGCCGAACCCGTCTCGAACACCTCGAAAGAGCGTTATTTCGAGATGGTTGAGCAAGCCCGTCAATACATCAAGGCAGGTGACATCTTTCAAGCGGTTCTGTCCCATCGCTGGGCGCTGGACTTTGATTTGCCTCCGTTTGCGCTCTACCGCGCTTTGCGACGCACCAACCCTTCGCCTTACATGTTTTACTTTAACATGGGCGACTTTCAGATCGTGGGCGCATCGCCTGAGATTCTGGTTGGCCTCAAAGGTAAGGAAGTAACGATCCGCCCGATTGCGGGTACGCGTGTGCGCGGTGCGAACGAAGACGAAGACCGCGCCTTGGAGGCGGATTTGTTGTCCGACCCAAAAGAATGCGCCGAACACCTGATGCTTCTGGATTTGGGCCGAAATGATGTCGGCAAAGTCGCCAAAATCGGATCGGTGCGCCCAACAGATAAGTTTATCATCGAGCGCTACAGCCACGTCATGCATATCGTCTCTAATGTTGTAGGCGAACTCAGCGATGAGCATGATGCCTTGTCAGCACTTTTGGCAGGGCTTCCGGCAGGCACGGTTTCTGGCGCGCCCAAAGTACGGGCCATGCAAATCATCGACGAGTTGGAAGAGGAAAAGCGCGGGGTTTATGCAGGTGGTGTGGGCTACTTCTCGGCCACCGGTGAAATGGACGTGTGTATCGCGCTGCGAACCGGAGTGGTGAAGGACGGAAAACTCTTCATTCAAGCGGGTGGCGGCGTCGTCTGGGACAGCAACCCTGAAGATGAGTTTCAAGAAACGGTCAACAAGTCCAAAGCACTTGTTCAGGCCGCCCATGAAGCTGCACGGTTCGTGAACTTCCGCGGCGGGCAAAGTCATTGAGCCCAAGACTGGCCAAGCCAATTGGAGCGAAACCGCCCAAATCACGCGACATGCGCAGGTTTGCCTTTCCACAGCGCTCTTTAGTGAATAAAAATCATACGACTGTTGGAGGACATACATGACCATCTCAAAGACATCGATTCTCGTAGCCGGATTTCTGGCAGCAACCGGCGGTTTGAGCGCCCTGCCCCAAGTAGCCTCAGCCCAAGCAATTTCCTGCGGGGGCAGTTACACAGTGCGCCCGGGAGACTCGCTTTCCGCAATTGCACAGCGCGCCTACGGCGATCCAAAAACATTTCAGTTTCTCTTCAGTGCAAATTCAAGCGTGATCGGGGAAAACCCAGGGATCATCAAAGTTGATGCCGTGTTGGATATTCCGTGTCTGGACAATCAGACCGCCTCGACAGCACCGGTCATCAGCACTGAAACCGGCGTGGAGCGCCTGCCCTTTCCAAATGCCCGTCAAATTCGTGTCTTGACCGGCAGTGACTGGGCACCGTTTACCAATGAAGATCAAGAGCAAGGCGGAATGCTGGTCGAGATGGTCAACGTCGCCCTTTCAAACTCCGAAACAAAGCCCGACTATAAAATCGATTTCGTAAACGACTGGGGCGCGCATCTTTCGCCGCTGCTGACAGATCACGCATACGATCTTAGCATCGCTTGGTATGAACCCGATTGCGACGTCATTTCACGCCTCGGCGAAGACAGCCAGTTTCGGTGCAATAACTTTGATTGGTCCGAGCCGATTTATGAGCAAATTATGGGATATTATGTTCGCGCCAGCGATCCCGCTCCCAGCTCTTATGAGGACATCGCCAATCTGCAGATTTGCCGCCCGGCGGGATACTCAACCTTCTTTCTTGAAGCGGACAACTTGACCTCAAATCTGTCTCAACCCCAATCCCCGGCTGATTGTATCAGCGGCCTGCACAATGGCACATATGACGTTGTTGTTCTGGCACCCGAAGTCGCCGAATTGCCAATGAGCGAATTGGGTGTCACCGACAAAACCCTATATGTGGAGGCGCTGGCCAAAGTGCTTCCAATTGGTGCCGTTATTTCTAAAAACCATCCGCAAGGTGCTGAGATCTTGTCCGAGTTCGATTCCGCCCTCAGAGAACTCAAGCAGTCAGGCGAATGGTTCCAAATCGTCCTGCGGCATTTGCGCGAGCACAAAGCCAACACCCAATAAGACCAACGAGTAGGCAGATAATCCTGCCTACTCCTCGATCCGGTTCATGGTAGCGGTGAGCGGCGCTATCGTCACCGAGCGGGCGCTATTTCCCAAAAGCCATGGCAAGATCGCAGCGACCGTCTCAGGATGTGTGCGTCCGAACACGATCGCAGCTCCGGTTTTGCTGGCATCTAGTGCGGCGCGATCAAGAGCACGTCGAATGCTGGCCGCATCACGCTGCTCATCAATCACCCTGACCAAGGAGGCCGCCGGAATGCCTTCGGAACGCGCCGCTTCCAAGGCCCGGTTCACCCCGAATTTCTCATGAATCAAAAGTCCCCTGCCGGTCGTTTTGAGCTCTGAGGCAACCGCCGTCACCTTTCGCGGATCACGGTAAAAATCGCTATCCGCCCGGTCTAAAACAGCAACCGCGCCCGGCACCGCCGTGAGATAGTCGTCTAAGCGCAATGGAATTCCGGCATCTGTCATCGATTCAGAAAGCCCGGTTGACGGGTCATCAGGTACCAAAACCGCCACTTCGAAACGCGCCTTGCGGAATTCGCTTTCCCTAAACTTTGCCAAAGGATCATTACTGTTCACCGCGAAGGTGATCGGCCTCCCAAAGTTCAAAAGATCGTACATATCAACGCTGCCATCACCGATGTGCTCCAGCACGATCGCAAGAAATGGTTTGTCATTGGGCGGCACGAAGCGAGCTGCGAAAGCATCAAACGCACGCCCCTCAAACGTCGGTGGCGGCGGGTTCCTGCGATCGACCCGCTGCGCAGGCTCGTCACCAGCTGCCTCACCCTCAGAGCCAGCTTCCGCACCATCTAGGACGGGGGCTTCCGGCTCCGCATCAACTCTTGGTGCCGCGACTTGCTCAGGGGCATCAGGCGACGGTGTAGGCTGAAGAGTTTCGGGCTCCGGTACACTAAGCGTGGCCTCCTCTTCCGCAGGTGCGGACAAAACCGGCTCTGTAGAGGCACTCTCAGTGTCGCTCTCTGGCACCGCAGTCTCAACGGTCTCATCGGTAGGCTCGACCAAAGGCGGTTTCAGTGCCGTTACCGGCGGTTGATTGAGCGCAATCACCACATCAGCTTTGGGAGCCTCAGCCGCTTGGGGCGCGGCAACCACCGGCGCTTGAATTGTCGCGGAAGGCTTCTCGGCGGGTTCCACCGGGACGTCATCTAGCTCCGGGCGCGGATCTTCCAGGGACGCAACGGGCCCTGTGTCAGCATCTGCGGCCTCGACCTGTGGAGATGTGGACGATGGGGCAGCCGGTGCGTCTTCGACACCCGGTTGTGATATGTCTGAGACTTCTGCACTAGGCGCCGTTTTCACATCAGCGGGAGACTTCACATCAATCTCCGCGACATTCTGCTCAGGGGCGGGTTCAGATGTGGCCAGTGGTTCCATTTTTTGCACCGTCGGTGCGACCAGCTCTACATCGGCAGTTTCCGCATCAAGGGGTACAGCGGCAGGTGGCGTTTCCATCTCCGATGTACCCGTCTGGACAGGATCAATGGCGTCACGCACATTGGCCGCCACAGCGCCGTCATCGCGATCCGTCTCGGGCTGCTCATTACTTGGGGCCTCAGGCGATTTTAGCTCAAAATCCGATTTTGGCGTTATAATTGCGACGTCAGGCGCCTCGCCGGCAGGCGAAGTGGGATTTATCTCAACCGTGTCCACCGTGGGTTCGGCCGCTTGACCCTCACCTCTTTGCAAAGGACTAAGATAGGTCGCGCCCGCGCCCAAACTCAGACAAAGGGCCGCGCCCGTCAGAAACCCTGCAAATAGACCTTTTCTTTGTGACCCGTTACGACCCGCCATCACCTAAAATTCCTTGTCTAGGACCTTGCCCAAAAGATGCTCTTGACCCTTTTACCCTCTCAGAGCATGTATATCCATCACTCGCCCGCGTACCATAAAAATCGCAAGAGGGGCAGAAATAGGGCCGGATATTGCGAAATGCTACTGCTGATAGATAATTACGACAGCTTTACTTACAACTTGGTTCACTACTTTGGTGAGCTGGGGCAAACGGCTATGGTCTACCGCAATGACGAGATAAACGTACAAGAGGCGATGGCCATGAAGGCCGATGCGATTGTGCTGTCTCCGGGTCCGTGTGATCCGTCACAGGCTGGAATTTGCCTTGCCCTGACGGCTGCTGCGGCTGCAACCAAGACACCATTAATTGGTGTATGCTTGGGGCACCAGACAATCGGCGAAGCCTTCGGCGGCAAAGTGGTGTCTGCCGGTAGCATCATGCACGGCAAAATGGGAACCATTCAGCATAAAAACAAGGCTTTGTTTAAAGGCCTGCCAGACGGGTTTGAAGCAACGCGCTACCATTCATTGACCGTGGAGCGCGAAAGCTTGCCCGATGTACTCGAAGTAACGGCTCAAACTGAAGACGGCACTATCATGGGGCTCTCCCACCGGGAACTCCCCATCCACGGGGTCCAGTTCCATCCCGAAAGCATCGCGTCCGAGCACGGTCATGCGCTGTTAAAAAACTTCCTCGAAATCGCGGAGGTCGCATGAAAACCGACGACTTCAAGCGCTTCATCGCTCTGGCCGCAGACGGGCCTTTGAGCCGAGAGTTGGCCGAAGACGCCTTTGGGATTATTATGGAAGGCGCCGCGACACCGTCCCAAATCGGCGGATTTCTTATGGCTTTGCGCACGCGGGGCGAAACTCTGGACGAATATGCAGCGGCGGCAGCCGTCATGCGCGCCAAGTGCCACAAGGTCGTCGCCCCCAAAGGCGCGATGGACATAGTCGGCACAGGCGGTGACGGAAAATCAACCCTCAATATCTCAACGGCCACAGCGCTTGTTGTCGCAGGCGCGGGTATTGTCGTCGCCAAGCACGGTAACCGCAACCTATCCTCAAAGTCCGGTGCGGCGGATGCACTTTCCGAACTGGGCGTAAACGTCATGATCGAAGCCGACCATGTGCAACGGGTGCTTGATGACGTGGGGCTCGCGTTCATGATGGCACCAATGCACCATCCGGCGGTCAAGCATGTGATGCCTACGCGTCAGGAACTCGGCACACGCACAGTATTCAATATATTGGGCCCGTTGACGAACCCCGCCGATGTCAAACGCCAACTGACTGGCGCGTTTTCTGTCGAGATGCTGCGCCCTATGGCCGAAACTTTGCAAACGCTTGGGTCCGAGCGCGCCTGGCTCGTTCACGGATCCGATGGAACCGACGAAATTGCGATCTCTGGGCCGACATCGGTGGTCGGATTGGCAAATAACCGCATCGATGCGTTTGAAATTCACCCCGAAGACGCAGGACTGGTTGAGCGGAAATTCGAAGAGATTGCAGGCGGCACGCCGTCTCAAAATGCAGCCGCATTGACGTCGCTGCTCAACGGAGAGCCTTCCGCCTATCGTGATGCCGTTTTGCTCAATGCATCCGCTGCAATTGTTGTAGCCGGCGATGGAGACGACCTGAAAGATGGGGTCGCGCGCGCCGCGGCGAGTATCGATAGTGGGGCCGCAAAGGCCAAATTGAATGCCCTTGCGAAAGCGACAAATCAATGAGCACGATCTTAGAAAAGATAAAGGCCTACAAACTTGAAGAAATCGCCGCGCGAAAGGCGTTGCGGTCGTTGGACGATCTCGATACCGCAGCCCGCGCGGCCTCCCCCACACGCGGGTTTTATGATGCGCTTTATAAGCAGGCCTCTACTGCGCAATACGGCTTGATCGCAGAGATCAAAAAAGCCAGCCCCTCAAAGGGTCTGATCCGGGCCGATTTTGATCCGCCGGTTCTGGCCAAAGCCTATGCGGATGGCGGCGCGACCTGCCTTAGCATTCTGACGGACGGCCCCAGCTTTCAAGGGGATGACGATTATCTGGTTGCCGCGCGCAACGCCGTCGATCTACCGGTGATCCGCAAGGATTTCATGTATGATCCCTACCAAGTCGTCGAAGCGCGTGCCCTTGGAGCTGATTGCATCCTTATTATCATGGCCAGTGTCTCGGATGACCAAGCCGTCGAGCTAGAAAATGCTGCATTTGAGCAAGGCATGGATGTTCTTGTCGAGGTGCACAATCTCCAAGAGATGGAACGTTCGCACCAACTCAAGTCCCGCCTGCTGGGTATCAATAACCGCGATCTCAATACATTTGAGACATCGCTGTCGACGACCGAAACCTTGGCCCGTGAAGTCCCCGCCGAGAAATTAATCGTCGGCGAAAGCGGGCTGCGAACGCGAAATGATCTGGCGCGATTGGCCCAATACGGTGTGCGCTGCTTTTTGATCGGCGAAAGCCTGATGCGCGAAGAAAATGTAGAGGGCGCAACCCGCGCACTTTTGTCCAGCCCATGGACACCAGAGGCGGCATGACGGCCAAACTCACCCACTTTGACAAGGACGGTGCGGCCCAAATGGTCGATGTCTCGGACAAGCCTGACACCGCGCGCGTGGCAGTGGCTACGGGCCGGATTTCGATGCAGCCCGACACATTGGCTTTGATTGTCGAGGGACGCGCGAAAAAAGGTGATGTGCTTGGGGTGGCCCGGTTGGCCGGAATTATGGCCGCCAAGAAAACCCATGACTTGATACCTTTGTGCCATCCGCTGGCGCTCTCAAAGGTGAGTGTCGATTTGGAACCTGTTGGCGCAGACGCGGTGGAGATTACCGCGGCGGTCAAAACGACAGGGCCGACCGGCGTTGAAATGGAAGCGCTCACGGCGGTAAATATTGCAGCACTCACCATCTACGATATGGTCAAGGCCGTGGATCGCTCAATGGTCATCTCAGACATCAGATTGCGCCTCAAAGACGGCGGAAAGTCCGGCAAGTTTCAGGCCGATTGATGATAACGGTTCAAGAAGCGCAAACCAAAATTGCAGCACTGTTACCGGTGATCGGGACACAATCTGTCCCGCTTGCAGAAGCTGGCGGTCGAATTTTGCGCACACCCGTTGTGGCGCAACGCGACCAGCCACCCTTTGCCGCGTCCGCAATGGACGGCTACGCTATTCGTCGCGCTGATTTGACCGTCGGCGCGGAGCTCACAGTGATCGGGGAAATTGCGGCAGGCCATTCGTCGTCCCTGACGGTCGCGCCCGGTCAGGCTGTGCGCATTTTCACGGGCGCAGCGGTGCCCCAAGGCGCTGACTACATTTTGATCCAAGAAGATGCAGAGCGGGTGAATGATACAATTCGCGTGCGCGACGGATATGACACCAAAGCTTATGTGCGCCCACCCGGTGTAGATTATGCAAAGGGCTTTACACTTGATGCGCCACGACAGCTCTCGCACTCCGATATCGCGCTGCTTGCATCTTTGAACGTGCCCAAAATTGAGGTTTCGCGCAAACCAGTGGTTGCGGTGATCCCAACGGGTGATGAGCTGATCTGGCCGGGAGAAACCCCGAACGCCAACCAAATCGTCGCCTCAAACAATTTCGGACTAAAGGCGATGTTAGAGGCAGAAGGTGCGGTCGTGCGTCTTCTTCCGATTGCCCGGGACACCAAAGACGACCTGAAAGCCGTCTTCAAACTTGCAGCAAGTGCAGATCTGATTGTGACCTTGGGCGGCGCATCCGTTGGGGATCATGATCTTGTACAAAACACCGCTCAAGACGAAGGGCTTGATCTGTCATTTTACAAGCTGGCCATGCGACCGGGAAAACCACTGATGGCGGGCCTTCTGGGCGGCACCCCAATGCTTGGCTTGCCGGGCAATCCGGTCTCCTCAATGGTGTGCGCGCACATATTTCTGCGCCCGGCCATCCGCGCTTTTCTTGGCTTGGGCTATCATCCAGACCGTAAAATTCTAGCGCGACTGGACGGCGACATCGGCCCAAACGGCCCCAGAGAGCACTACATGCGCGCAACCGTAACCTCGGGCCCAGATGGTTGGGTTTGCGCCCCCAATGAACGCCAAGATAGCTCCCTGTTGAGCATCTTGAGCGCCTCCAACGCCCTTATGATCCGCCCCCCCTTCGATCCGGCTCAACAATCAGGCGCTGTGGTAGAATTTACCCATATTTAACGTCTCCTCGATCAGACTGCCTTGACAGTTTGACACAAACCAAGAACACATATAGAACGATAAGGAACAAAACGCATACCCAAAGTGGTGTGAGGGCCTGAGGTGCCCACCAAGGAGCAGGAGAGACGGCAATGCTGACCCAAAAACAGTTAGAGCTTTTGAAATTCATATCAAAGCGGCTCGAAAAGGATGGGGTTTCACCATCTTTTGACGAGATGAAAGAAGCTTTGAACCTAAGGTCAAAATCTGGAATTCACCGTCTTATTACCGCTTTGGAAGAGCGTGGGTTCATTCGTCGCTTGGCACACCGCGCCCGTGCTATCGAAATTTTGCAAGTGCCCGAGAGCTTGGTCGAAGCTGGCTTTAAGCCGTCAGTCATTGACGGCGGCAATAATGGCCTACCCCCCGCGACCAATCCGATACCTGCCCGTCTGGATGCGGTTGAGTTACAGGTCATGGGCCGGATTGCGGCGGGTACTCCGATATCGGCCATTGCCCACGCATCCCATAATGTGGCCGTGCCCGGAACCATGCTGGCAGGCTCCGGCCATCACTTCGCATTGGAAGTTAAAGGCGATTCGATGATTGATGCAGGCATTCACAACGGCGATGTGGTCGTTATTCGTGAGCAGCCAGATGCAAATAATGGCGATATTATCGTGGCATTGGTAGAGGAAGAAGAGGCCACGCTAAAACGCCTGCGCCGCCGTGGTTCAGCGATTGCGCTTGAAGCGGCCAACCCAGCTTATGAAACACGCGTATACCGCGACGATCAAGTACGCATTCAGGGCCGCATGGTCGGACTTATTCGAACCTATTGAGAACTCCAAGGCCGGACCCCAGACGTGGTCCGGCTGCCCTTTATTATGAGTTCATCACCATTCATATAGATCGCGGTCGCACCGTTTTTCTTCAGTGTAGCTTGATCAATCACTACGCAACCGGTCTGGGCAGGCAGGCTCACATCGGGAACGATCACGATTTCATTCATAGCGCATAAGACTTCTGCATTCAGCGGCCCGTCACCCTTTATATGAACCAATGACGGGGCATCCCAAACACGTGCACCCGCATCTGCTTGCCGGGCATCATCGCCATCGTTTTCCAGCCATGAGTTGGCCGAAAAGCTCCCGCCTCTGGTCTTATTGAGCGCCCGGCCCTGCGGTGTCATCACACCAACCAATTTACCCGACGCATCAATCAGCACAGTCGGCCTTTCAGAAATGCCCCACAAAACAAGTCCCAAACAAGCCACTACAACACCCGCAAACCGAACACGGCCAAGCCATAGGATAGCCAGCAAACAGCCTCCTGCGAAAATGGGAAGCGCCTGCAAATTCCCTGAAGCTATTCGAATGACCGAGCCATCCCAACCAGCGACTATCTGTGCAATACTCAAGATAAGTCCAATCCCGGTGCCAGCCGCCCAGAAAAATATGCCGCCCAATCCGAAGGGGGCAAGAAGTAATGCGATGATCGCCGCTGGCATAACCACAAACCCCATGAGCGGCACGGCCAAAAGATTGGCCACCAAACCGTATTGCGCAAATTGATTGAAATGGAAGGCTGCAAACGGAGCCGTGGCCATTCCGGCAACCGCAGACGAGAACGCGACCGAAAACGCCCCCTTCGCAAACTTTTTCCAACCGGTAACGGGGCGCTTCCAAATGCTCAAATGGCGCAACGCCTCAAAACCAACCACCAAGCCCACTGTTGCCGCAAACGACATTTGAAAGCCGACTTGAGTGACGCTTTCAGGCGATATGATCAAGATGATCAAGGCCGCCAAAGCGACCGCTCTTAAGGTGAATGCTGGACGGTCCAACAGGACGGCGATCAACACGACAAGCACCATCACATAGGCACGTTGCGTCGCAATGCTCGCTCCTGAAATCAACAAATAGGCCAATCCCACAGGCATCGCCGCCGCCGCTCCCAATTTTTTGGCGTTCACCCGCAAGGCGAGATTTGGAATAATCGCAATCCCGTACCGAAAAAGCCCAAAGATAAAGCCCGTCAGCAAGCCCATATGCAGGCCGGAAATCGCCAAGAGATGTGCAAGATTGGAGGCCCGCAAATCATTCAGCAACGCCGGGTCAATCTCGGATCTGTCACCCGTTAGAATGGCTGCGGCAAATGCGCCATTGTTACCCGGTATCTCCCGCCGAATAAGATCCGACAACCAATGTCTGGTTTGAACCAAACGGATTGAAATCGGGCGTTCCGGCGCGGTAGCAGACGGCAATAGCGGTCCAAGCGCATAGCCAACGCCTCCCAATTGGTGGAACCAAGCCCAACGACGAAAGTCAAAACCACCCGGCTCCACGGGCGCACCGGGACCATCAAGACGGGCATAAATCAAAACCCGTCCACCGGCCTTCGATGCCGCATCTTTGGAGGGCAACGTAATACGAACCCGCGCAGGCGTTTCCTGCGGCTCAAGCCCGTAGAGGATCACCCGGTCCAATGTTATTCTAAGCCGGTTGGACTGGGATCGGTCCAGCTTCACCACCCTGCCCTCGACAGCCCCGAAAAACGGCTCCGCCAAAACCGGTGCCGCAACCATGTGGGTCCTTAAAGTGGCCAATGCCAAACCGAGCGCAACGCAAAAAAGCCCCGCAAGCAAAAGGCGCACAATCGTGCTGCGGACATAGATGCCGCCGGCCAATAATGTGAGCAACCCGACAAGCCACACACCCAAGGGCAGAACCGGTTCGAATTTGAGCGCAAAATAGGCTCCAGAGCCCGCGCCAAGCAAAACCGGCACCCACAGAAAATACCGCGAGCGTTGTTCCTCAAGTGCAATAGAAAGATAGCCCAACAACGGCGCTTGTCCTTAGTTGGCGGAATGGCTTAAAGATCGCAGGAGTTTTGCCCCTGATGGTTGCTAAGAGGTTAAGAATGGCCAAAGTCGTTACGCGGTTCGCACCGTCGCCCACGGGGTTTTTGCATATCGGCAGTGCCCGAACCGCCCTCTTCAACTGGCTTTTCGCACGCCACCACGCGGGCAAGTTTCTGCTTCGCGTCGAGGACACGGACCGGGCTCGTTACACCCCAGAGGCGGTTGAGACCATATTTGCATCCATGAAGTGGCTGGGATTGGACTGGGACGGCGATGCAGTCAGCCAGTTTGAAGGTGCCGCCCATCATGCAGATATCGCAAAAGAAATGGTGTCGCGCGGGACCGCCTATCACTGTTTCTCGACCCAAGAAGAAATCGCGCAGTTCCGAGAAAAAGCCAAAGCCGAAGGGCGCTCCACCCGGTTTATGTCGCCTTGGCGCGATGTGAGCGCGGCGGATCATCCAGACGCGCCGTCGGTTATAAGGCTTCGTGCGCCGTTAGACGGAGAAACCACCATTCAGGATCAAGTCCAGGGTGAGGTGACTTGGAAAAACGAAACGCTGGACGATCTGATCCTGACCCGCTCGGACGGTACACCAACTTATATGCATGCGGTTGTTGTTGATGATCACGATATGGGCGTCACCCATGTGATACGCGGTGATGATCACTTGACCAACGCAGCCCGCCAAACCTTGATCTACCAAGCCATGGGATGGGACGTGCCGGTGTGGGCACATATCCCGCTGATCCACGGGGAAGATGGTAAAAAACTGTCAAAACGCCACGGCGCTGTCGGTGTGGAAGAGTACCGGGACATGGGCTATCCGCCGGAAGCCATGCGCAATTACCTCGCCCGACTAGGCTGGAGCCACGGAGATGACGAGTTCTTTACGACAGCGCAAGCGGTCGAATGGTTTGATCTAGACGGCGTGGGCAAATCAGCGGCGCGATTCGACTTCAAAAAGCTGGGCAATCTTACCCAGCAGCACTTCAAAACCACAGATGATGCCAAACTTACGGACGATTTGTGCAACTTTTCGGCATTACACAAGCTGCAAGACATATCACCGGAACAAAAATCTATGGTGCAAATGGCTATGCCGCTTTTGAAGGAACGGGCAAAAACCTACCTAGAGCTGCTTGAATCGGCCCATTTTGCCTTGTCAGAGCGCCCATTCACCCCTGACGACAAAGCCGCGTCACTTCTCAATTCGGTATCCATTGGTATACTGAAAAAATTGACTTCGCGGCTGCAAAATGTTAGCTGGACCCATGAACTTATTGAGACAGAACTTCGGCAATTTGCTCAGGATCAGGGTTTAAAACTGGGCGAGGTTCTACAGCCACTGCGGGCCGCATTGACGGGCCGTACCATTTCTCCAAGCGTTTTTAACGTTATGGAAATACTGGGTAGACCAGAAAGCGTGGCAAGACTGGAAGATGCGATAAATCGGACCAGTTGATAGGCCGATCGCTCTAAGGATCATCCGAAGGATCCGAGTAACACCAAACCTTCCGCTGTGCGGCAAGGCGTTTAACGTAACCGACGGGATTACCACCCCCATGTTCGGTGCAATAGGAAGGGTAATATGGCCAAAGATATGGACAAAAAAGCAAACATCAGTTTCGAAGGTCAGTCACTCGAATTCCCAATATACTCTCCGACACTTGGGCCCGATGTGATTGATATCAGTAAACTTTACGGAACGGGCGGCGTATTTACCTATGACCCCGGTTTCACCTCTACGGCGTCTTGTGAAAGTGCGATTACCTTTATCGATGGCGACAAGGGTGAGCTGTTATACCGCGGCTATCCAATCGACCAATTGGCCGAGAAAAGCCATTTCCTCGAAGTGTGTTATCTGCTGCTCTACGGCGAGCTGCCGACCAACGCGGAACTGGATGACTTTGAGAATCGCGTAACCCGCCACACCATGCTCCACGAGCAAATGACCAATTTCTTCCGCGGCTTCCGTCGTGATGCGCACCCGATGGCAATTATTTGCGGTGTGCAAGGTGCGATGTCATCGTTTTACCATGACAGCACGGATATCTCCGATCCGTGGCAGCGCGAAGTGGCCTCTATTCGCATGATCGCGAAACTGCCAACGGTGGTTGCTTGGGCTTACAAATACTCAATCGGCCAACCGTTTGTGTATCCGCGCAACGATCTGGATTACGCTTCAAACTTCCTGCGCATGTGCTTTTCTGTGCCCGCCGAGGACTACGAGGTTAATCCGATCCTGTCTCGCGCCATGGACCGGATTTTCACGCTTCATGCGGATCACGAGCAGAATGCCTCCACATCCACAGTCCGTTTGGCAGGCTCTTCTGGCGCCAATCCATTCGCCTGTATCGCAGCCGGTATCGCCTGTCTTTGGGGTCCAGCCCATGGCGGTGCCAATGAAGCCGCGCTCAGCATGCTTCGCGAAATTGGAACCGTTGATCAAATCCCTGAGTATATTCGCCGTGCAAAGGACAAATCCGATCCATTCCGGCTGATGGGCTTTGGGCACCGGGTCTACAAAAACTTCGATCCACGCGCGAAGGTTATGAAACAGTCCGCCGACGAGGTTTTGGGCCTCTTGGGGATCGAGAACAATCCGACCCTTCAAGTGGCAAAAGAGCTTGAGCGGATTGCGCTTGAAGATGACTATTTCATCGAGAAGAAGCTATATCCCAACGTGGACTTCTATTCGGGCATTATTCTGGATGCTATGGGCTTCCCCACAACAATGTTCACGCCGATCTTTGCGCTCGCGCGAACTGTCGGATGGATTGCACAATGGAAAGAGATGATCGCTGACGAAAACCAGCGTATCGGACGTCCACGACAGCTTTATGTGGGCGAAGCGCACCGCAACTACGTCGACGCTGAGAAGCGCTAAGACCAGCGGCGCAAACCGTGAGCAAAAGCTTAAAACGTGTCAGAGCCCAAGCGGAAACGCTTGGGCTTCTCATTGATATACGCGAGATGACGGTAAGCACCAAAACCGCGCAAGAGGCTGCGGATGCGATCTCGGTTCATGTCGACCAAATCGCAAAGTCCATCATCTTTCGCGGGGCCGAAACGGGCAGCGCGCATTTGTTTGTCACAGCAGGTGGAAACCGTGTCGAGATGGGCAAAGCATGCAAGCTCGCAGGCGAGGTGCTGGAACGCGCGGACGCCGCCTTCATCCGCACGGAAACCGGTTTTGCAATCGGCGGTGTTTCCCCCATTGGACATATCAAACCAGTGGCGGCATATTTTGATGACCGTCTGACGGATTTCCAAACGGTCTGGGCGGCTGCCGGAACCCCCAACCATATGTTTGAGATTGAGCCAGAGCGCCTCGCCAAGGCAATCAATGCAGAACTATCGGACTTCACCCAATAACTTTTAGGACGGACTTGGCCGCACGCAGACCCGGTGCCTCCCCGCCCCGCCCCAAACGCTCCATTGTGACTTGCGCCGCCTGTTGTTGCGCCGTTTGTGCTTCTCCATCGGTCAAAAGCGACTTAATCGCGGGCAATATCTCATCTGCGGTGAACTTATCAAAAATAAACTCTGGCACGGCACGAGTGTCAGATACGATATTCACCAAGGTTGCCGTATCGAGCAAAAACGATCGCTTGATGATGAACTTGGTAATGGGCGACGCATCATACGCAATCACCATAGGCGTACCTTGCGAGGCGAGCTCCAACGACACAGTACCAGAAACCGCAAGCGCTGCATCCGAGGCCGAAAAAGCCGCATACTTGTCCGCGTCCGAACCCGCCTTTGGGCCCAAAACCAGCACATTCTGAACCCCCGAAAAGACCGCGGTCACCGCGTCAAAAACCGATGGTGCCGCAGGTAATACAACGCGAAGCTCCGGTATCTCTTGGGTTAACCGCTGCACCACTTCTAAAAATGTGCCGGCATGGCGCTTTATCTCGCCCATGCGAGATCCTGGGAGCAGGCACAAAAGAGGCGCGGCTGCGCCAATGCCATGAGCCGCACGAAACGCCTCAGCTTCGGCTGATGTGGTTACAGGAAGCGTCGCCACCGGATGGCCAACAAAATCGCAGGTCATACCAGCCGTCTCCATATAGGGCGGCTCGAAGGGCAAAAGTGCGAGAACATGATCCACATGAGCGGCCATCTTTTGGGCGCGGTGCGGTCGCCAAGCCCAAACCGACGGCGCCACGTAATGCACGACCTTCAAATCGGGGCGGATTTTCCTCACCTTTTTGGCCACGCGCAAACAAAAATCCGGACTGTCGATTGTAATCAGAACATCCGGCTCAAAGCGAATAACATCCTGTGCCGTTTCACTTATTCGCCGCAACAAGCTTGGCAGCCTCGGCAAAACTTCCGTCACACCCATGACAGATAACTCAGACATCTCAAAACGCGAGCCAAAGCCGCGCCCCGCCATCATTGTGCCACCGATGCCGCGAAACTCCACATCCGGTACAAGCGCCTTCAGTCCGTCGATCAAATGTGCGCCCAACTGGTCACCCGAAGCCTCCCCCGCGATGATGTAGACTTTCAACGGCATGTCAGGCTTTTGACCAAACAAATAGCCCGTGCTTGTCCGCCCTGCGGATCACCTCTTCTTGGTCAATGACCAAGGCAGCACCCGCTTGGATAACCACCCCCGAGAGATGTGCAGCGGCCAACTGATCCATCGTGTCAGGACCGATTGATGGAAGATCAACCCGCTGATCTTGTTGGCTTTTTGGTGCCTTCACCAGCAAACCTCGGGCGGGCCGAAGCGCGCTATCCGTTGCTTTGACGAAATCAAGCAGTGCAGATGTGCCCTGAAGCGTTTCCAGCCCAAGGCACAGCCCTCCAGCAACAACCGCCCCTTGCCCCACATCGAGCGGACCCGTGACTGCCAGGATTTTCAAGGCCCGCTCAGCATCCGCCCGGTCATAATCAGTCGGTTGCGCAATGGTGGGGCAACCGGGCTCCAAACTCAGCGACGCAAGGGCGTCTTGCGCGCCAATCACGCCAAACCCGGCCGCCTCGAACATCTCCAAAACAACCTTTAGTGCCGCGTCATCGCCAGCCCGAAGCGCCTCCATCAGAAGCGGCGCAATCCCTGCAAATGTCTGATCGAACTGTGCCGGGTCAAGTGCCGGACGTTGCATGGCACCTGCCATCACGACAGAGCCGCATCCAGCATTACGAAGCGCCTCAAAAAGCGCCTCAGGTTGCTCAAAGCGCGCCGTGTACCGGTCGAACTCATCAGCCCAATCGACCTCAATACCTTGAAAGTCTATGATCAAAGTTGGCTTGTTTTGCGCAGCACGATCCCGTGCGATCAACCGCGGCAAAGCTCCTTTACCAGCGATGATACCAAGCCCATTCATCACAGATCAGTTTTGCAAAATGCCCGGTCACTCTCGGACAAAACAAATGCCAAAACGTCATCCAACAGAGGATTGCCCAAGTCTTGCGACCTCAACACATTCGCCCGCTCTTTCAAAGTGCCAGCTCCCTGAAACAACTCTTTCACCGCAACACGAAGCCCATTCACTGCGGCCTTTTCCGCCTGCCGACGCTTCAACCCAACCAGATTGAGCCCACTGAGCTTCGCCGCATCGCCCGTCACCGTTCCATACGGGATCACGTCAGACAGTACCGCAGACAACACACCGATCATGGCGCCCTGCCCAATGCGTACAAATTGATGCACACCGCTATGGCCGCCGATCACGACATGATCCCCAACACTCACATGACCTGCCAAAGAGACGTTATTGGCAATCACCACATTGTTGCCGACCTGACAATCATGCCCCACATGAACATTGACCATAAAAAGGTTGTCATCTCCAACACGCGTGATCATTCCGCCACCGGATGTACCGGGGTTCATGGTCACACTTTCACGGATCATATTGCGCGCACCGATGATAAGACTGCTGGCCTCACCGCCAAACTTCAAATCCTGAGGCTGATGGCCAATGGAGGCAAAGGGCCAGATTTGGGTCTTCTCACCAATATCAGTGCGCCCCTCAATCACCACATGGCTCTTTAGAATAACGCCAGCGTCCAAACGGACCTGAGGACCAATCACGCAAAACGGCCCAATCACGCAATCAGCACCCACACTGGCACCTTCGTGTAAAATCGCCGTTGGATGGATGGAAGCACTGGTATCGACCGACATCGGTCAGACGTCCTCTGGAGGCATAATCATGGCCGTGAAATCCGCTTCCGTCACAACCGCGCCATCGACAAGACCTTTGCCGGCAAACTTCCAAACCTTACCCCGGTTACGAACGACCTCCACATGCAGCTCCAACCGGTCGCCGGGCTCAACCGGCCTTCTAAACTTGCAGGCGTCGATGGACATGAAATAAACCAGCATCTCTTTGTCGATCAGATCAAGCGTGTTGACCACCAGAACCGCTGCCGTTTGCGCCATCGCCTCCACAATCATCACTCCGGGCATCACCGGCTTGGCTGGGAAATGCCCCTCGAAATGAGGTTCATTGGCCGTCACGTTCTTGATGCCGACAGCCGTTTCACCCGACACCATATCGACAACTTTATCGATCAACAAAAATGGGTATCTGTGCGGTATCATCCGCTTGATTTCCAAAACATCCACCGATGGCTTAAAGTCCGGTCCGGTCATCTTTGTCTTCTCCACCTGCTCTTCGTCAGTTTATTTCAGTCCGCTATCCGCATCCAGGCGGTCAATAACGTCTTGCGTGATATCAACATCCGGGCCAGTGAAAAGCACATTCCGCTGCTCAAATACAAGCGACGCGCCGCGCACTCTCATAATTTCAGCGACAATGGGTACGATATTTCCAAAGAACTCCTGCCGCAGCCTATCAAGCTCGGCGGCCAAAGCCTCGGACTTTTCCTGATGGTCTTGCCGCACGGCCACCACTTTAGTATCAAAATCAATCGCTAGTTTTTCGAATTCTTCCGCCGCGATCTCCGAGCGTATTTTCGTAAGGTCCCGCTCTTCATTCTCCAGCTCGGTATCAAGGCGCAAACCTTCCTGCTGGTGCATCTCTTTCATAAGATTTTCTTTGGCCAAAAGCGCTTGGCCGACCAATGATGTTCGCAACAGCCGCTCCTGATTGAGAACCAAAATCGGCTGATCAATCTCCCCCATAATCTGGGTGCTGAACGGGTCAGAGGCCTCCTGAGCCAGCGCGCTTCCCACCTGCCCCAGAGGCAGTGCGGCAAGAAGCGGCCCGACCCCCAAAAGCAATGTCAGAGCAAAAGCAAAGTCGCGCATGGCTTGGAGTTTTTAAAACCTCGTATCGATCGAAATGCGGAAATTCTCTTCTTTATCAAAGCTCTGCTTTTCAACAGGACGTGAGAAGTTGAACCGTAAGGGGCCAATTGGCGTCGCCCAAAAGAGCGACACACCAGCCGCTGATCGCCAAATCCTGCTGTCATCAATCGCACCAGAAGATCCGGCCGTGTTGTCGAGGTTCCAAACCGAACCAGTATCGAAAAAGACACCGCCAAAAATCCCGTATTCTTCAGGCAGACCAAGCGGGAAAGACGCCTCCACACGGCCCACAGCATAAAGATTTCCACCCAGCGCATCATCAACAGCACCGCCCGCGGCACCGCAAGAGTTGCAAACATCCCGTGGACCGACACCACCGACCTCAAAGCCGCGAAGCGTATCGCCACCTAGGAAAAACCGGTCAATGATACGACTATCACCACTGTCAGAGGCCAGCGCGCCGCCCTCAATCTCTGCGGAAACGATCAAATCCTCACCGAAAAACGAAGTATATGCCTTCGCGGATGCAGAGGTTTTCGAATAAGTGACGTCGCCGCCAAGACCGGCAAACTCCTGCGTCAGACGCAACCTATACCCGGCACTCGGATCAACCGGCGAGTTTCGCTTGTCCAGCGTGTAGGCAAATTCCAACGAAGACGTCAGATCACTCCGAGGTGTAATCAACGCGGACGCATTTGCATCCAGATCGCGAATTTCATCATTGGACAGACGGTAGCTGACTTGCAAACGTCCATCTTCGCTCACAGGAAATGCGATCCGGGGCTCAAACCCGATATTGGTCAGCTGATAGGACGATTCGTCCCGGTCAACTTCCCGGTAGTACACATCAAACCCCGCCAAAAGATCGCGGTCCAAGAACGAAGGTTCATCAAATGAGAAGGACAAAACCCGCGCATCCTCGGCCACGCTGATTTGGGCCCTGACCGACTGGCCACGACCAAGCAAATTTGCCTCCGAGTAAGAGATAGAGCCGTTAAATCCACTATCGGTCGAAAATCCAACACCAAAGCTAATCGCAGCTGTCGGCTTTTCAGTAACATCGACATCAATCACCGCACGATTTGCCGCAGATCCCTCACGAACCCGAACAGACACCGTTTCAAACAACCGCAAAGCCCTGATGCGATCCTCAGCCTTGCTGATCTCGCGACGGTTCAAAGGGTCATTCTCGACAATTTTGAACTGTCGGCGGATCACCCGGTCAAGGGTTTGGGAGTTACCCTCAATATCAATACGCTCCACAAAAACCCGGGGCGTTCGAATGATTTCAAACTCAAGATCGATGGTCCGGTCCTGATCATTTTTGACCACACGCGGCGCGACATCGACAAACGGAATACCATCATCCGCCATCTTGAATGCAATCCGCTCGATAATCGCTTCAACTCTGGATGCGCTATAGGTCTGTCCCGACCGCACATCGATGCTGCTCGCATAATCATCAGGGTCCACTTCGGGCGCTGAGCTGGTCACAGCCATATTGCCAAAGGAATAAACCGGCCCCTCCGAGACATTAAAGGACAGGAAAAAACCGTCCCGCTCACGCGACAATTCAGACACAACAGACCGCACCTGAAAATCAACATGACCACGATCCAGATAAAACTGGCGCAGAAGTTGACGGTCCAATTCCACCCGGTCCCGATCATAAGTATCGTTGGATAGGAACGTGCGCAAAAGCCCCGCCTCGCCAGTTTGGATAGCGCGGCGCAAACGGCTGTCCGAGAAGCTGCGATTGCCAACAAAGCTGATACGCTGGACTTCGGTCACGCGGCCCTCAACGACCTCAAACACCAAATCAACGCGATTGTTGTCTCGCTCAATGATAAGCGGCTTCACCTCAGCCGAGAACCGACCCTCCGCCCGGTACGCATCTACGATACGAAGCGCATCAGCTTCAGCCGCAGCCACACTAAACGCCCGCCGCGGCTGCAACTCGATAAGCCCCTTCAGGACGTCATCGCTCAGCCCCGTGTTGCCCTCGATATTGATCACATTAATTGTCGGATTTTCCAAAACCTCGATGGTCAAGCGACCGGCTTGCGGGATCAGATCGACATTTTGGAAAAGCCCTGACGCAAATAGCGCCTGTATAGCGCCGTTCAATTGCGCAGGCGAAACAGGGGTGCCGGTCGGAATTCCAGCGATAGACCGGATCGTATCGGCCTCGATGCGCTGATTGCCCGCCACATCAACCCGAGAGAATGACGTGGTTACCTGCGCTGCGGCCTGACCGGTTTTCGGCACAATAAACGGCGTCGCCGTAACCATAAGACCTGCAACAAATCCGATTGCGATACGCTCAATTAACTGACCGCGTTTTGCCCGTAGCCCCATTGCCTTCGTCCCTCAAAATGTGTGGTTCGATTAGGCCGAACCACTTCATATTGTAGTTATGTTGTGAGCAACCTCACAATATCATTATATGTGGCAAAAATCATAAGCGCCATCAATAAAACGAAACCGACCGACATTGCGGCATTAAGAACCCTATCGGGGGGTTGTTTTCCGGCAATTGCCTCATACCCGAAGATCACCAGATGACCACCGTCGAGGATGGGGATCGGAAAAAGGTTCAACATTCCAATTGCCGTCGATAGCAGTGCGATCAGCTCCACAAAGTTCAAAAAGCCCTGCTGTGCACTGCCTCCGGAGATTTGCGCAATCCCAAGCGGGCCTTGAAGATTGTCCGCGCCTAGGCCGTCTTCTGCACCAAACGCACCACGAACGATGTGGTATAGCCCATCAAGCGATGTGACAATCACCGTCCAAACCTGCTTGGTTCCGCGCCACAGGGTCGGGAAAAATTCGGGCGTTTCCGTCTTTACCTCGAAACTGAGCGCGCCGGACACACCAATCATCACACGTTTCTCAAATCCACCACCCTCACGCGGGCGATCGGTGATCCGGGGCTTGATCTGGGTCATCACCTCTTGACCACCGCGAAGAACAATCATGTCCAAGTCTTGCCCTTCGGACGCCAAAACCACTCTTTTGAGATCATCAAAACTGTTCAAACGCACACCACCAAGCGACAAAATGAGGTCGTCGGCCTGCAATCCGGCAGCGGCAGCGGGGGACAAGGGATTAACACTGGAGACCAAAGGCGGCAGCAGATACGGCGACAAGACAGTCTGCTCCGCACCGTCACGTCGCACGGTCAGCTCGATATCGCCCTTGGTTTCCATCGCTTCAAGCTGGTCGTAGATGTCGCTAAAACTCTCAACCGAAACGCCATTGAATGCGATAATCTCATCATCTTTTTGCAGGTCGTATGGCGCCTCAATAGGGACACGCAACTGGCCAACGGAAGGCACTTTCGTTGCCTGCCCTAAATACATGAAAACACATGTAAAAATCGCAGCCGAAAGGATGAAATTAAAGACAGGACCGGCAACAACGGTCGCAGCGCGCGCCCCAACAGAGGCCGTAGGGAAAGCGCGACCCCGATCCTCCGGGGCCACATTAGCCACATCATCGGCATCCCCAAAGGAGGCCGCATTCGCGTCGCCCAAAAATTTCACATAACCGCCCAAGGGCAGCCACGCGATCTGCCACTTGGTGCCACGCTTGTCGTACCATGACCAAATCGGCTTGCCGTACCCGATTGAGAACACCTCAGCATGGATACCCGACCAACGCCCGACGATGTAATGGCCATATTCATGAACAAAAACCACGATCCCAAGCACTAGGATAAACGGAATAACCGTTGCCAGAAATGCACCAAAAAACGGGATGCTCGCGATAAGTTCCATCATACTGCCTTCTGACCCTCAATTAATGTGTCCGCGATATAGGCACGCGCCACAGATCTTGCCTCTTTATCTATTAAGATTATGGCATCAATACCATCAATCTTGGCAATATTTTCGGCTTGGACCTGCAACTTGGAAAGTGTGACTTCAACGCAAATGGCCATATCCACAAACCCGATCTCGCCGTCCAGAAAGGCATCAAGGGCGATCTCTTTGGCCGCGTTCAAAACAGCCCCTGCCGCTCCACCGATCTCCAAGGCCTCGCGGGCCAGCCTAAGACTTGGGAACCGATCCTCATCAGGAGCCTCAAAATCCAGCCGCCCCAAAGCGCCAAAATCCAACCTGTCCACGGGCAGATCACTGCGCGCGGGATAGTTCAAGGCGTAACCGATGGGGCCACGCATGTCAGGCGCACCCAACTGCGCCACAATCGCACCATCGCGAAATTCGACCATTGAATGGATGATCGATTGTGGATGTACAACAACTTCAACCTGCTCAGGTGCGACACCAAAAAGATACTTCGCTTCAATGACTTCCAGGGCTTTGTTGAACATAGAAGCACTATCTACGGTGATCCGCGCACCCATATCCCAATTGGGATGCGCCAAAGCCTGCGCCGGTGTAGCATTGACCAATTCAGCCTTGCTCCATGTGCGAAACGGCCCGCCAGAGGCCGTCAGAATGATCCGCGAAACATCCTGTGTCGCATGTCCGGTCATTGCTTGAAAAATGGCGCTGTGCTCACTATCCACAGGCAGCAGTTTGGTCCCGTGCTTGGCACATGCTTCAAGCAGCAAATCCCCGGCACATACCAAACTTTCTTTGTTTGCCAGCGCCAACACATCCGCGTATTGCGCCAGTTTCATGGTTGGCTCAAGACCGGCAGAGCCCACAATGGCCGACATGGCCCAATTAACAGGCATGCATGCGGCCTCAATCAAAGCCTCCCGGCCCGAGCGTACAATGGTGGACGTGCCTGCCAGCAGCGCCTCCAGATCTTGCTGCAATTCGGGATATGCGGTTATCGCAACCTCAGCACCAAGCTCGCGTGCTTGACCCGCGAGGCTCTCAATATTACGCCCCCCGGTGAGCGCCACCACCTGATATGCATCAACGCCACCTTGCCGTGTGATCAGATCAACTGTGTTGCAACCGATGGACCCCGTGGAGCCGAAAATCGATATCCGCCGCATCACAGACCACCGGCTGTCACAGGCAGCACATAGGAAGGTGCCAGCACCTCCCCCAACTCCACAAATAGCGACATAGCCGCGAAAAACACCATCACGGCGGTCATACCATCAAGCCGGTCCAAAAAGCCGCCATGTCCAGGTAAAAGCGCGCTTGCATCCTTGACGCCGTATTTCCGCTTCACAGAACTTTCGAGCAAATCGCCAGCCACAGACACGACCGCGATCAGCGTGCCAAACAGAACCAGATTTGCCAGATTTCCGCCTGATATCACCGCAAATGCAATCGCGATAACAATCGACAAGGCAACACCACCCAAAAACCCTGACCATGTTTTCTTGGGCGAAATACGCGGCAACAGCTTTGGCCCCTGAAAAAGCCGCCCAAACGTGTAGCCGCCAATATCCGCCGCGGCCACGCACAGAATGATCCATGCCAGCATCGGAAAGCCCGCGCCAAGATTTCTGAGATAAAGCGTCGAAGCCCCGCCAATCACAATAAAAGCGTAGCCCGCGACGGTCACAGGACCGACCGGAATACGATTTACGACAGCCGCCAGAAGCACCCCCAAAGATGCCAGGACAACGAACCATAAGGCACTAAAATATATAGCAAAAACCGCAAGTCCACCGAAAGCCACCAGTGCCGCTCTTGGGATATCCTCCAGCTCACATTCGGGCTTCACCATCCGGGTCAGCTCAATCAACATGACAGCTGTGATGGCCCCCATAAACAGCGCAAACACCGCGCCGCCGATCCACAGGAATGAAAACGCAACCAAGGCCAATACCAAGGCCACAGCCGACCGGGTTTTTAGATCATCGAACAGCGGGTTTGGCGTGGGGCCTGCTTGTGTCATCCAACCGCCGTACCAAAGCGCCGTTCGCGCGTGCCGAACCGGTTAAGAATATCGCTCAACATGGCCTCTGAGAAATCCGGCCAAAGCGCATCAACGAACTCATATTCTGCATAAGCCGCCTGCCACAAAAGAAAATTAGAGATCCTATACTCGCCGGAGGTTCGGATCACCAAATCAGGGTCTGGAAGTCCAGCGCTGTCCAGATGCGCCGACATGACGTCCTCAGTAATTTCTTCCGCTTTAAGCTCACCCGATGCGACCTTTTGAGCAATGCGGCGCGTCGCACGCGTAATCTCGTCGCGGCCACCATGATTAAGCGCAATGTTGAGGCTGAATTTGGTGCGATCTTCGGTACGCCCCTCCAAGTCTTCCATCATCCGGATAATGTCGTCCGGCAAACCATCTCTGGCGCCTAAAAACCGCAAGCGCACGTCCGAGCCGATTAACCGCTCAGCCTCGCGGGCCATGTAGTTGCGAAACAGTTGCATCAGACCAGCGATCTCGTCATCCGAGCGCTTCCAGTTTTCCGTCGAAAATGCAAATAACGTCAGATACTTAACACCCAGATCAGGGCATGCTTCAACGATCCGTCGCACCGTCTCCACACCACGCTTGTGCCCCGCAAGGCGCGGCAACCCGCGCCGCTTAGCCCAGCGCCCGTTCCCATCCATTATGATGGCAACATGTTCAGCCCGTTTTCCGATTGCGTCTTTTGGCACGCATATTCCTTCTTTAACCAAAGTCTTGGGACGCTATACCTGCATGATTTCGGCTTGTTTGTTTTCCAGAACATCGTCGATGTTCTTAATGGCTTTGTCGGTCAGAACCTGAATCTCATCAGACCAGATCTTTTCGTCATCCTCGCCCATGCTGTCCTTGGCCTTCTTCAACTGATCCATGCCATCCTTGCGCACGTTTCGCACCGCAATTCTGGCATTCTCAGCATATTGACCCGCAAGTTTGGCCAATTCGCGGCGACGTTCCTCGTTGAGTTCGGGGATAGGCAACCGCAAGATTGGCCCGTCCATAACCGGATTGATACCCAAACCAGAATTTCGAATGGCCTTATCGACGGCGTTGATCATGCCCTTGTCCCAGACATTGACCACAATCATACGCGGCTCTGGCACATTAATAGTCGCCACCTGATTGATCGGGGTCGGCTGGCCGTAAGCCTCCACCATCACCGGCTCCAACATGGAGGCCGAAGCCCGCCCGGTTCGAAGCGTTTGGAATTCATTTCGCAATGACGTCAATGCGCCATCCATGCGCTTCTCTATCGCATCCAGATCAATTTCGCCGTCATCCGACATAACAACCCCGTATTAATTGCCAGTTCTTTTGTGTGACAGTAAAACTCTCAGCTGCCGCCGACAATCGTAAACTTGCCCTTGCCATTGACCACACCCGCCATCCCCGACGGATCGTTGAGTGAGAAAACGATGATCGGCAAATTATTATCACGCGCCAAGGCGATGGCAGATGCATCCATCACGCCAAGGTTCTTTTGCAGCACTTCGTCATAGCTGACCGTCTCATAGCGCTTGGCATCGGAGTTGGTGCGCGGGTCACTATCGTAAACGCCGTCAACCTGCGTGCCCTTATAAATCGCCTGACAAGACATCTCACTGGCCCGCAAGGTCGCAGCCGTATCAGTTGTGAAATACGGATTGCCGGTTCCAGCCGCAAAGATCACCACCCGCTTCTTCTCAAGATGCCGCACCGCACGCCGACGAATGTAGGGCTCACAAATCTGGTCCATTGGGATTGCGGACACCACGCGCGAATGCACCCCATTGCCCTCCAAGGCGCTTTGCATGGCAAGCGCGTTCATCACCGTGGCCAACATCCCCATATAATCCGCCGTTGTGCGCTCCATACCTTGAGCTGACCCTTGAAGGCCGCGAAAAATGTTGCCCCCTCCGATGACCAAACACACCTCAGCCCCCGTATCCAAGAGATCACAAACCTGACCTGCGATCGCCTCAACAGTGGGCGGGTTCAGGCCAAATCCCTGATCCCCCATCAACGCCTCGCCTGAGATTTTTATAAGAACTCTTTTGACCGGAGTTTCGGAAGTTTTGGGGTCAGACATGGTGAACGTCTCCTAGCGGGTGTGTACGGATTGCGGGCGGTTATTTCCGTTTTGGCGATTTAACGCAATCCCCCAAAACGCGCCTGACCCTAGGTAACCTAAAATTGCACCAGCGACAGTAATAATATGTAATAATGGCCTCCCCAACTTACAGATTTTAACGTAATTGATAAGAATAGGGTTAAACGAAATAAAGGCTTGCCAATTAAGCAGGCCAAAACCGCGATTTAATTGGGAGTTTTCTGGGTGAGCCTAAAGCGTGGGGTAGACGGTAGGTCACAAAATCTGGATAGGGCGGCAGTTGATAAGCTTGTTGCCGCCAGAAGTGCTGCAGATGCTTGGCTTTGTATCCGTGAGATACTGAGCGTCTATAACTTTGATCATTTACTTTATGGCACCAACCGGCTGCGCAGCGTGGGTGTGTTTGGCAAGCGTAGCGACAGCTTCTTTTTGTCGGACCTACCCGAACGGATGATGACATCGCTTTGGGAAGAAGAACTGTACAGATCCGCGCCGATTTCCATTTGGGCGATGCAAAATGAAGGCGCGATGAGCTTTCGCTACGGATCGGACCTTTTCCATCAAGGCGACCTGCCCGAGGATCAACATCAGACCCAAAAAACCTTGATGGAGGCGGGCGTAACCTCCGGGTATATTATCGGCTTTAATCCCCCCAACACGACTGTTGCCACCGCGCTCACACTGATGAATTTCGGTCAAACTCAAGAGCAAGCGGACGACATCTGGGACAAACACGGTGAGATCATCACCTCCTATGCTTCGATTTTCAACCTGCGCATGGCCAGCTTGCCGATACCAATACAAAAGGCAGGTCTGACGAACCGGCAAAGAGAGGTTCTCCATTGGGTCGCACATGGCAAGACATCCGCGGAGATTGCGACGATCCTCGGCCTATCAAGTGCGACAATCGAAAAACACCTTAGACAGGCCCGCGAAACCTTGGGGGTCGCAACAACCACCCAAGCAGTGCTTTTTGCGCAGATAAACAGTCACATTTTTACTGCGCGCCAGTAGCCGGGTTGCATTCAAATCAAGCAATGCCCGGTAAGGTTTACCTGACTTTATCGCCGCTGCGATTCCTCCTAACTTGAAGCCGCTGCGGGGGTGCCTGCGGCGCGTGCTAGAGAGTGGGTTACCACGAAAACGAAGAAGGGTGGTGTGTGTCCCTTCTATCGTGTCTCCAGCCAAATTGGGGAGCGATCCCTGTTGCGCCACGTGCTTTCCTTTGTGAATAGTGCGTGGCGCATCAAAAAAACCGGGCCCTTGAGCCCGGTTTCTTCTTTCATAACAACAAGACCGATTAGGACGTGGCCTGGTAAAGCCACTTGATATCGTTGCGGTCGGTATCAACCCATGTGATTTTGGGTTAAATGGCCGACGTTCTAGCCGCCCATTGTTTTGGCGACTTCTGCCGCGAAATCTTCCTCGACCTTCTCGATACCTTCGCCAACCTCAAGACGGGCAAAAGCGGTGATCACTGTTCCCGCTTCAGCCGCCGCCTTTTCCACCGTAAGATCAGGGTTCATGACGAATTTCTGGTTCAGAAGGGTTACTTCCTCAAAATATTTGTTCATGCGACCAATGATCATCTTCTCGATCACCGCGTCAGGCTTGCCAGATTCCCGCGCCTGCTCTGTCAGCACCTGCTTCTCACGCTCAATCAACGCCGGATCAAGATCGTCAGAGCTCAAAGATGCCGGATTGGTGGCAGCCACGTGCATGGCGACCTGCTTTAGAAAGGCCGCGTCACCTGTGCCAGACACCAGAACACCGATTTTGCCCATACCTTCGGTGGCCGCGTTGTGCACATAAGCCGCAACCGCTTCACCCTCGACACGCGCCATCCGGCGCACAGACATGTTCTCACCAATAGTGGCGACCTTGGCCACGACAAAATCCTCGATCGACTTGCCGTCCATGTCAGCAACCCGAAGCGCGTCAATGTCAGATACACCAGTGGCGACCTTCGTGATGCCCTGAACCATGGCTTGGAAGTCCGCGTTCTTTGCCACAAAGTCAGTCTCGGAATTCACCTCGACCGCAACACCAACACCGCCTTCTACAGCCACACCAACCAAGCCCTCAGCCGCAGTACGGCCCGACTTTTTGGCCGCTTTCGCAAGACCCTTGGTGCGCAGCCAATCCATCGCCGCTTCGAGATTGCCGTCGTTCTCAGTCAATGCCTTCTTGGCATCCATCATGCCTGCGCCGGAAACCTCACGCAGCTCTTTGACCATTGCAGCAGTAATGCTCATGTCATTTCTCCAATATAAACAGAAGATTGCCGCGCGGCCTTAATGGTCCCGCGCAGCAGAATTTAGGTAAGATTAGCTTTTGGCTGCATCGTCAGCCGGGGCCGCATCTGCCGGCGCGGCTTCCTCGGCGGCTTCAGGTGCCGCAACCTCCGCAACAGCCTCCTCAACCGGGGCCTCTTCCATCGCGCCAATATCAACACCGCGCGCACCAAGCTGCTCTGCCATACCGTCCAAAATAGCGGACGCCATCAAATCGCAGTACAAAGTGATTGCGCGGGCCGCATCGTCATTGCCGGGGATCGGGAAATCAATTCCGTCCGGCGTAGAGTTACTATCCACAACCGCAATAACCGGAATGCCCAGCTTCTTGGCCTCTTGGATCGCCAACTGCTCCTTGTTGGTATCGATCACGAAAATCATGTCCGGCACACCGCCCATTTCGCGAATACCGCCCAAAGACGCCTGCAATTTGCCCTGCTCGCGCTCCATACCCAAACGCTCTTTCTTGGTCAGACCTTCTGCGCCTTCACCGAGCTTTTCGTCATACTGCGCCAACCGCTGGATAGAGGCCGAAACGGTCTTCCAGTTGGTCAACGTCCCGCCAAGCCAACGGTGGTTCATGTAATACTGAGCCGAACGCTCCGCTGCATCCGCAACCGCCCGCTGAGCCTGCCGCTTGGTGCCGACAAAAAGAATACGGCCGCCCTTGGCAACTGTCTCACGAGCCGCAGCAAGCGCTTGATCCAAAAGTGGAACAGTCTGCGTCAGATCGAGAATGTGAATGCCGTTGCGCACACCAAAGATGTAGTGCCCCATACGCGGGTTCCAACGGTGCTTTTGGTGGCCAAAATGTACGCCTGCTTCAAGCAATTGGCGCAATGTGAACTCTGGAAGAGCCATTGTAGAAGTTCCTTTCCGGTTTGAACCTTGGACGAGGAGAAGGACAAGATATCTTGCCCAACCGGAGGACGTCCGGGGATGTCTCCCCCGTCGGCCCGACCCTCGCCTGAGGATTTAGGTTCGCGCGGCATACGGCAGGCGAAGGCCTTTTGCAAGACTGAAAAACCGCATCTTGCATCTTTAACGGGGGGGGAATCGAAACATCACCCGACCAACGCCCGGGGATAAGACGACCGGTGGCGCGCAACCCTCGATTGCGCAAGCGCTCAGCGCTTCCCCGCCAAACACGACAACGGCTCATGCAACACGGCGAAACTTTGCCGACAGGTCGCATCCCAAGCCCTCAACGCATTCAACACAAAACTTCTGTCCTTGCCTTCTGGGCCTCAATGGTTAATGCACATGCTAACCTTGAAACCGCAATAGACCCCCACAGATCATATGACACAACAGCACCCAGTTATCTGCATCGGCTCCGCCCTTTGGGACACCATCGCACGCACAGAGCGCGCCATGGAACCCGGCCACGACGTACCGGGCCAAATCCGGCAAAGCCCCGGCGGTGTTGCCCTGAACGTGTCTTTTGCGCTGGCCCAGCAAAAAGTCGATTGCATCTTGCTCACAGCTATTGGTCGTGATGCACCCGGAGATCTGCTCTATAAAACCGCGTCCGACAAAGGCGTGAACTGCCACTACCTCACCCGCGTCGATGATGCGACCGACACCTATCTGGCGATCGAGCAATCTGACGGCACAGTGTTCGGGGCCGTCGCCGATTGCGCTACACTTGAGAAAACCGGCGCGGATTTGCTGGTCCCGCTGATCAACGGTGATCTGGCCTCTGCCGACAAGCCGTTTGAAGGCACGGTTGTTGTCGACGGTAATCTTCCCGAAGATGTGCTTGATGCGGTCTTAAACATCAAAGGTCTGGCCAAGGCCAACATGGTCTTTGTCCCGGCCAGCCCCGGTAAAGCGGAGCGTATGCGCTCAGTGCTCACATCGCGCGGCGGTACGATTTTCGTCAATATGCACGAGGCCGAAATCCTGTGCGGTAAGAAATTCAAAACCGCCAAAGCCGCGGCCGCCGCCATCGCCGAGCTTGGCGCAGGCGCCATTGTCACCGACGGTGCGAAAGATGCCGCGATGTTGAAAGACGGTGTCAATATTACCGTCTCCCCGCCGCCTGCCACCGTTAAATCCGTGACCGGCGCGGGCGATGCATTCCTTGCAGGCTTTTTGGCCTACGAACTCAATGGCGAGCATTTGGCCATGTGTCTTAGCAATGCGGCAGATGTCGCCTCGGCTCATGTAGGTGGCGCAAACCTATGACGCTAAAACTGGCGTTTTCGAACGCGGTTGAGGCGGCAAAGGCAGACGGTCGCGCGATTGTCGCACTAGAAAGCACCATCATTACCCACGGCATGCCCTATCCGCAAAACGTGGAGACGGCTCACACGGTCGAGACGGTCGTGCGCGACGGCGGGGCGGAACCTGCCACCATTGCCGTTTTAGGCGGCACCATCCATATCGGGTTAGAGCCGGATCAATTGACCAAATTGGCTCAAGCTTCGGATGTGCGCAAACTGTCACGCGCCGATTTTGCCCATGCACTTGCGCAACAGGCGACCGGGGCCACAACCGTTGCCGCCACCATGATTGCAGCGCGCCTTGCGGGCATCGATGTGTTTGCGACCGGCGGCATTGGCGGGGTGCACCAAGGGGCCTCTGACACCTTCGACATTTCGGCTGATTTGCAGGAATTGGCGCAAACGCCCGTCTCTGTCGTCGCGGCCGGTCCCAAAGCGATCTTGGATTTACCAAAGACCCTGGAAGTGTTGGAGACATACGGCGTCCCGGTGATCACCTACGGTCAAGACGCCCTGCCCGCCTTTTGGTCGCGCGACAGCGGCCTCACCTCTCCCTTGCGCGCAGATACGGTAGAGGAGCTGGCACAAGCGCATCTGACCCGCACGGCGCTTGGTATTCCCGGCGGTCAACTCATCACCAACCCGATCCCGCAAGCCGATGAAATTCCCCGTAGTGTGATCGGACCGATTGTGGACCAAGCCATCGCGGAGGCGGATGCGCAAGGGATCGAAGCCAAAGACGTCACACCGTTTTTGTTGCAACGTATCTTTGAGCTGAGCAGCGGCGCGTCACTCACCGCCAATATAGCGCTGGTGAAAAACAACGCTAAACTGGCCGCGCAATTGGCGGTAGCGATCCAAACCGCGCGGACCTGACAAAGGGCCACGCTAGGCCCGGTAGGCAAACCGAACCGACAGCCACACTCGCCCAGCCCGCTTCACACAAATCCCCGCACCAAAGGCCTTGCCGGTGGCACGTGCTGACGCTACATCCGCGACAAAGAACCAAACCGCCACGGTCACGGCGGGACAAATCTTAGGCCCAATCCGCAATTTCGCCCGATTGGCCTGTTGTGAGTAAGCACCCGACGCCCTAGATTATGTCGGTGATGTAGGATTGAAAATGGCGCGACGACCCAAACCCCCACGCCCACAACGGGCCAAAAGACTGACCATGCTGCAACGGATCAGAAGCAATTTTCTGACCGGACTGATCGTTGTGGCGCCGATCTTCATGACAATCTACCTGATCTGGCTTTTTGTCTCCTTTATCGACAACCGGGTCGTGCCACTCATCCCAGCCCGCTATAATCCAGAGACATACCTGCAAACAGACGTGCCGGGATACGGCGTTGTGGTCTTCTTGATCGTTTGCAGCGTGATCGGCATGCTCACCAAAGGCATTTTTGGGCGGCAACTGGTACGATTTGGCGAAAGCCTCGTGGACCGCACACCCATTGTCCGCTCCATCTATAACGCCGTCAAACAGATCGTAGAGACGATCTTCTCGCAGTCCCAGAACTCGTTCCAAAAGGCGTGCCTGATCCAATACCCGCGCCACGGGATTTGGGCAGTGGCATTTGTCTCCACAGAGACAAGGGGCGAAGTGCTCGACCGGATTGACGACCACGAACAAATGGTCAGCGTATTTCTCCCCACGACACCAAATCCGACCTCCGGGTTTTTGCTGTTTGTGCCCCGCGCAGATGTGGTGATGCTTGATATGTCGGTGGAAGACGCAGCCAAACTGATCATCTCGGCTGGATTGGTGGTGCCCCCCACTGCCGAAGAGATCAAAGCAGGTCGCCGCGTCACCGCCAGACAAACACCCAAAACCGCCGCGTGAACCTGACCCTGACCGCCGCCCTTACCGGCTTTAGCACCGCTTTCGTGCTGATATTGGCGATTGGCGCACAAAATGCGTTCGTCTTACGACAAGGACTGAGACGCGAACATGTCTTCATCCTTTGCCTGATTTGCGCCCTGTCGGACGCGATTTTGATCGCAGCAGGCGTGCTGGGCTTTGGGGCAATCGTGGAGCTTTGGCCGCTCTTCCCCCAAATTATGCGCTACGCGGGCGCAGCCTTTTTGATCGGCTACGCAATATTGCGTTTCAAAGCCGCATGGCAAGGCGACGCCAGTATTGTGACATCAGGCAAAGCCGGCCCGCTTTGGCCCGCGGCCTTGACCTGTTTGGCCCTGACATGGCTCAACCCACATGTCTATTTGGACACGCTTGGCCTCATCGGAGCCGTTTCCACGCAATTCCCTTGGGGCGCACAGAAATGGGCCTTTGGGATCGGCGCCGTGCTCTCCTCATTCGTGTTTTTCTTCTCACTGGGTTACGGCGCCCGCCTTCTTGCACCGATCATGCAATCGGCCAAGGCATGGCGAATACTGGACTTGGGCATCGGCGTTTTGATGTGCCTAATTGCTGTAAAACTATTGCTTTAATACTGAACCATTACATTCGCTCCTCATTAAGATTGTGACTCTATACTCGTTGTGAATGAGTCGTATTAATGAGCACACAAATGACCGAAGACGACACGCGTTCGGGGGATAGGGCCCTATTTGCGGCCAATATTGATCCATGCCGCGCTTTGATTATCGACGATACCGCATTTTATCGGTCCCTTTTACGCCGTGAGTTGCAAAGAACGTTCATCGGCGTAGACGTGGACGAAATCGCAAGCGTGGATCAACTGCACGACCAACTGAACCAAACCGCGTATCAGCTCATACTGGTGGATTTCTTGCTGCCCGATGGGACCGGGGACGACGCGCTTGATATCATCTTTTCCCGGCCAGACAGCAAAGGATCTGCAACCTTGATGCTGTCAGCTTCCCCGGCAATAGATACCGCCCCCATACGTCGCCACGCCCACAATGTCGAATATTTGCAAAAATGCGATGTCACGCGCGCCAGCTTGAAAAACGCAATTTTGCGGGCATTACAGACAAGCGACCTCAAAATTGACGGCGAACTTTTGCCCCCAACCCATCACGCACAAGCAACGCATAAAATATCACTTTGACCCCGGCCACCGAACGTCGCGTGAGCAATTCGAATGAGACATCATCAAAAATAAATGTTTCTGGCGCACAAGTCAGTCGGGGGGAAATGGATATGACGATGAAACACGCAGATATTGGCGACGGCTCAGCGATGGAGCAACCCGACGATAACGATCAAGGCGCAGCACCTGCCGCAATGGCCGCCTTGGTGGTCGATGGCAGTGCCTTCGACCGCAAACGCATGCGCCGGGAACTTGAGCGCACCAGTCTTGGCCTAGACCTGACAGAGGTGACCACCCTGACCGAGCTGCGCGATGCTATCGGCTTGAGGAAATACGACGTAATATTCGTGGACTATCAGCTCAAGGACGGCACTGGGCTGGATGCCGTGGACATTATCCGCGCCACCCCGCTAAATCTTCATACCAGCGCCATCATGATCTCGCGAAATCGCAATGCGAATGTGGTGGTGGAGGCGCTAAAACGCGGCTGCTGTGACTACATGACCAAGGATACAATGGCCCCCGCCTCCTTGACCCGCGCAGTGGTCAATGCGGTCGAAAAAGCCAAACTGGCGACGGGTTTGGTCGAAGCGCGGAAACTTCAAAGTGATCTCGACAAGGCTCTGGAAAGCTTCGCCAAGGACTGCATCGCGGACATGAAACCTGCATTGTCGCTGATGTTGGAAGAGATGGGCACAGCGACTGAAAACCGGCCCAACCAAAACACCACATCCAAAGACCACCCAGACGCCCAGAATTTACAATCCTACGGGCAAACGCTGCTGTCCTTTATTGAGGATATCGAAACATATACTACGAAAATCCGACATTTGAACGAGGCTGGCAAAGCCGCCTCCAAGACATCCCTCAACTAGCTCAGAGCGGCCCAAGTGAGCCGCTCCGAAAGAGTGTTATTCCTCAACCCACCAAACATCGGGCAGAAAACCGATCCAATCGCCGTACATGGGCAGACGCTCAGGGTATTTCAGCTCCTTTTTATGGGCCAAAAAGCTGACCGGCTGGTGCCAGATCGGGATCACATATCGCCCTGAAGTCAGCACCCGGTCCAGCGCTTTGACAGCCGCCAGATAGTCATCACGGCTCTCAGATGTGAGCATTGTGTTGATCATCGCTTCCGCCGCTGGACTGTTCATGCCCATATAATTACGCGTGCCGGGCGTCTCGACCCCATCCTTGCCCCAGTAAAGAAGCTGCTCATTGCCGGGGCTCAGCGACAACCCACGACGGTAATAGGCCATATCGAAATCATATGCAGTCTCGCGCTCCTTTAAGACCGCGCTATCGACGCGCGCGATCGTGGGCGTGATCCCCAAACGCTCCAACGTATCCACATAAATATTCATGATGCTCTCATTTTCAGTCGAGGCATTGCCCAAAAGCACCTCAAAGGTGAACACCTCTCCGTCACTGTTCTTGAGCACACCATCTTGAACGGTCCAACCCGCTTCGGTCAGCAAACTGCGCGCGGCATTGATGTTGGCACGGTTACGCTCATCTTTGGCCACAGGAAGCGTGTAGCCGTCTAGCGCGCCGGGAAGCAGATCATCCGCGAACGGCTCCAAAAGCGCCTGCACTTTGCCCGTCGCAGGCCCCTCTTCCATCCCCAAAACCGAATTGGCGAAATACGAGGAAATACGCGGGTTCGTCCCGCCATTAATCGTGTCATTGATAAACTCGAAATTGAACGCCTGAATGAGCGCCTCGCGCACGCGCCAGTCCTTGAACACATCGCGGCGGGTGTTGAAAACAAAACCGGTCATGCCCGTGGGCCGCTGATGCGGGATCACAGATTTGACCACATCGCCATTTTGCACAGCAGGGAAATCAAACTGATCAGCCCATTTGGCCGCATTGGTTTCACGGTGCGTGTCCGTCGCACCGGCCTTGAATGCCTCGAAAATTACACCACCATCAGCATAAAATTCCATACGGATCTCGTCGATATTGTTGGTGCCCCGGCGAAACGGAATATCCGCCCCCCAATAATCGGGATTGCGCTTGAGGGACACAAACCGCCCCGCCTCAAAATCATCGATGACATAAGGAGCCGATGAGATAGGCACTTGATCAATCCCGCTCTCGGCGAAATCTTTACCCTCCCACTGAGCCTTTTTGAGGATCGGACGCAGCCCCATGATCAATGCCAATTCGCGGTCCGCCACATTGAAGGTGAACCGAACACCGCGCTCACCCACGGCCTCCGCCTTTTCAATCTTTTTCCACGCGCCTTGATAGCGCGGATGACCGATTGTGCCCAAAGTCTCGTAAGACCACAGCACATCCTCCACAGTTACAGGCGTGCCGTCGGAAAACTTGGCATCGGGGTGAAGCTGAAACTCAACCCAAGTGCCCGCCTCATCAACATCAATCGTCTCAGCGAGTAGCCCATAGAGGCTAAACGGCTCATCCCAACTGCGGCCCATCAGACTTTCATAAGCCAAAAAGCGCAATTGCCACGGAACTTGCCCTTTGCGGATATGCGGATTGAGACTGTCAAAACTACCGGTCTCACCCGATACGATCCGCCCCCCTTTGGGCGCGTCTGGATTGGCATAAGGCAGTGACGTGAACCCCTGCGGCAATTGCGGCTCGCCATACATGGCGATGCCATGGCGTGGCTCTGCACTCAACGTGGCAGGCAATACGGCAATCAAAGCTGCGGTGAAAAGGCGGCTCAACCTCGGTGCTAACATCTCAACATCTCCCGTGTCGGTTTAATGAAATCTTAACAAAGCCTAACGCGAATTTTACCGAGTTGAAATTTCTTCTTGGCGCAGATGCGCTGATTTCGTATAACAATCTCACTGCTCGATAGGTTTCTTGCCTGTATGAAACCTGCCTCAATAACTAGCGCCCTCTTCGTGAGGGCGTTTTTTTTGTCGCAACCATATGTTTGAACAACATTTTTGCCCGCCCTATCGCCTTTCGCAGTCGCAGCATTTATAGAGTGCGATAATCACACCGGAACCGTTAATTTACTGGGGATAACTCATGTCACTCAAAGGTAAAACCGCCCTCGTTACGGGGTCAAATTCGGGCATAGGGCTTGGGGTTGCGACCGAACTGGCAAAACTGGGCGCATCGGTCGCGCTCAACTCCTATACCGATTCGCCCGAAGACCACGACTTGGCTGCGCGAATCGCAAAAGAGACCGGATCAACGGTCGTATATGTGCAAGGTGACATGTCAAAACCGGAGGCCTGCCGCGAATGGGTCGAAAAATCTGCCAAGATTTTGGGCCAGGTTGATATTTTGGTAAATAACGCTGGAATTCAACATGTTGGGCCTGTGGAAGATTTTCCCATATCAAAATGGGATGCGATTATCGCCATCAATCTGTCCTCGGCCTTTCACACAACAGCCGCAGCTTTGCCGATGATGCGCGCCCAAGGCTGGGGCAGGATCGTGAACATTGCCTCCGCGCATGGGTTAACTGCTTCACCGTATAAATCGGCTTATGTCGCGGCCAAACACGGCGTCGTGGGGCTGTCAAAAACCGTTGCCCTTGAGACCGCCGAGGCGCCCATTACCTGCAACGCGGTTTGCCCGGGATATGTCCTGACCCCGCTTGTGGAGGCTCAAATCCCAGACACCATGAAAGAGTATAACATGGACCGCGAGACAGTTATCCGCGATGTGATGCTGGCCCGCCAGCCCTCCAAAGAGTTTGCGACTGTGGAACAATTGGGCGGCACGGTCGCATTTTTGTGCTCAGATGCCGCGGCCCAAATTACCGGCACCACACTCAGCGTGGATGGAGGATGGACAGCATTATGAGCGATCCAAAAGCACGAACCGACACGCTCAACTTGGTCGTGGCCCATGCGACGGTCCGGTCGTGACGCCGGTTACCATAAATCTCGCCCTGCAAGGCGGCGGGGCGCATGGCGCATTCACTTGGGGCGTGCTCGACCGCTTGCTGGATGAAAACTGGATCACCATCGAAGGGATCACAGCAACCTCCGCGGGTGCGGTAAACGCGGCTGCATTCAAAGCGGGCTATGTGGAAAACGGCCGCGAGGGCGCGCGGGCCCGTTTGAACGGATTTTGGGAAGCCATGGGCGGTCTCTCGACGTTGACCCCCGATCCGGTAAAGGCGTGGCTGGATGCAATCGCCCCGCCCTTGCCCGTGATCGCCAGTCTGACCGAAAACAACCCGGCGATCAAAATGGCTGAACTGTTTTCGCAGGCTTTGTCACCCTACGAAACAAATCCTCTGAACTATCACCCGTTGAGATCGACCATTGATGCATTTTTTGACTTTGAGAGCATTTGCGCAGCACAGGGTCCAAAACTGTTCATTTCTGCGACCAATGTAAGATCGGGAAAGATCAAGATATTTCAGGGCGATGAGATCAATACAGATGTGATCCTTGCATCTGCCTGCTTGCCGCAAGTGTTTCAGGCGGTCGAAATTTACGACTCCAAGACCAGACAAACGGAGGCTTATTGGGACGGTGGCTTTATGGGCAACCCTGCCCTGTTCCCGCTGTTTTATGAAACGAAGACCAGCGATATTCTTTTGGTCCACATCAATCCCATGCGTCGCGAGGCTTTGCCGAAAACAGCGAAAGAAATTGAGAACCGGGTCAACGAGATCAGCTTCAATTCCTCGCTTCTGCGCGAGTTGCGATCCATCGAATTTGTCCAACGGCTTATCCGCGAGGGGCGCGTAAAACAGGGCGATATGAAAGATATCCATATCCACTCCATCGCCGATGACGCGACCATGGTCCAGCTTGGGGTGGCCACAAAACACTCTCCAACTGCATCCTTGATGTCGCAGCTTAAAAAGTCCGGCCAAGAGGCGATGGATGGCTTTTTGCGGGATCACGCGGGAAATCTAGGCAAAATCGGCACGTGTGACTTGAGAGAGATGTTCTCCTGAGCCCCAAGGATCACGGCAGTTTCTTCTAAGCATCCGACCATCTTCCAAAATTTAAGCCGCTGTTATAACACGGCTTTCCACCGCCGCAGCACTACTCTTCTAGAAAAGTAGAAGAGTAGTGCGCCTGCCTAAAGACCCGGGCTTTTGGGCCAGGATCGCGAGCAACTCAATGAAGATTTGCGCGGGCTGGCACATCGCCGATATCCAGCGCCAGCGGGTAACACAAAATAACAAACCTTAACGACTGTGCTACTGTGCTAGCACAGTCGTATTGGACCTCAGCCCAAACCGACGGAAAGTAGAACCGAACGCAGCCTTAACCACGCGCCTTGGTCCAATTTGTCATACAAAAGGCATACAGGAGTCATACACAAATCATACAGTTTGAGGCGTTGAGAAACGCGCCGTTAACCATTGATTCGCAACAACAATCAGACTTCAAATCCCAAGGTTCGCAAAATCACGCCAACATCCCGTAATCTCAAACCTTGACGTGATCCCCGGCATCATGAACAACCCCGTGATGAGCGAATTCTCAAGTTACAAAAGCGGCGCGTCAGAGCCTTGCCCACCTCATTTCAATCTGGCCCGATACGTTTTGAACGCAGCTATAACAACGCCGAATAAGACCGCGCTGGAGGTTCTCTCGGCGCCCGGCCAAATCGCAGAAAAATGGAGTTACGCAGCGCTCGCCGCGACCGTCCAAAGCACAGCCTCCGGCCTTGCTGCAGAAGGTTTGGAAAAGGGCGACAAGCTGGTCTTGCGGCTTGGCGGTACAGCCGATTTTCCAATCACATTTTTGGCTGCAATCACTTTGGGCGCCATCCCCGTCCCTACCTCCGCTCAACTCACCACACCTGAGATAGACAACATTATCAAAGATTTAGACGGAGTTTTCGCCGTTGTCTTGGACGATGAACTGTCGGCGCCGACCCAACCTGTAAAGATTATCCCACGACAAACTCTGGGCCCCATGCGGGCGCTCCCGCCTCACCCGTTTGCGGCAACATTCAAGGACGACCCCGCTTATATGGTCTATACCTCAGGCAGTTCCGGCAAACCCAAAGGTGTTGTCCACGCACACCGTGCCGTTTGGGCGCGACGGATGATGTGGTCGGGGTGGTACGATCTCACACCTGATGACCGGATGCTGCATGCCGGTGCGTTCAATTGGACATTCACCCTTGGAACCGGCCTGATGGATCCGTGGGCCATCGGAGCGACAGCACTGGTCTATACAGGCCCGGCCGATCGTCATATCTGGTCGAAATTGGCCCATTCCCACGCGGCCACCCTTTTCGCAGCAGCTCCGGGCATATTTCGTCAGCTCCTCACCAGTGAACGAAATTTATCAGCCGATTTCAGTACATTAAGACATGGACTATGCGCCGGAGAGGCCTTGCCCGACGGCGTCAGGATGCTGTGGGAAGACCGCACCGGCACAGATATTCACGAGGCTTTGGGCATGTCCGAGATATCAACCTTTATCTCCAGCGCTCCGGGCAAAATTCGCCTAACCGGCACCGTCGGCACGCCTCAGCCTGGACGCCACATTTCGATAATATCTGAGGGCAAACCAACCCCATGGAGCCAACCCGGCATTCTATCGGTCCATAAGGACGACCCCGGTTTGATGCTCGGCTACTACCGCGCTGGTAAAGGGCCCCTTTTGCCCCTGACGGGCGAATGGTTCGAAACCGGCGACCGGGCATCCCTATCTGTCGACGGCGCTGTAACCTATTTGGGACGTGCCGACACACTCATCACAGCAGGCGGGTACCGCGTCGCTCCAGAAGAGGTCGAGGCCGCCCTGATGCGCCATGAAGATATTACCGTGGCCGCAGTAACTGCCATTGAGGTCAAGCCCGGCACTTCGGTTTTAGCCGCGTTTTATGTGGGACCGGATGAGATTGAGGTGGAACACTTAAAAGCTTATATGGACACCCAGTTGGCGGAATATAAACTGCCGCGCATCTACACGCGCGTCGACGGGCTCCCCCAACAGGCGAACGGCAAATTACAACGACGCGCATTGGCGCAGCTGTGGAAGGCAACATGATCAAACTCGACATTATTTCTGACCCGATTTGCCCGTGGTGTTATATCGGCAAAGCAAGGCTCAATCAGGCTTTGGAAGCCGCCCCTGACCAGCCGTTTGAAATTGAATGGCGACCGTTCCAGCTGAACCCGGACATGCCAGCGGACGGCATGGATCGGCGCGAATACCTCGAACATAAATTTGGCAAGGAGCGCGCAGTTTCATTTTATATGCAAATCGCCGAGGCGGCCGAGGCCAGCGGGCTTAGCGTGGCCTTTGATAAGATTAAACGGACGCCAAACACGTTGGACGCGCACCGGATGATCCGCTGGGCGCGACCCGAAGGGTGCCAAACGCCTTTGGTCAACAGCCTCTTTCGCCGCTATTTCGCGGATGGCGAGGATATCTCCAAGCACGATGTTTTGATTGATGCCGCACATGAAGTTGGCATGGACACAGACTTGGCCAAGAGACTTTTGGCAACCGACAATGACCTTGATGAGATACGCGAAGAAGATAAGAGCTTTCGCGCAATGGGCGTCCAAGGCGTACCCTGCTTCGTGATTGCAGGCAAATACGTTGTGAACGGCGCGCAAGACGCCCAGCTTTGGACCCAAGTCATCGCAGATATCCAACAAAAAGAGGCCGAAGATGCGTAAACGCATTCTATTTACCGGTGGTTCTGGCAAGGCTGGTCGGCACGTTATCCCCTATCTGCTCGATAAGGGGTATCAGGTGCTCAATATCGATCAGGTTCCGCTTGAGCATCCCGGCGTACATAATCTCGTCGCGGACATCACCGATAGCGGCCAAATGTTTAACGCCATGCAATCCTATGCGGGCTTTGGCGAGCTGGAAACCGGGGAAGGTATGCAGACCTTTGACGCAGTGGTGCATTTTGCGGCAGTGCCACGCATCTTGCTCAAACCTGACAATGAAACGTTTCGTGTCAATGCCATAGGCACTTACAACGTGATTGAGGCCGCAACGAAAATGGGCATCGGAAAGATCATCGTTGCGTCCTCTGAGACCACATATGGTGTGTGCTTTGCGGATGGGATAGCCAACCCGAACGCCTTGCCGGTCTCTGAGGAACATGAGACAGACCCGATCGACAGCTACGCGCTTTCAAAAGTGGTCAATGAGAAAACGGCCCGGGCTTTCCACAAGCGAACCGGAGCCGACATTTACTGCCTGCGCATTGGCAACGTCATTGAACCTCATGAATATGCTGAGAATTTCCCGAGCTATTTTGAAGACCCCGCCCAGCGTCGCCGCAATATCTTTTGCTATATTGATGCGCGCGATCTAGGCCAGATTGTTGATCTTTGCATCCAAAAAGACGGTTTAGGGTTTGAGGTATTCAACGCAGGAAATGACGACAATTCCGCCAACATACCTGCAAGAGAGTTGGCCGAAACTTACTTCCCGGGCGTTCCTGTGGCAGACGATCTAGGGGAATTTGAAGCACTTTACTCAAATCGAAAAATTCGTGAAGTATTGGGATTTGTCCAAGCCCATAACTGGTCGAAATACGTGTCACAGTGACACCTTTCCTTCATCGATAGGGGTGCTATATCTGCCTTTGACATTTAAGGGTACGGGGACCAATGCTTGCAGTAATTTCACCAGCCAAGAAACTGAATTACGATCCCGCTCCGGCAAACCTGCCAGCTACATTGCCAGAGTTTCAGGCTGACGCTACCCGCCTTGCCCGGACCGCCAAACAGCTTTCCGTGACAGGGCTGCGCGATCTGATGAGCATCAGCGAAGATTTAGCGAAGCTGAACAAGGAACGGTTCAACGCGTTCGCGCCTGCCTCTACCTCGACCAACGCCAAACAGGCGGCGCTTGCATTTGACGGGGATACTTATCAGGGGCTTCAAGCCAGCAATTTCGATGCGGATGATTTTGCGTATGCTCAAGACCATCTGCGTATTTTATCGGGGCTTTACGGACTCCTAAAACCTCTGGACCTGATGCAACCTTACCGGTTGGAAATGGGGTCACGGCTGAAAACGCGCCGCGGCACCAATCTTTATGACTATTGGGGGCCGCAATTGGGCAAAGCGCTCGATGACGTATCGGGCGGCGCGGCGGTCGTCAATCTTGCTTCAAACGAGTATTTCAAGGCCGCGAAATCAAAGCAGATGAAATCCCCGGTGGTGACCTGCTCGTTCAAAGAGGAAAAGGACGGGGCGCTGAAAATGGTGGGCTTTTTTGCCAAGAATGCACGCGGCGCCATGGCACGGTTCATCATTCAAAGCCGCGTCGATCAGATAAGCGGTTTGAAGGACTTTAATCTTAACGGGTACGCGTTTCAGCCAAAGCTCTCGGACGAAGCGGTGCTGACGTTTACCCGTCCCGCGACCACTTAAAGTCCTTGAAATACCGGGCAACGACATAATGCAGATATCACGCTAGCCCTTTGGTTTTCATCACCGTCTCAGCCACGCCCTCAGTGCAAGTGGGTCCATCTCACACAGGCGCAACTGGCGAACGCGTGGATGCCGCAGAGCGTTTGGCCCGCCGGAGCTTCTGCCCTTCGGGTTGTATTCTCACATGATCCCGCAAACGGGCTGTCGTAACCGACTGATCTTCTTTATCCAGAACGCCCGCAACCCAAACATCTGCAAGCATGAGCCTTAAGGTCAGATCAGGAGAAGCCGCCTCAATCGTCTGTTTCATTTGCGCCGAAGACAGTTCCATAACATCAGCAATCCGCGAGCCCGAAAAATAATTCGGCGAAATGTTTAACCGGTCAAATACTGTCGTCCAAAACCCAACCTTGATGCGCTGGCTCAAGTCCCTCGGGACATACCGGTCGGCCACCTCGCGAACGACCCATTTGTCACGCACAAACGGATGCGCCTTTTCAAACACGAAAGGAGATTTGCGCAGTTTATGCCGGCCAGGCAGGTTCACACCAAACTTGGCCAGATTTGTATCGAGAAACGGAAACCGCGCCTCAATGCTTGCGGCCATGCCCATTGTATCATTCCGGTGCAACAAAGTGCGCAGATGATAGTGCAGATAGTCCAAGGTCCAGCCTACCGTCTTGTCTTTTGAGGCACCCGGCGAATTGGCAATGGCCCGAGATACCAGATCAACATCGTCTGCGATTTCACGATTATTGAGCATTTCGCGAACCACGTCTGCATTGCCGATGCGGTCCGGCGCCAAGATTGAGCCAATGCCCGGAACAGCGCCCGCGATAGATCCCAGCCGACCGACGATATTGGCATATGCGTCCGTTACAGTCTTCCGGCCAAGCCAAGGGTACCCCAAAAACAATTCATCGGACCCTTCCCCGGACAGCAGTCCCTTAACGCCTTGGTCGCGCGCTTTTTCTGCGATCAGCATCAAGGGCGCGCAGTTTCGATGATAGCTAAAGGGATATTCATAATGTTGCGTGACACGCGGGATCATGTCCACGAAGTCCTGCTCTTCTATCTCTACGCAATGCATGTCGAGGCCAAGATGCTGCGCCAATGCGGAAGCCGGGCCAAGTTCACTCCAACTGCCCTTAACATTGGCATGAAACAGAGACACGTCTTTACTTTGACGCGCGGCAATGGAGGTGATCAGAGAGCTGTCAACGCCGCCAGAGCAAAACGCGCCGACCCGTGCATCGGCAAATAGCTGCGACTTTACAGCGTTTTGCATCAGCTCATCAAATTCATCGGCAACCTGAACCGGTGACAGACCGCCTAACCGCTCCATCTCGCCTTCATCAATAAATTCAGTAAGTTGGAAGAAAGGTTTAATGATAAAATCGCTGCCCGGCTCGAATTTCAGATATGTTCCGGGTTTAAGCGACGTAATGCCGTCATAAAAACTGCGGCCACTGGTGGGGCCGCCAAATTTCATCAAATACGCCGACAGAGAGCTCATATCTGTGCGCAGTTCCATCCACGGCTCAAAGCTCTTCACCTCGGAGCCGAACACCAGCGCCTCGCCACCTTCGACGGTCTTTTTGGCCCAAAAGAGCGGTTTCATTCCAAACCGATCACGCGCCAAAAGCACCGATCCGGTCTTGTGATCCACAAATGCCAGTCCGAACATGCCGTTGAAGGTCGCCAGAGCATCCGTGCCAAACGCGATCAGGCTTTGAAGCACCACCTCCGTATCCGAGGTGGTGTTGAACGAGACGCCGCGCGCCTCTAGGTCCGCCCTTAACTCCGGGAAATTGTAGATTTCTCCATTATAAACAAGTGTATAGCGCCTAGTTTCATCCCACATGGGCTGATTTGACCGCGATGACGTATCGACCAAAGATAGGCGTGCATGACACAATCCCAAACCAGATTGCCTATGCACAACCATTGCGTCTGGACCTCTGTGATTGAGAGTGGCTATGCTTCGCCGCAACAGAGTTTCATCCGGTTGATGCGAAGAAGAAATGTATTTAATTCCAAATAATCCGCACATGTCGCCCCCCAGCGTGATGCTTGCTTTCAAAAATATTTAAAAAATGGATCCCAAATACTCACTCAATAACGGCTGTACCTCACCGATTCCCAAGGCTAACGGACCGCACATGAACACCCAGTGTCACCAGCCGTCATCTTCTGTTAAGGTTTCAAGCGGCAAGGGTAGTAGATTGTGAGATTATTGGTTATTGAAGATGACCCTGCCCTTCGCGACGACCTCACCCGCGTCCTGTCCCAACATGGCGACGTGGTGGAGAGTAGTGGCGACGGCCACGAGGCGCTCTTTTTGGGGCAAACGGAACCTTGGGATGCCATCGTTCTGGATTTGAACTTGCCGGGAATTGACGGCCTCTCAATCCTGAAAGAACTTCGCCAAAACGAAATCACAACACCGATTTTGATCCTTTCGGCGCGCGACACTTGGAAGGACGTGGTCACAGGCCTTAGAGGCGGCGCGGATGACTATATGGCAAAGCCTTTCGCGCCCGAGGAACTTTTGGCGCGCATTGAGGCCCTTGTTCGCCGATCAAGTGGGCGCGCTCAGGCCGAGATTACAATTGGCGAGCTGAGCATTGATCCTGCTCGGAAATCTGTCTCTTTCAAGGGCCGCGATGTACCGCTTACAGCGTTTGAATTTCGGGCTCTGGAGTATTTAAGTCGGAATGCGGGCATGGTGATCAATCAAGAAACCTTGATACAGCATATTTATGCGCAAGACATGGACCTGAACTCCAATGTCATCGAGGTTCTGGTGGCCCGAATTCGCAAGAAAATTGCGCCGGATATCATCAAAACTATTCGCGGTCACGGCTACAGCGTTCCTACAAATGAATGAATTATTCAACACGATGCCGCGCCGGGTGGTGGTCATGGCAGTGGTGTCATCAATTGTAATCCTGGGCCTGACGGCCCTTTTAATGATCTATTTTTACCGCGCCCATGAAATTCGCGAAATGGATTCGCTGCTGTCCCAAGACACCCAAATCGCCGTCCAACGCTTTCGCGTGGACGAAAACGGCGCGATCACACACCACCGAACCGGGACGGAAACGCTCTATGACCGACCGGGATCGGATTGGGTCTGGCAACTCTTCACTCCCAACGGGCAGGTTATGACGCTCTTGGATCAGTCCGACAGCCTAGGCGATCTCTCAGAGCATAATACAGCTCTCCCCTTTCCCGTAGGACGGTTTGAAAACTTCAAAACCCGTGAAGGCTTGGCCATGCGCGGCCAACTGTCAGAAGTTTCGCTGTTTGGCACGGATGAGGTTTATATGTTGGGCATCGCGGCTCCAAGCTTACACGTCGCTGAAGAGGTCGAAGAAGCCGCTACTTTCATCGGGTCGACTTTTCTGGGCTTAGGTTGCCTATTGTCGCTGCTGGTGTTCACCGTCGTGCGCACCGGGCTCAAACCGCTGGCCCGGCTGCAAGGTGAGTTGGAGCAAATGCAACGAGGTGGTGGTAGCATCAGCGAAAGAGGTTGGCCCACCGATTTGCAACCAATTGTGGGCGAACTCCGCGAGCTTGATCAACGCATTGCGTCGCTCATAGACCGGCATCGACGCCAAGCGTCCGATCTGGCGCATAGCCTAAAAACACCGCTGGCGATTATGTCGCGTATTGTCCCAGACCTGCCCGAACAGGAACGCGCCAAAATTGTCGATCAAACGGACCGGATCACGACCGCGGTACGGCGAAATCTGTCGCGGCTCAGAACTGGCGCCAAAACCGCCAATTCCTGTCCCGTTCATGATACGGTAGAGGATATCGTCTTTGCCATGGAAGTTCTGTTTCGCGAGCGCGATTTGGATATCCGCAACAAGATTGATCAAAATATCGTATTTCGCGGTGATGCGGACGACCTAAAAGAGATTGCCGGAATTTTATTGGACAACGCCTGCAAATGGGCCGAAACAACCATACATATCGACTGTGATTGCGTCGGGCCCGATCTGATCTTAGCCATCGGGGATGATGGACCAGGCATGAATAACCGCCGCGCGGCCACAGGCTCGAATGCCGATAACACCACCCGGGATGGAGAATTTGTGAGTGGCATCGGTCTTTTGATCGTCGAAGATATCGCTGAGCTTTATGAGGGATCCGTGCAGCTTGGCCAATCTCACCTCGGAGGTGCCGAAATCCGGGTCACCCTACCCGCAGGACCGCGAAAATCCTGATAAATTGAGCGCCTGAGCGGCGCATTAGTTTGTCTCGCTTAGGTGACTAACGTCACCACGCTCAAATTTGCCCTCCGGGCGGGGGATATTTTTGGAACATTGAAAGGCAGACCTAGACAGATTTTTCAGAAAACCTGAGTCTTTGTTATTTAGATCTCGCGTGCATCAGCTTCCAAATTGAGCCACAGCACCTCTTGGGGCGTCAGCGTTACAGTCAGGCTTGGCAATGTTGAGGCGATCTCTCCGGGGCTGCGTGGACCGATCAATGCGAAGGACGGAAATGTCTGGGCGAGCACCCAAGCCGTTGCGATATTATGTGGCGACACATCTTTTTCAGCCGCCAATATCTCCGCTCTTTTGCGCCGCTCAGCATTGTTTGCGCTGCCAAAGCAGGTTTCGGGTGCCGTATCTTCGGGCAACCTGTATCTGAGATCTTCTGGCAGAAAATATCCGCGCGCTTGCGAGGACCATGAGAAATGTGCTGTTCCTTGGCTGCGCATATACTTTAACATTTGCGGCGTATTGGATGTCACACACCCCGGCCATAGCGGTCTTTCCATCACCGCAAGTGACAAGTTGTTGTTCAGCACGGCCATGGGTTTCAACCCGTGTTCGGCCGCATAGCTGTTAGCATGCTCCAAGCGTTCAACCGACCAATTTGACCCGCCGAATACCCCGATTTTTCCCGCGTCATGGAGCCGGTTAAGGGTCTCCACAAACTCGCCCACGGGAATATCGAGATTGTCGCGGTGCATTATATAGATGGGAGCACGTTCCAGTTGGAGCCGATTGAGTGATGTTTCCAACTGACTTTCCAAGGCGCGCGGGGTGCAATAGGGTGTATGGCCACCTTTTACGATAACCACCGCGTCAGCAGCAACTCCCCGAGACGCCATCCAATGGCCAAGCGCCTGCTCATGCAGCCCACCGCCATAGACGAAGCCGGTGTCAAAGGCATTTCCGCCCGCCTCCCACCATGCATCCCAAACGATAGCGCCCTCTGCGGTGGACACCTTATTATCGCATCCCATAACCAGAGCAGAGATATCGCGATCGACACCCTCAATCCGCTTTTGTGGCATTTTGGGCAAACCCGCAGGCAGAACGCCGGGAATGATACGTTTGGCAGCTTTGTCCTCAACGCGAAGGCAATATTCCAGATCGTGGCGCCACAGATCCAGCGTTTGTGCAATCTCAATACTTTCCGCCCAGGACACGGCAGGGCGGTCCGGCTGCTCCTTCCCTTCCGCAATCGCGGCACTTGCTGTCTCGGCCTCAAAAGTGAACAGATGCTCTGGGTGCTTCAGCGCCTCAATTCGCGTCTGACCCGCAACGGTCACCTCGATGGTGGTATCGGACGGCCCCGCGTCTCGCCCCGGCATCCACGGATTAGTCAGGTGGATGGTGCCGTTCGTTCCGATTATCATGGCCGTGTTGTCCATATTCATGGAAACAGCAACAGCGAGGTTCGCTGTCACCCCGTTGACATAGCGCGTAACCGCAAAGGCTGTTTGATCAACACCCGAAGCGCTCATCTCCCCCACGCCTGAAATACGATCAAGGGCAGATCCGGCCGCCAGTCTGGCAAAACTCACAACATAACCGCCCACATCTAAAATACCGCCGCCCGCAAGATCAGGATCATATAGCCGGGAAGACGCATCAAACCCGGCATTAAAGCCAAAGCTTGCGGTGATGTGCCGGACAGTCCCGATTTCACCTGCGTCGATAATCTCCAACATGCGGGCAATCTGCGGATGGCAGCGATACATATAGGCTTCCATGAAGAAGCGGTTTTCTTGCGCCGCCACTTCTGTAATGGCAACAACCTCCCCCGCAATTAGTCCCGCAGGCTTTTCACATAAAACATGTTTACCCGCCCTTAGCGCCCTTATGGCCAGCTCCGCATGCCAAGGATGCGGCGTGGCGATGTAAATTGCGTCGACATCCTGATCAGCACAAATAGCGCCGTAGTTGTTGTAACGCTTATCCATCGTAATCGTATATCTATCGCCAAAAGAGGCGCGCCGCGGGGCAGAGCGTGACGCAATCGCGACCAGTTCACCGGACGAACACTCCGCCACCCCATCAGCAAAGTTATGAGCGATAGTACCGGGCCCGATAATGCCCCATCTTGTTTTACCCATGATCGAAGCTCTTTAATGAGGGCCGTACTGTCCGGCCGTTTGGTATTATCTGTCTGTGGTGCATGTGGATCCCTGCGTCATCGACCATAGCGCAACCACGATACCGTCTTGCATGACACGGGCATTGTCAAACGACAGCCCCGCCGCGCCCGAGTGTGCGGTCATATCCCAAGGTCGTGTTTCCGCTGAAATGGGGCCAACGATCGTTCACATCGAAAGTTACCAGATCAAAGGCCAGCCAAAGGGAATCCCCCCCGATGGCCCTGAAAGCGCGCAAACACCCGAAAATGCCGAAAAAGTGCCATTTCACAAGAATTTCGCGTCATATTAACCACATTCATACAGCACAAAAGACACATTTTAACCTTGATTGGGCGAATTGCCGCCACTTTTCACTAGATTTGAGCTAAATCCTAGATTAACAAATCATTACCGGCGGGTCAGAGATTCGCTTTCGATCAAAATTGTATCTGTATGCTTAACATTACCTAGGGGCTGAATATGAAACTCAAGACACTCGCTATCGCAGCAGCATTGGCCGTTGCACCGTTTGCAGCGAACGCTTTCTCTGTAAACCCAACATCCAACATCGCCGACGGCGGAACATACGACATCGCAAACGCGCCGTATTACTGGGATGCATCCTTCACCCAAGCTGACGGGTCGGGCAGCGTATCGTTCACATTTACAAACCCAACAGGCTATGACGCACATGTTGCGATCTCTGACGGCACAGTCGGTCAGTCCATGGTTGGAAACTTTGGCGGCGGCGTAACTGTTGGCTGGGCTAGCGGAAACAGCGTTTACATTCCGGGCGCGACAACATCTGTCGGCGGCGGCTTCTCGCTGAGCTCGTTCATCGGCTACGGCATGTCCGACACGCTCACAATCTCTTGGGCGGGCGCATCCGGCTTCAAGTCTGACATCGACTTCACAATCGCAGCTGTTCCACTTCCAGCAGGCGTGCTGCTTCTGGGTACAGCGCTTGTCGGCATGGGTGCTTTCGCATCCCGTCGTAAGGCAGCCTAAACATTTCGCAAGTTATCACTTGCGGTAAGTAAGACGACGCCCTCGCCGAATAGCGGGGGCGTTTTTTTATGTCCAATCGCCAACGGATGTTAAGACCTCCGCGCTTTCCAGCCACCACGGCGCTTTGGTTTTCCGGTTGTGGCCAGCCCTTCTTGCAACACCTTGGTCATTGGGTGGCGCGGGAATTCATCTGAATAAAATCCCAGTAATTCGCGAATATGCGGTACTGTCCCCGCCCCTTCGTTCGCGCCCATCGCCCAATCAAAAAAAATGGAACGGCACTCTTCGACCGAGACGGCCTCCATCCGGTAGCTCTCAAATATCAATCCCCTCGGATCATACTCTGCCGCTTGGTTCTCAGGTTTCACCATAGCTGCCTCAAGCCTCCTCATCGCCCGGAACAAGGGATAATACCACCACCTCTGGGGGGCAAAGCAAACGCAGTGGCGGTAAGGATGTGCCAAGACCAGAAGTCACATAAAGGCGTCTGTGACGTTCCGAAAACCAACCCCAATCATAGGTTCGGTGTTCAAGCGGCAACACCAGTGCGCCAAGAAACGGAAAACGGATCTGTCCTCCGTGGGTGTGCCCGGACAACATCAGGGCAGGACCACCGAGTGCGGCAGGGAATGCATCGGGCGAATGGCTCAGGCCAATTTGGGTCGCGCTCGCATCCAGTCCTTGATGCACACGGTCATAATCAGGGCGACGCCCTGATGATACATCTTCATATCCCAGCACTTGGATTTTTTGATTGCAAACCGGATCAACCACGTTGGCAATTTCATCTTGAAGCACGGTAATCCCAGCGGACTTGAGAGCTTGAGCAGTCTCATGACCAGACCAGGCCCAGTCGTGATTGCCCAGCACCGCAAAAGACCCCAACCGGCCCGACAGCTTAGACATGGCCAAACTGATTTCGGGCATCCGCGGCATGTTATCGTCGATCCAGCCCCGCAATTTGGGCCGTTTATCCAGATAAACTTTCGAGAGATCAGTATGGGCATTATAGTAGTCACCAAGCCACAAAACCAAGTCCGGAGTTTCTGTGCGTTGGAGTTTGGCAAACAGTGCTTCAAGACGGTCCGCAGGCCAATGAAAAGAATTGGGCTGGATGTCCCCTACAACAACGGCGGTAAGTGGTGATTTCAGATGAGCGAGGCGCAACTCAAAACGGCGAACCACAACCCGTCGCGGCTCAATCCACGCCACCCAAAGGGCAAATAGGCCCCCTAAAACAAGCGCTGAGACAAGAAACGTGATCACGCAACACTCCTTAGGTTCAAGCCCGTCAATAGTCGAAAACTAGGCTGTCCTATCATTTGAGACCATTTGATCAATCAGAGTTTTCGCCGATTGGGTAAGCCGCGTGAGCTGTTGCGACACTTCGCCAATTTGCTCCACATCAGCAATCCGACAAATTATGTCCTTGGTCCGTTCGCCTTCCACGTCGGGGTTGAAGCCCTCCCCCACCAATCTTCCAATCTGCTGGAGCGATCCAAGCAGCCGATATGTGGAGCGTAAAACCTCCCCGTTTTCTTCGGTCAAATGCCCGTCTTTGGTCAGCGCCAAGATCATATCTTGGGGGGCTTGCACACCGCTGACACCCGCAAGGATAGTCGCACATTGCACATAAAGCTCAATATCCAAAAGATGGCCCGGGCCGCGCTTCAACTCCCAAACGTCCAGTACCGTATCACGATGAGCCTCCGCCAGCTTTCCCCGCATTTCCCGGACATCGCTCAGTGTTTTCTGCCGGTCTCGCGGCATGGCAAGTGCAGAGGCAACCGCGGCCATAACGTCCTGTGCCAGATCGGTCGCCCCACCAATGATCCGCGCGCGGGTCAGCGCAAGATGTTCCCAAGTCCAAGCCTCATTTGCCTGATACTCCGCAAAAGCTGGCAAACTGATCGCCACCGGCCCGTTTCGCCCGGATGGCCTGAGGCGCATATCCACCTCATAAAGACTGCCCTCAGCCGTTGGCACCGTCAGCGCACCAATCAAAGCCTTTGTAAACCGGGCGAAATAAGCCCCCACAGAAATAGCCTTGGGGCCTGCGGTCTCGGTCGCACCGGCGCCGTCATAAATGACAATCAAATCCAGATCAGAACTCGCAGTCATCTCCCGCGAGCCCAGCTTGCCCATTGCCATAATGGCGGCACCACGTCCGGGTGCGGGGCCAAAGCGGTGCGCTAGATGTGCCTCCACATGCGGCAGCAGTGCGGCCACAGACACATCTGCAATCAAGGAATATACTAAGCCCGCCTCGCGCGGGGTGGAAATACCGCGCAACAGATGCACCCCGTTTCGAAAATGCGCCTCTTTTTGCCAGCGTCGCAAAGCGTCCAAAACCTGCTCATAATCGCCGGCACCCGCCAGCATGTCATCCACATAGGCCTGCAAGACTGACTGCTCCGGGAAGGCCTCGAAGAAATCCCGGTCCAAAACTGCATCCAAAACAGCTTTGTTTCGCCCGATATATTCGGCCAAAGCCGGTGAAATTGCGCAGATATCAATCACCAAATCCAAAAGCATCGGCGTGCCTTCAAAGAGCGAGAACACCTGCACGCCCGACGGCAGGCCCGACAGGAATTGCTCGAACCGCAACAGCGCCACATCCGGATAGCTGACGGTTGAAAAGCGGTGCATGAGTGATGGCTTCAATCGTTGGTAGATCTCCCGCGCCCGACTATTGCGAAGAGCTGCAAGTGTGAACCAATTTTGCTCGCGTGCCTCAAACAGTTCTTCGATCTCAACGGCCACAGGCGCGGGTGTACCACCGCTACGTTTGGCCGGTTCAATCTCCGTATGCGCATGAACCTCAAGCAGCCGCGGGGCGATTACCTCCTCTAGCGACTTGGCGTCCTTAAAACCCGACAAATTCGCCAATTGCAGAAGCTTTTCGGGATTTTTCGGTATCAAGTGGGTTTGTGCATCATCCAGCATTTGAATGCGATGCTCCACATCCCGGTGCGCGGCGTAATTGGCGCATAACACTTCCGCCGTCTCAGCCGGTATCCTTTGAGATGCCGCCAAAGCTCTCAGCGCATCCTGAGTCCGAGGGGACCGCAATCCGACCTCCCGCCCCCCGAAGATCAACTGATGGGTCTGGGCAAAAAACTCGATCTCCCGGATGCCGCCCAAGCCCAATTTCATATCATGCCCTGCAAATTCCAAGGCACCTTGCAGTTTCTTATGAGCCCGGATCTTGAGCAACATATCCTGCGCGCCCTCAATCGCCGTAAAATCCAAATGCCGCCGCCAAACAAATGGCTTGAGACGATCAAGAAACCCCTGCCCCGCATTGATGTCCCCCGCCACGGGCCGCGCCTTTATCATCGCCGCCCGCTCCCACGTCCGCCCAAGGCTCTCGTAATAGTTCTCAGCCGCCTCCATTGCGATGCAAACAGGCGTCACCGATGGGTCAGGCCGCAACCGAAGATCGGTACGAAACACGTATCCATCGCCAGTCATTTCCGACAAAATCTTCACAAGGTTTTGGGTCACCCGGACAAAGGTTTTGCGCGCTTGCGCATAATCATCAGGCGCAAAGCGGGTTTCATCAAACAATACGATGAGATCGATATCGGAGGAATAGTTGAGCTCTTTTGCCCCAAGCTTACCCATTCCAATAACCGACATCCCGCAATCGGTGAGAAGGTCATCGGGGCCACACATGGGCAGTTTTCCACGCTCAAATTCAGCGCGGATGAGCTGCGAAAGTGCGGTGCTTATCGCGCCATCTGCAAGACGCGACAGTGCGTCTGTGACCTGATCTAAAGACCAAACACCACCCAAATCTGCAAGCGCGATCCAAAGCGCCGCGCGACGCTTGGCGATCCGTAAAGATTTCGCAAGATCATCACCTTCCCCCATTTGGGTCAAGATCTCATCGAAGACCTGCTCGGCAGGACGGTTAACCGCGCTCTTAAACCAGTCCGCTTCTTTGTGGAAAATATCTGACAGATAGGCGCTGGACCCAGCAGCCCCAGCCACCAAGCGCTCGACCCCCTCCCCATAACCGGGAAAAAGTGACGCGGCCTCCGCGCCACGATCCGACTGATTGGCAACGGGCCAAGTGGAAATGCTCGTGGCGAAACTCAATTGCGTGCTCCCGGATCGATGGCGCTACCCCACAACATTAAGTCCGGCGCGGTATGTGTTCAGGTTATCCACATATTTTTGCGCAGTCTTGGTCAGCCCTTCAATGGTTGCCGCATCAAGTGCCCGAATGGCCTTGGCCGGTGCCCCCACTATGAGTGATCCATCCGGGAAGCTCTTGCCTTCTGTAACCAACGCATTGGCACCGATCAGGCAATTGTCGCCGATAACCGCTCCGTTGAGGATCGTGGCCCCCATCCCCACCAGAGTGTTTCTGCCCAAACTGCACCCGTGAATAATTGCGTGGTGCCCAATGGTGCAGCCCTCTCCGATGGTCACCGGAAATCCCGGATCAGAATGGATCATCACACCTTCTTGCACATTGCTGCCACGTCCGATTCTTATCGGTTCGTTATCGCCACGCACAACCGCCCCAAACCAGATGCCCACATCCTCACCAATCTCAACCTGCGCCATAACATGAGCATCTGGTGCTATCCAAAACGCGCCATTCTCGGGCAATATTGGTTGCATCTCATTTAGTTCGTAGATCGGCATGAGCCCTCTTGGGTTTATGAAATGGCGGACACACCAAAGACGCCCGAACGGGTCATTCGCGGTATCATCGCGCCGCTTTCCAACAACTCTATAGGCAAATCGTGACCACTGAACAGTTCGAAAAGCTTCTCTTGCTCCAACAGGTTCCAACCGGCCCGCTCAGAACTGCCCGCGACCCGGTAGTCATACCCCGGCGCCATGCGCGTCGAGAGCTTGAACCCCGTGCCAAAATAATCGCCCTTTAGAAACCGGGAGAACGCGCGCGTAACCGCCTCGATCATCAGCCACCCTGCCGTGTCCAAAAACAATGGCCCTAAAGGGTCGCTGCCATCTGCAAACCCTGCTGAAACGGCAGCATCCAGCTCGGGGCCCAGCGTAACCACAAACACCAACATCTGCTGCGATCCGACCAGTTCGTCATTGAATGCACGACAGTTCAGCTCGGTACCATCGGCAAGCGTAGCCCCGTCCGGATCAATCTTCTCGATCGCGGGCGATACAAAATAGGCGCAAGGATCGCTCAATTTCTCAGCCAGATGCGCAGACTTTTCCGCCGCCTTTAAAATCACCGGGCGGACTTTGCCCATATCCTTATATTTGTGCACACCCAAAAGTCGCGCGATATCAATCTTTGGCGGCGCACAGCTCCATGTGCCCAGTTGCTGCACCACCTTGCCCATCAGCTCTTGGCCAAAGCATCGGCCCGAACGGTCGCATAGGTCGCCTCAATCTCGGCGGCGACGGCCTCAGCGACCTCAACCACATCACCGCTGCGATCCTCCAAAGCCTCCCGTCGCCAGTGGAGCAGGTAATCATCGGACCCGTCCAACCCACGCTTCATGGCAATCAAGTCAATCAACTCCTGAAACGGCTCGGACAGTTGCACCTTGTGACGCCGCCGCCCGCTTTTCGCTTCCACCATTGACGGGATCTCCTGCCAACTGATCAAAACCACCTTATTCATATGCCGCCACCTTATTTTGGAAATTTCTTAGGTTTGAACACTCATGTCCCGCAAGATGCAATCCTCGTTGTTATTTCAAAGGCAACCCGCAAGCGCGCGACGCATCAGACCATTCAAATGACGGTATTGTGCTACCCGGGACGCAAAAAACCGATTACCTTTCTAGGAAGGCCTTACGGCGTGTCTGGAGTTGAACCATGAATGTAGTGCAAATGTCTGACAAAATCTCCGCGCATCCTGCATCCAATATCGTCAACCTGATGAAAGACTTCACGGTCGAGACCACACCGGCCTCAGCGGCCAAGATGGACGACTTTCGGCAGGTCCTGCGCCCCGGAACTGTTGTCTATATTACATTCCTACCCGGCTCCGACTATAAAGACACGATTGCCACCGCCAAGCGCCTGCGCGAAGAGGGATTTATCCCTGCCCCGCATTTCGCCGCCCGCTCGATTGAAAGCGCTGATCAGTTCAACGACTATTTGGACCGCGCCGTATCAGAAGCAGGTGTTGACCACGTTTTGACCATTGCGGGGGCATTGAAATCTCCTTTGGGGCCATACTCAGATTCCATGCAATTGCTGGAAACTGGCTTTTTTGACAAATATGGCATTCGTCAGATTGGGGTAGCCGGCCATCCTGAGGGCAGCCCGGACATGTCCGATGAAGCGATTGCAGAGGCGATTGCTTGGAAAAACGGCTTTGCAGAGCGGACAGATGCAGACGTCCATATCCTCACGCAGTTTTGTTTTGAAGCGCAACCGATCATTGATTGGGATCGCATGCTGAACGCGCAAGGAAACACGCTTCCCATTAAGATCGGCGCGCCGGGCATTGCCAAAATCTCCACGCTTCTCAATTATGCGATGGCTTGCGGGATCGGAAACTCAATGCAATTCATCAAAAAGCAGGCGCGAAACGTCACCAAGCTGATGAAGGTACAGGCCCCGGATGCTTTGATCGCTGATCTGGCTGATTACATGGCCAATGACCCCGATTGCGGCATCACGGGCATTCACATGTATCCGCTGGGTGGGCTGCGCAAAACCGCAGCGTGGAGCTACGCCGTCGCGGACGGACATCTTTCAGCACAGAAAAACGGCTTCAAGGTCACCGCCGATTTGGGCTGATTTGGCCACGCACCGTTTACGAAGCATTTACCTAAAGTTCTAATGAACTTGCGATCCAAATCGCAAAATCGCCACAATGCGTTAACCCGCTATTATCTCTCTTGGGGGAAATTGCTCTTGCATCCGGGTTGGGTGGCGCAAACATCTACAACGATATTTTGCAGTCGTCAGAATGACACTGAACCGGTCGAAGCCCCTTCGGCCAAGTGTAGCATTGGTGGGGAAAATCCTGCCAAACGACTAAGGAATTATTATGTCCAGTATTCTTACAAACACATCGGCAATGGTTGCTCTTCAGACTTTGAACAGCATCAACAAAAACCTGTCGACCGTTCAAAGCGAAATCTCAACCGGTAAATCCGTTGCGTCCGCGAAAGACAACTCTGCTGTTTGGGCGATCAGCCAAGTTATGCAGTCTGATGTTGATGGCTTCAATGCAATCTCGGACTCGCTGTCCTTGGGTCAGTCCACTGTCGCAGTTGGCCGTAATGCCGCTGAATCAGTCACCAACCTTTTGAGCCAAGTCAAAGAGAAGATTGTTGCGGCTCAGGAAGACAATGTTGACCGTGATAAGCTCCAGACAGACCTCGCATCGCTTCGCGATCAGATCTCGGGCATTGTTGGTGCAGCTCAGTTCAACGGCCAAAATCTTTTGTCGAACACATCGACCACGGCAGGCGAAGGTCAGGTTGATATTCTGGCGTCACTTGATCGTGCATCTGATGGATCAGTTTCCTCGTCCAACATCACAGTTGGCAAACAGGATCTTGGCACAGGTGCTGCCGTCGTTACTGGCGGAACTTTGGCTGACAACGGAACAGTGACAACAGCAACTGCTACGGGTTCGACCCAGACTGTGGCTGTGAATGCCACTGTGAACACCGGTGAGGCATTTGTTTTTGATCTTGCTCAGGTTGGTGGAACAGGTACGTCCAACTATGTTGCTCGTGAAGGCGACACAGCAGCGGATGTGGCAGCAGCCGTTGTGGGCGCGGTTAAGTTCGACTTGGCGTCACAGGGTGTCGATGAGAGCACGAACTTCTCTTTTGCGTCAAATGGCAGCACGATTGAGTTCACAAACAACACTGGCGCTGTGAATACGGCCGCAACAACTTCTGTGCTCCAGAGTGACGGCACAACAGGTGCCGCGACCAACACTATCGGTGGTGGTCTGGAAATCCTGGGCAAACTTGATATCTCAACAGCTTCCGGCGCTGCTGCCGCTCTGTCAGGTATTGAGACCCTAACACAGACTGCAATTGGTGCCGCGGCCGAGTTTGGTACCGGTGAGAAACGTTTGGAGATCCAGGCGGAATTCGTTGGTAAGCTGACCGACAGCTTGAAAGCCGGTATTGGCGCGCTGGTTGATGCGAACATGGAAGAAGCTTCTGCGAAACTGCAGGCTCTTCAGGTTCAGCAGCAGCTCGGCATCCAGTCCTTGTCGATTGCCAATCAGGCACCTCAGTCGGTCCTGTCTCTCTTCCGGTAATATAAGACATATTGAGTTAATCGAGGGCGGGTTCATTCCGCCCTCTTTTTTTTGCATAATGCTTTGTCTTTATTCAGGTTTCGACAAAGAACTTTGTGCCCACATTCGGGGCAGGCAGGTATTGCAAATTGCCAAAACTGACCGCCCTCCTTTCTAAAGCACCGAACTTTTCTGTTTCCCCAAGACCATCAAATATGGCTAACGCTTGGGTGGCGGATCTCATTTCTAGGTTGCACATTGCGCCATTGACCTGTTGAAAGAGAGCCAATCAGACCGAGGTTTTTTCAGCACTTTTGGTCGACTTAATTGGGAAACAACAAACGAGGAAACTCATGAAATTACTGCGATTTGGGCCGGTCGGCCATGAAAAACCGGGCGCATTGGACGGCGACGGAACCATCCGTGACTTGTCGGCTGTAACCAATGACCTCTCTGGCATGTCCGTCTCAATCGAAGCTCTTGAAGCGCTCAAGGCTATCGACCTAAACACTCTTCCCGCCGCGCCCTCCGACAGCAGAATTGGCGCCTGTCTCGCAGATATCCCAAACTTCCATTGCGTTGGCCTGAACTACGTCAATCACGCCAAGGAAAGCGGAATGGAAATTCCCAAAGAACCCATCTTGTTCTCGAAGGCAACATCATCACTGTCCGGTCCTTACGATCCGGTGATTATTCCCAAAAACAGCCGCAAGACCGACTGGGAAGTCGAGCTTGGGATCGTCATCGGGCGCACGGCTTTGCATGTTAGCGAGAAGGACGCGCTCGACTATGTTGCTGGATATTGCGTGGTAAATGACGTGTCCGAGCGGGAATTCCAGATCGAGCTGGGCGGACAGTGGGTCAAGGGCAAATCCTCGCCTACATTCGGACCAACCGGACCATATCTTGTGACCGCCGATGAGGTGCCGGACCCGCAAATGCTGCAAGTCAGCCTGTCCGTAAATGGCGATGTTCAGCAAAACTCCAACACATCAGACATGATTTTCAGCGTCCGGGAGATCATCTCATATATGTCGCGCTACATGGAACTGCGCGTCGGAGATATCATCGCGACCGGCACACCCGAGGGCGTGGGCATGGGCCAAACGCCTCAGCGCTGGCTACAGCCCGGCGACGTCATGGAAGTCGAAATCGAAGGGCTTGGTCGCCAACGCCAAGAGGCAAAAGCGTTTAGTTAACCCGCGTCAGTAAAGCCTTACCTTGATGCGCGGCTGAAAGATTGTCGCGCATCAACTTACCCATAGCCTTACGTGTCTCAATCGTCGCCGAAGCTGCGTGCGGTTGCATAACCACATTGTCAAATTCAAAGAACCTCTTATCGATATTCGGCTCATTTTTGAACACATCAAGGGCCGCCCCATGTATCGATCCATCTCCAAGCGCCTTAAACAGAGCGTCCTCATCAACGCTCGATCCGCGGCCGATATTGACGAACACGCCTTGAGGGCCAAGCGCTTTGAGAACATCAGCGCCAATAATATCATCGGTTTCTGGACCGCCGGGCAGAACATTGATCAAATAATCCACGTCCTTGGCCAAAGCGATCAGATCATCGTAATGCACCCATTCATTTGGGCTCGGCTTTTTGGAGCGGGCATAATAGGCAATGTCGCAATCGCAAGCAGCCAGCCGCGTCGCGATTGCAGTGCCAATACGACCCAAACCGATGACGCCCGCACGCCCCGCGCCCAAGCTGCGCTGCAAGGGGTAGCCAGCTTCGGGCCATTTTCCAGCGCGCAAATAGGCTTCCGCCCGATTCCCATCGCGAAGATAAGTCAACAATAGCAAGAGTGTTTGATCCGCAACGTCAGCCGTCAAAACGTCAGGCGTGTTCGTGACCGCGATGCCGCGCCGCGCAGCCTCGTCAGCGTCGATGCCATCATAACCAACACCATAATTGGCAACGATTTCCAGATTTGGAAACGCATCAAAGACCTCGGCCTCTACATCTCGGTGGAAAATCCGTGCGGCAAATTTGGTCTGCTCGCGGATCGCCGGATCAATATCGGTAGGCCCCATGTCGCTTTCAAGCGGAACTAGGGTAAACTCCTGCTCCATCGCTTCCCTGTCCCAATCATAGAACTTTCCAATTGCCAAAAGATACGGCTTGCTCATTGTTCACTCCCTTAGGTTTGGGGCAATCTGGGAAATTGTTATCCCTAACACAAGTGAATACTTCACATGCATGACCTCACCGGTATTGCTGTCATATCGTTAGAACAAACAGTGACCGCTCGCTACGCGTCTGCAAAACTTGCCCAAGCAGCCGCGCACGTTATCAAATCGGGCGGCCGGGCGGCGGTTTTACCTCCGCAACGCTCCGGTGAAGGGCGCAACATTGCCGTGTCGCCGTTTCAGGCTACCGAACCTGCCCACTCTAACAACTCCAAACAGGCCTAAAACCGCACCGAGCTTGATGCGCTTTTCGCCCAAGCCTTCCAAAAACGTACCTGCAAAGTCAGCATAGAGTTGCTCAAAAAAGGCCGCCATTGAGATGATGGCTACCGGTCCGGTCGTCACTGGGCAACCCACCACCAGAGGGCCCGTTCCAGAGCTCGGTGCCCATACGGGCCTGATACGGCAAGAATTTTCGGGCAAACTCTGACGTCTTGGCACCATGCCCAATGCTGCTTATAAGCACGGCCAAGACCTGATCTAAGGACAGCATATGCGCGACGCCAGTATCACCCGGCAAACGGCCGAAACCTCCATAACCGTCACGGTTAACCTCGACGGAACGGGCAGTTATGCCAATGAAACAGGCATCGGCTTTTTCGATCACATGCTAGACCAGCTTGCCCGTCACGCCCTGATTGATATGGACGTGAAGGCCACCGGCGATCTTCACATCGACGATCACCACACGGTCGAAGATGTAGGAATAACTCTTGGTCAGGCCCTAGCAAAAGCAATGGGGGACAAAAAAGGCATTCGTCGCTACGGCGCGTGCTTGCTCCCGATGGACGACGCGCTGGTACGTGCAGCACTCGATATGTCGGGGCGGCCTTATCTGGTTTGGAATTTGGAATTTCCAACTCCCAAGATCGGGACCTTTGACACCGAGCTGGTTCGGGAATTCTTCACGGGATTTGCGATGAACTCAGGCATGACGCTGCACATTGACCAATTGGCGGGCTTTAACAGTCACCATATCGCCGAGGCCGCTTTCAAGTCGGTTGCCCGCGCGCTCAGAGATGCGCTAGAGGTCGATCCGCGCAAAGCAGATGCCATTCCCTCGACAAAAGGCCTTCTGTGAACGATGAAGACTGCCATTATTGACTATAACTCGGGCAATCTTAGGTCAGCCGAAAAGAGCTTTCAGCGCATGGCCACTTCCCCCACGGACATAGTCGTAACCAGTGATCCAGCGGTTGTGGCACGGGCGGAACGGATCGTCCTGCCCGGCGTTGGTGCCTTTGCCGATTGCAGGCAAGGCCTCGGCAGTTATGAGGGGCTCTTTGAGGCCATTGAGGAAGCCACCCAAAAGCGCGCAATTCCTTTTTTGGGGATTTGTGTTGGCATGCAGATGTTGGCCACATGGGGACGCGAGCACGGTCAAAACACTGCTGGTTTTGATTGGATTTCCGGCGAGGTTGTAGAGATCGCACCAACAGATGCCTCCCTAAAAATCCCGCATATGGGCTGGAATGCTCTGGAAAACATCTCAGACCATCCGGTTTTGGATGGCATATCGGCCGGGGATCACGCGTATTTTGTGCACTCTTACCAGTTGGCGGCAGACGATGCTGCTGACATTCAGGCGACCGCCGACTATGGCGGGCCCGTCACGGCGGTCGTTGCTAAAGACAACATCATTGGAACCCAGTTTCACCCGGAGAAAAGCCAATCGACGGGCCTGCGGTTCATTGAGAACTTCTTGAACTGGCGCCCGTGATTACTGGACTTTGCGCCATGTTTGGCTGCGACAGATAACCAAAACGCAGCCCGAAACGGTCAGCAGATCCCCCTTCAACTCCATTTTTGAGTTGTAGGTCTTGTCCCGGTCCGGGGCCCAGATTTTTCCGCCCGACCAGCGTTCTGCCCCATCCGCATTCATGTCCCAAATAATTGGCTTTCCGGCATGGACATAATCTTCGATCACGGACAAATCTTTGTTGAAGGCGCGATTGATGGTTCCGCAAATTTGATCGCCACAAGGCTCTACGGCCACGTGTAAAAAGCCGCCAGTGTCACCGGGCTCCGTCTGCCAAATACCCGAAATATCCTGCGCGCCCGCAGCACCAGCCATGGCTAGAAAAGCGATTGTGAGTTGGGGTCTCATGGGCTTCCTCCTGTTTTTTTCAGATTTGGGCATTTTCGCCCCCGCCCCGTCAAGCATGACGTGACGACGAACGCGGGCTTTTAAGGACTTTGCAAGATGCTTTGGGGGCGCTAACAGGTGCCGTGTAGACGCCACAAGGATGATCCGATGAAACTTTACCCCGCCATTGACCTAAAAGACGGAGACTGCGTCAGGCTCTATAAAGGTGAGATGTCAGAGGCGACGGTCTTCAACAACAACCCAATGGCGCAGGCACTCAGCTTCGAGAGTGCCGGTGCACAGTGGCTACATGTCGTCGATCTTAACGGCGCTTTCGCGGGCACACCCGTCAATGGTGACGCCGTATCGGAAATTCTTGCAGGTATCGCAATCCCGGTGCAGCTCGGCGGTGGCATTCGCGATATGGCCACCGTTGAGATGTGGTTAACCAAAGGCCTGCGCCGGGTGATTTTGGGAACCGCGGCCGTTAAAGACCCCGAGTTTGTGAAAGAGGCAGCACGCAGTTTTCCAGATCAAGTTGCGGTCGGCATTGACGCACGCGACGGAATGGTCGCAACCGACGGCTGGGCCGAAGCGACCGAAATCAACGCCACAGAGCTCGCGCAAAAATTCGAAGATGCAGGCGTGGCGGCCATCATTTACACCGATATTAACAGAGATGGCGCCATGCAGGGACCGAATGTAGAGGCGACAGCGGCCTTGGCCCATGCGGTCTCTATACCCGTTATCGCCTCTGGTGGGGTGTCCTCGCTCGCTGATCTCAAAGCGCTCAAAGATTGCGGCGCTCCGCTTGACGGTGCCATTTCAGGTCGTGCCCTTTATGATGGTGAAATCGATCTGGCAGCGGCGGTCGCACTTCTCGCGACCTGAGAGCGCAAGAAGCCTACTGGCCCGCAATGCAGGATTTCGACTTGAAATCAGGTACAGGCCAAGGGCAATAGGTCTCAAGGAGACAAGTTTGATATGCTGAAAACCCGGATCATTCCCTGCCTGGATGTTAAAGACGGCCGCGTGGTCAAGGGCGTCAATTTCGTCGATCTTATAGACGCGGGCGATCCTGTTGAGAGCGCCAAAGCCTATGATGCGGCGGGGGCGGACGAGCTATGCTTTCTCGACATCGCCGCGACGTTGGAAAACCGGGGCACGCTTTATGACGCGGCCAGACGCACAGCCGAGCAGTGCTTCATGCCGCTGACAATCGGGGGCGGTGTCCGGGGCGCAGATGATGTACGCAGCCTTCTATTGGCAGGCGCCGATAAGGTCAGCTTCAACTCCGCCGCTGTTGCAAATCCTGACATCGTGTCGGAGGCCGCAAACAAATTTGGCAATCAGTGCATCGTTGTGGCGATTGACGCAAAAACCGTAAGCGACGGCAATTGGGAGATTTTCACCCATGGCGGCACAAGGGAGACCGGCATAAATGCGGTCGATTTTGCCAAACTTATGGTCTCCAAGGGTGCGGGCGAAATACTCCTGACCTCCATGGACCGCGATGGTACAAAGGCCGGCTATAACTTGCCTTTGACCCGCGCGATATCCGACGCGGTAAGCGTGCCCGTTATCGCCTCAGGTGGTGTTGGAAATTTGGACCACTTGGTTGAAGGGGTCACGCAGGGGCACGCCTCCGCCGTTTTGGCGGCATCCATTTTCCATTTTGGCACCTATACAATCGCCGAGGCAAAAGCGCATATGGCGCAAGCGGGCATAGCGGTGAGGAACGCGGCATGAGTGATGTTTTGACACGGTTGGCAGCCACAATAGATGCGCGCCGGGGCGCGGACCCAGCCACGTCCCACACGGCAGGATTGTTGTCCAAAGGTGGCGCCAAATGTGCCGAAAAATTTGGCGAAGAAGCGGTAGAGGCCATCATCGAGGCGGTTCGCGAAGACAAAGAGGCGCTCACCCGTGAGGCCGCCGATGTGCTCTATCACTTGCACGTCATGCTCGCGGCATCTGGCATCGCATGGCATGATGTACTGGCCGAGCTGGAACGACGCGAAGGCCTTTCAGGGGTGGAAGAAAAAGCGAACCGTTAGCGACGCTCACCGCATCCAATGCCCCGCCGCTTTAAGGCGTTTTCGGATCGCCTGCTCATTCTCGGGCAGGCCGTCTCTAAACAGTTTCGAAACCTCCCGGCCTTTGCCCCGGTAGATCATTTCTCGGGCAGGATCATAGGCTTTGAGATGTTTTTTCAGCCGATTTTGGCCCGCAATATCTTCCAAAAACGCAATGTTATCCGCAGATTCGCGGGCATAAAGCAATGGCAGGGTCCGGTAATGACAGGTCACCTCCCCGTCCATCAGACCCGGCGGAAGCGTGTCTCGTCCACCACCCATTTTTTGGATCACCAGCGGTAGTGCGATTTGATCAAGCCACGGGTCCAGCTTTTGCCCCGCCAGCTCTTCCGGCGGATAATCTTCGATCTCCCGCGCAAAGTGCAAAAATGTATCCCCGAACGCGTTCGGACAGCGCCCAAAAAAGAAACCTGCGTTAAAATAGAGGTAGCGCTGCCAATCCCCAAAGTCGCGGCTTTGATCTTGCGAGGCGGCAAAGTCGATGCCGAAATGATCGTATAAAGCGGCCCAAATCTGATGAAGCGAAGGCCCGTTCGGCAAGACTTTCGGCCATGTATTTTCCCGACGCAGCGATGCCGTCGGTCGGTCAAAATCAAACGGGACCGAATTGAGCGCGCCGGTCACCAGCGTGTCCGTATCCAAAAATAAAAAAGGCTTGCCTCTGGGCAGAAGTTTCAGCGCCTCGATCTTGTTGCCATGAGGGTAGCGCGCCCCAAAAACTGAGTTTTCAAACGGCACGATCTCCGCGCCAAGCTCAAGCAACACATTGCGCAGGTCATCATGCAATGTAGGGTTTTGCGGCCATAATGGCCCCGGCTGCGGCTCCAGCAAAGTCAACGTTGTGTCGGGACTTGACCGGGCAACGCTTGCCGCCAGCAACAGCGCCTCATAAGCCAAACGGCCGTTTTGAACGATGGCAAAAAGGGTAAAATCTTGGACCATTACCCGTAAAACTAGTTGGAAAATCCTCCCGAGACAATCATCCGGGCGATAGGTTTTCAGGAATATCTGGCGAATGGCGCCACTGCACTGGAATATTTTCCCGAAACTTGCTTTAGTCACCCAAATTCGGAGAACCTTATGGCTGACAAAATTGACGCGATAGACCTCAACATTATGAGGGAACTTCAGATAGACGCGAACCAACCTTTGGAGGCTTTGGCGAAAAAAGTTGGCGCGTCAAAAACACCGGTTTGGAACCGCATTCGAAAGCTGCGCGACGCGGGCGTCATCAAAAACACGGTGGCTGTGTTGGACCCCGACAAGGTTGGCCTGTCCACCTGCTTTTTTGTGTTTGTGAAAACATCCGCTCATGAAAAAGACTGGCAGGAGAAATTCTTGAGTGCAGTAAAGTCCCGCCCCGAGGTGATGGAGGCCCACAGGCTCGCCGGGGAAGTCGATTATGTGTTGAAGATTCGTGTCGCCGACGCGCGTGCCTATGACGCGTTTTATCAGGCACTGATTTCCGAAGTTTCGATCTTCGAGGTCACATCAACTATGTCTATGGAAGAGATCAAAGCGACAACGGCATTGCCGGTCTAAGGGTCCAACATCCAATTTTGTGACCTTCACTCCACCATATAACCGACTGATATAGAGCATAAAATCAAACCGTCACAGATACTACTGTGCTAGCAGAGTAGCACAGTAGTTAACCTTTGACCCAGGCGCGTTAGCCACCCCGCACCAACGACGTTGGCGAGACCAAAAACCTAGTGGTTGTCGCGCGGCAAGACCCTGGCCACCCGCTGAAACTCGACCGCCAGCTCCAAACATCCGCCCTCAGCCAGTTGGCCCACATTGGCCCTGTAGATGGCCTGCCACGGTGTTTGCGACACGATCTCAGGCGGCGTCCATGCCGACCGCCGTGCCTCCCATTCCGCCTCTGGAATGGTGCAGTTCAGGGTGCCATTATTGAGGTCCAGCCGCACCGGATCACCGGTTTGCAGCAGCGCAAGGCCACCGCCCACAACTGCCTCAGGTGAGGCATTCAAGATCGACGGGCTTTCGGACGTACCCGATTGACGCCCATCACCAACGGTCGGAAGGTGGTTGATGCCCGCTTTGATCACATGGTCAGGCGGCTGCATATTCACCACCTCGGCAGAGCCCGGATATCCGACACAGCCGACCCCGCGCACGAACAAGATTGTATTCTCATCAATCTCTAAATCCGGATCGTTCAAGCGGGCGTGGTAATCTTCCGGCCCTTCAAACACAACCGCGCGGGCGTCCATAATATTCTCCGAGCCCTTACGGCTCAAAAATCGCTTTTGAAAATCCGGGCTAATCACACTTGTTTTCATGATCGCACTGTCGAAAAGATTACCAGACACCACAACAAACCCGGCGTCTTCGCGCATCGGATCTTGCGCCGTTTTAATGACATCATGGTTGTAGCTTTCACGGTCCTTGAGGTTCTCGGCCATGGTCTTGCCGGTCACCGTCATCGCACCACCAATGATCATACCGGCCTTGTTCAGCTCCCCCATAACCGCAGGCACGCCGCCGGCATGTTGGAAACTCTCGCCTAGATATTCGCCTGCGGGTTGCATATTCACCAAAAGCGGTTTCTCAAACCCGTGATCCTGCCAATCCTGCAACTCCAGTTTCGTGCCCATATGGCGCGCAATCGCTTGCAGATGAGGCGGCGCGTTGGTGGACCCGCCAATGGCCGTATTAACCGCAATCGCGTTTAAAAACGCATCGCGGGTCAGAATATCAGACGGCTTGAGGTCCTCATACGCCAACTCGACGGCCCGTTTACCGGTTTTATAGGCCATCTCCATCCGCTCTCGAAACGGAGCTGGAATGGCCGCAGAACCTGTCAACATCATGCCAAGTGCCTCAGCCAGCGCATTCATCGTGGAGGCAGTCCCCATCGTATTGCAATGCCCCAGCGAGGGCGCAGAGGCGCAAACCCGGTTCATGAACTCCTCGTAATCAATCACCCCTTCCGCCAACAAACGACGGCTTTCCCAAACAATCGTACCTGATCCAGCAAGCTTGCCTTTCCAATGACCGTCCAACATTGGCCCACCATTGAGCGCTATAGCCGGAAGATCGACCGTCGCCGCCCCCATCAGCATCGCAGGTGTGGTTTTGTCGCAGCCGGTTGTTAGAACAACCGCGTCGATAGGATAGCCGTGCAAAACTTCCACAAGGCTCAAATATTGCAGGTTCCGATCAAGGGCCGCAGTGGGACGTTTACCGGTTTCTTGAATGGGATGAACCGGAAACTCCATGGGCACCCCGCCTGCATCGCGAATACCCGCCTTGACCCGGTCGACCAGAAACATGTGGATTTTGTTGCACGGCGCCAAATCAGAGCCGGTTTGCGCAATTCCGATCACCGGCCGCTCCGCCTGCAACTCCCCGCGCGTGAAGGTACTGTTTTGATAACGCTCGGTATAAAGCGCTGTCATGCCCGGATTGTTGGGGTTGTCGAACCACTCTTGTGAGCGCCATTTGCGATTTGCCCGAGTATCGTGATCTGCCATGCGGTTTCCTCCCAGTTTAGGAAGACTATTGTGCGGGATTGGCAGGCGCTTCAAGGGGCTTTAACTAAAAAGCCCCATAGGCAGGGGCGTAAAGCCGGGGAAGATGGTCGAAAGGTCGCTTGCGCCCATACGCGCACCAAGAACCTCCGCCAACACGTGCCGGTAGTCGGTCGTGATGTTCAGATCGGCGCCCGCATCCAAAGCGTCATTGGCCAATCCAGGCCATTCGCCCAGCATCCGCCCCCCTTTGACGCCCGCGCCCGCAACCATCATGGCGTTGCCAAAGCCGTGATCGGTGCCACCGGCAGTGTTGGAGCGCAAGCGCCGGCCAAACTCGCTCATAATCACGATGGTGGTACGATCTTGATGGGTCCCAAGATCACGCCAAAACGCCATCAGCGACGTGCTTAGCGCATCCACAAGCCTGGGAAAGTCCTTTTCTTGATTGATATGCGTGTCCCATCCCCCAAAATCGACAGTGGCCACCCGGATGCCAAGATCGAGCTTGATGGCGCGCGCCACAGTCATAAAGGACCGCGACAGATCGTTTTGTGGATAGTCAGTCGCCGGAGCGTAATCGGCCACATCGCCCGTCTCTTTATCAACGATATGAGCCTCCAAGGAGGACGAAAGCTCTATAAGTTTGGCAATGGGGGCACCGATGAGCGGATGGGCCCCAAACCCTTCGGCCAAGCGGCGACGCAAGACGGGCGCAAGACCGTGGCCCTGCGCAATAATCAAATCCTCAAGCTCTTGGGCAACGGCGACATCCTTTGCCCCGCTCAAACTGTCAGGCGCGCCCGAACCGGTGGCCAGAATCGGCAATATGCCCTGCGGTTGCTCCAGGTCAATCCAACGGCCTAACCAGCCACCTGCATTACCACCAAGGGCCGCCCGCTCCATCTTCGCTTCCGCATCAAAATGGCTGCGTGTGCCATCTGTCAGGCCAGAGGCATGGACCACAGCAAGCTCTTTGGCCTCGAACAACTCCGCCAATGCGCGCGCTCGGGGATGAAAACGGAAATCCACGTCGGCGGCCTGATCTGACAAAAGATGTCCCGCTGCGTCACCTTTGCGGACCACCCGAAGCGCCTCAGGGCGCGCTGCAATATAATCCAGATCCGCCGTAGGACTAATCAGGCTCAACCCGTCGGCACCACCGCGCAAAAACACCACAATGAGAATGGGATTGGTCACCTGAACATGAACTCCGGTGTAAGAGCGCTGAGTGTGATCGCAGTCGAATTGCCCCAAGACACATAATCCGGATCATCGGGCAAGCCCGCACCGGCATCAGCGCCAATGGCCTCCAACGCAGCCTGACCAACAGCCTCACCAGTGCCAAAGCGCTCGGCCCAATGTGCTGTGATATCGCCCCATGTAGCAGCACCCTCGACCGCCATGGCCATATCCAGATGCGCCACGTCGAACCAGTCGTCATGCGCAAAAAGGGCAAGATCAACCATGCTTTTCAGCGTCCGCGTATTGGCCCAATCGGCGGAGCGGTCCGAATGACCGGTGGGCGGGCGCACTCTATGCTGGGTCCAGCCCGCCCGTTCCAACCACCAATGCACATTATAGCGCGGCGAGCTTACCTCAGCGCCGCTGGCCCGGTACATACTGACCAAAAACTCAAACGGACGCTTGAGTTTCGAAGGCGGGGTTTGTGCAAATTCTGCATGCAACACAATCGCCCGAACAACCTGCGCAATCTGATCCGGCGCTTGCACTGTGGCGCGGAAAACTTCTGCTATCTCAGCATGATAGGACTTCGAAGGCGTCTCGACCCCAAGGCGCGCCAACAGTTTTCCTGTGATGAATTGAGCTGTACCGGCATGGGCAGCCAGCATATCCAAGACACGCCGGCCATCCTCCATCTTGGCGGCGTTGGGACCGAACTCCACCCCCAAAATGCGCTTCTGATAGGGGTCGTGCCAGCTTTCGATATACTCAAACTCACCAGTCATAGGGGCGTAGGTGCCATCCTCCACGTACCGCCCGTCCCCGATGGACCAGCCCGTAAAAGCGCGCGCGACCTCGTAGACATCCTGATCGATATAGCCTTGCGCCGCGCCGTCCAAAGCACCGGGCACCGCCTTCCAGTCATCATAAAGATCATTGAGGTAATGGCCCGCCCCGAGCGTGTGCAGTTCCAAAAGCTCACGGGCGTAATTCTCATTAGCCGGGCTGGCCCGAGACGCATCATTGTTGAGATAATTGAGCATCGCAGGCGAGGTGGCGACAGCCTCCAAAAGATCGCGAAAATTGCCCAAAGCATGATCCCGGATGGTCTTGTCGTATCTTGGGAAATGGATCGCCGTATATTCATCCTTGAGCGCATTGACGCTGAAATGCTCGTGCCAAAACTGGGTGATCACCTCGCGCAGTTGCGCGGTCGCATGGGTTGCCCGGATGGTCGAAGCCGAGATCACTTCGCGGGTTGGACGAATGCGCTCCTCCCATGCAAAGCCTTGAGAAAAATCAAGAAATTTCAGCAGGTCCTTAGGATCAGTGTCGAGATAGGTATAGGGTCGTTGCTCACTCAAGGCGGTCCAAGTGGCACCTTGAGCGGTCGCTCCGGCCTCATATTCGATCAACAGACGCGCATCTTTGAGGCGCGCTCGCAATGGATCGTCAATAGCTGGCCGGGTGAGTTGATCTTCTAGCCACGCCTCCAACCCCGCGCTGTTCAACTCGGCCAGACTGGCAGGTGTAACACCAAAGGTCAGACGATTTAAGATGACCCGCGACCGGCTTGCGGCGTTTGTGGCGGCACCAAGCGGCGTTACCAAAGACGCCAAGGCTGCCCCCATAAGCCCTTTGTGAAAGTCCCTGCGTGTAATCATAGGCATGATACTAAGGCAATTGGGCGCGAAGACACGAGCAGTTGGCCACCATATGCGGATAATTGCCCAAAAAGAGCAAAATCCTTCCATTGCAACGGTCCCAACGGTCAACTATAGAGCAGCTCAGGCACCCGTAGCTCAGCTGGATAGAGCGCTGCCCTCCGAAGGCAGAGGCCACACGTTCGAATCGTGTCGGGTGCGCCAATTCCCTCGCACATTTTTAGTCCTCGCTCCGGTTTCCGCTGGAAGGCGGATTTTTATGGCGCTAAACCTATTCGGTAGCAATTTGGAAGGGCAGGAATGTTTCTAGGACTGGATCTGGGCACCTCGAGCTTGAAGGCTCTTCTCATCGACGACAACCAGCGCATTATTGCGTCCACGACCGCTGATTTGGATGTCTCCCGACCCATGGACGGTTGGTCCGAGCAGGCCCCCGGCGATTGGATCACCGCCTGCGAAACGGTCATGAATGACCTGCAAGCCTCTCATTCTAAAGAATTATCTGCCGTATC
>CAKZTM010000023.1 GCA_937920555.1 uncultured Paracoccaceae bacterium | reverse complement strand
CTCTTGCCTTCCATGGTGCGGGTCTCACTAATAAAGAAAGCGTCTTACAAAGTGAGAATCGTTTTATGCATCTGGAGCGACTTGTCGGACTTTTGGAAGTGGTGGCGGTTGCCGGGCGCGGGGTGACGGTTGCGGAGATTCAAAAGGCCACGGGCCTTCCCAAACCCACCTGCTACCGGCTTATCCAGTCTTTGTGCGCGCAAGACCTTTTGGATCAACCCGCGGGCAGCGGCCAATTTGTCATCGGCGAGCGGCTGATCCGTATCGCTCTTTTGGGCAAATCGGATGTGGATGTGCGACGATGCGCGGCCCCGCTGCTCAAGACTGCCACAAACACGTTTAATGAGACGGTGTTTCTGGCGCGTTTTCGCGACAACCGGGTCGAGATTATTCATGTGGAGACGCCCGACGATCCTGAGCGCGCCTATATTCATCCGGGTCTTGGCGTGCGCCCCATGCATGCGTGTTCTTGCTCCAAAGCGATTGCCGCTTTTGCCGAGCCCGCCTTTCAGGAGGCGATTTTATCGGGCAGCCTGAAGCAATACACAGAGCACACCAAGATCACTCGGGCCGAGCTGCGCGCGGAATTTTCCACCATCGTGGCGCGCGGTTTTGCCGATTGTGATCAGGAAATTGATCTGGGCATCGCCAGTGTCGCGGCACCGGTGTCTGTTGGCAATATTGGTGCCACATTCAGTGTCGGCGCTGTGGGCCCGGTGCGCAGATTTGGAACGGAGTATCGTCATCAGATCGGGCAAAAACTGCCTGCTCTTTCTGACAAGCTGAGCGGAGCTATCCAGCTTTGCAATGTTGCGGAGGTGTAGACGCACTTCTGAAACCCTGGCCCGGTTGGGCTCAAAAACTGCACCGCAAAATGCGGGCATCTCACAAACATGGAGGAAGTTATGAATTTACGACCTGATCCTACCTTTCACGCATCCGCGAAACTGGCCATGGAAGCGCCTGTTGAGAATTTTGCGTTCACGGTGATGCTAAGCCCTGATGGCAAGCAATCCGACGGTATTGCGGTGGTTGATCTTAGGCCCGGCTCCAAGACCTACGGGGAGATCGTGCACAAGGTGATCGTGCCCAACAAGGGGGATGAATTCCACCATTTCGGATGGAATGCCTGCTCATCGTCATTGTCGCCTTTGTCCGGTCATGCGTTTTTGGAGCGGCGTTACCTGATTGTGCCGGGCATCCGGTCGTCGCGCATTTATGTCATTGATGTGAAGGAGCCGTTGAAGGCTAAAATTCACAAGACGATTGAGCCCGAGGAGTTGTTCTCCAAGACCGGGTATTCGCGCCCTCACACGATCCATTGCGGGCCCGAGGGGATTTACGTGTCCTGTCTGGGCGGCGGCGGTCCGGACGGCACGGACGGCCCTCCGGGCATTTTCATCATGGATTGCGAGACGTTCGAGATCATCGGCCGCTACGAGATGGACCGGGGCAAACAGGACAAGCACTATGATTTCTGGTGGAACTTGCCGCAAGATTACATGGTCAGCTCTGAATGGGGCCTGCCGCCGCAATTTGAAAACGGGATCGTGCCGGAGGATTTGTTGTCCAATAAATACGGGCACTCCATCCATTTTTGGGATCTTCGGGCGCGCAAGAACATCCAGACCATGGACTTTGGCGACAACTATCAGATGGCGCTGGAAATTCGTCCGGCCCATGATCCCACCAAGTCCTACGGGTTTTGCGGGGTTGTGGTCGATACCACCAATTTGCAGGGCGCTATTTTCACCTGGTGGCGGGATGATGACGGGGTTTGGCAGTCCAAAAAGACGATCACCATCGATCCTGTGCCTGCGGATGCGGATGATCTGCCGGAGCTTCTCAAAGGGTTCGGCGCGGTGCCGCCTTTGGTCACGGATATCGATCTGAGCTTGGATGACAAGTATCTTTATGTGGCCTGTTGGGGCTTGGGTGAGATGCATCAATATGATGTGTCGGACCCGATGAACCCGGTTTTGGCCGGTAAGGTCGAGCTGGGCGGGATTGTCAAAGACACCAAGCATCCCAATGGCAAGGATTTCGCCTTTGGTCCGCAGATGGTGGAGATCAGCCGCGACGGCAAGCGGGTGTACTGGACCAATTCGCTTTATTCCACGTGGGATGATCAGTTTTATCCCAATGACGAAGGCGGTCAGATGGTGATGGCTGATGTGGGTGAAAATGGCGGGCTGACGCTCAACAAGGACTTTTATATCGACTTCCCCAAAGGGCTGCGGGCGCATCAGATCCGGCTTGAAGGCGGGGATTGTTCGACCGATAGTTTTTGCTATCCGTCGGTCTAAATGGTGTCTGAGTTAACATCGGTGGCGGCCCTGTGGTGGGCCGTCATTTTTTCTGGTCTTTATCATGGGATCAATCCGGGCATGGGCTGGCCTTTGGCGGTGTCTGCGGCCTTGATGGAGCGCAACCACAAGGCTTTGCCCAAAGCGCTGGTGATGTTGGCTGTGGGGCATTTTCTGGCGATGGTCGGGATTTTGCTGCCGTTTTCCTTGATGATTGTGCTGGTGGAGCGGGAAACCGAAATTCGCATTGGCGCGGGCTTGTTGGTCATTGCCATGGGCGTTTATCTGGTGATCAACCGCAAACATCCCAAATTTCTGGCCCGCGTGCATCCGGCGCGTCTGGCGCTGTGGTCGTTTCTGGCGGCTATGGCGCACGGGGCGGGACTGATGTTGGTGCCGATCTATCTGGGCATTTGCGCGGTGGGGGCCGATGAGACGGGTCATCTGGCCGCCCAAGCGCTGATGGGCAATAATGTGATCACCGCCTTTAGTGTGGCGGCCATTCATACGCTGGCCATGACCGTGGGCGGTGGGGTGATCGCGGTGACCATCTATTTTTGGCTGGGGTTGAAGTTTATTTCGCGGACATGGTTCAATCTGGATCTTGTCTGGGCGCTGAGCCTGATCCTTGTGGGGGCGTTTGGCATATATTCCGCCTATTTCGGGCATTGATCGAACTGCCGGGCAAGCCCCGTGGGCCCGGTCGGTCTTTGCGGCTTATTTGGCGCAAAGCGCTTCGTTGCCATGGGGTATTGATGCATCCACCCCGTTTTGAATGCTGGTGAGCGATGAGGGCGCAATCAACCAGCTGAGCGTGAAGTTATGGGTCGCGTTTTCGCGCAGATCGAGCGTTGCGTTATAGGCCTGAACGGCCAACCGGTCTGAGGATATTGAGTGCTCCAAACGCGTGCCCTTGCTTGGCAGCCAGCGGTTGCAGAAGCGATCGACCGTCAGGCCGCGCCGTGCGGTCGTGGCCGCCACAAGGCCGCCAATGGGTGCGGCCCATGTACCTTTGGTTTTGCGCGGCGCCGGGTTTTCGGCAATCGAGTAGGAGTAAACGGTGATTGGTTTGCCCGCGCGGGCGCGCTCAAGACCGGACATGATGTCGGCCACGGTCTCTAGGCCTGTATTGTCGAAATACCCGCCATCTGCCAATTGCTTTTGCTCAACTGTCGTACAATCCGCATCGAGACATTCACGGTAGCGTCCGGGCGGTGTGACGACCGGAAAACGCGCGGATAACACCGCCGCCTGTCCAACCGTAAGATCGGCAGGTTGACCGTCCGCACCGGCCAGCGTCACGCGGGCCGACGGCAGCCGGATATCCACTTTGTGATCGGCCACGTTACATCCGGGCAGAAAGCAGGACACAGGCGATTGGATCACCCGCGCGCCGGTAAACATGTCCGTTGTGTTCAAAAACAACAGCGGCGCCGAGCCGTCTGCGCGCCAACTGTTGCGCAAGCCACGTTTGACAAGATCGCGGGTCGAGTTGTTGAGGTGATCGTTACGCAAGAGCGTGCGGTTGACCGCTGCATTCAGTCGCTCAAATAATGCGTGCCCCCGATCAACGGGTTCGGGGGTCCAAGAGGAAAATGGAACCACGCTGTCGAGATTATCGGCAAATAACAGTTTGCTCAGGGAGGCAGACAGGTAATCGCGTCCCAAAACATCATGTATAGCGTCCCGGAAGCACTTTGGGTTCTCGCGCCCTTTGTCACTGTCGCACATGCCGCTTTGCAAGATCGCCCAAAACACCGTGGCCCCCACAGAGCCGCCGGAGACGCCGCTGATGGCAAATACGCGGTCGGCAAACGACACCTGGTCATTGCGGCTGGCATCTTGGCGTGCGGCCAGATCATAGGCCACGTGATATCCGGCAAACAATCCGCCACCTTGGGCGGCGATTAACACCACGTCGTCCACATCGCGGCGCGCATCTGCGGCAAGCCACGCCGTGTATGCGGAGCCCAAATCGGCGAGGCCTTCGTTTTCCCAGCTATCACCGGGTGCCACGCCTTGGATCAGGTTGCAGCCGGCCAGACTTGGGCAAAACACCGAGCGGGATTGCCAGACGCCCAAGCCCGCCGCCCCCACAGCCAAAGTGACCGCAAACCACGTCAATGGGTTGGTGCCGATCTTGTTGAGGTCGAAAAACACGCTGCCAAGGGCCAGAAGTGCAAACAAGCCGGCGACAAAGAAGGCCGATTGTGCGCCTGACATGGCCACCATCATCGCAATAACCAACAGGACCAACGGGAATTGACCCGGCCCCAACCGGGTTGACAGCATGGTCAAAATGGCCAGCCCGTTGGCCGCGAGGATCACAAAGGCAGAAACAATGGTGATCGGGCCCGCCATCTCGGCGGTGGCGGTCATCCAAGTGGATAGACCCACAAAGCCAAGTACCGCGCCGTAGCCAAACGGCAAGGAGCCCTGACACACGCCCACAAGCCTGTCATTGAGCGAGGTGTCCCCCCGGCGCAGGGCCATCAAAGCGAATTTTCCCAGTGCCGCGACCGCGCAGATGACCGTCAACACAATCATCAGCGCTTCCTCGCCCTTGGTTCCTTCAGAGCCTTTGACGATAGAGGCAAACCCAAAGGCGGCCCCCAGCAGCGGCAGCCGTCCAACCCATTGCAGCAAGATCCGGTCCGCGCGGTAGGGTTGGTAATTTTTCAAGGTGAGTTGGGGCCGTGACGCGTTTCGGTACTGCGCCCAAATGGCGAGCCGTGTGGCCTCGTAAAGAGCGATTGGCACGTAGAAAAACACCGCGACTGCCAAAGATACCCGAGTGACAACGCCCGCGTCTTCAAAGGCGTAACCCGAAAAAAGCGCGTGCGCTGAGATGGCGGTTTCTTGGTTGAAATCACCCCCGGTCAAGCCTGCGATGGTCAAAATGTCCGTGGCCAAAGTTGAGAGCCCCAACAACCCGCCAGACAGTATCAGGCCGCCCATAAACTGGACTTCGGCCCGCGTGGTTTTTTGAAAGCGCGACAATAGCCAAAACAGCAAAACCCCGATGAGCGGAATGAGCACAATCGGCCAGCTGCGCCACAGGCTGGAGGGGACGGCCAAGACCTCGGAGGCAAAAATCAGCATGACCTCATGGGCGGGATCGGCAAATGCCAAAAACAAGGCGAACCCCAGCGAGAGCAAAAGCGGGCCATAGGCGTGTTCTAACGCGTCCGCGATCTCGTCGCGGGCACTTCGCGGCGGTACGGTTGGTTTGAAATCCTGCGCGACCGTTTGTGATTGATCTGTCATCTGAGATGCTCGCAAAATATTTGTGATCAATAAATCTGTAACCCAATGGGCAAAATGCTAACCACAAGCGCTAAATTTTGCAAATCCGAGGTGCCAATACTTCGGCATCACCGCCGATTTTGCTGGACTTGCGCTGCCGGGTCTTTTGCCAGTGACACACTCGTGATGACATTTTACTGTGATAATAGTCATCTTATCTCGGATTTTTTGGAAGATGCGCTATATTTTTGCTCACACACCACCCTCGTCGCTGCCACAGCTTGATGTCGCGCTAGATAAAAGGATGCAAGATGACTGATGTTTTGACAACGCGCCGGGCTCTGCTTGCGGCATCTGGTGCCGTTGTTGCAACCGGTCTAATGCTTCCGACCCGTGCGCAGGCTGTGGCAGCGACAGCTTCCATGCGCGGTGGTTCCAACAATTACCGGCCCGGCGCGCCGATTGTGGAGCGGATCGGCGGCGGTGGCTTTTGGATGAGCGGGACTGTGCGCCGTGCAGGCGACGGGGCGCCTCTTGCCAATCAACGTATCCAGATTTGGGCGCATACCACCGAAGGCCATGAGCGTGATGCCCATAGTCACGGTGCTACGCTGACCGATGCCAGCGGAGTGTTTCGCCTTGAGATGCCGCAGATTGTGCCCGCATTTGGTCAAGCGCACGGCCATCTTGCCTATGATAGCGGGGAATTCAAAACGGTTTTCCTGCGCCCGGTGATGGCAAGCGCCTCGGATACCAGCCTGCATGCGGATTTCGTTCTGGAGGCCGTCTGAGGGCGTGGCTGAGCAGAGCAGGGGCATGGCCCGTTCGGGTCTGATCTGGGGGCTGCTGCTGATCGCCGTGACGGTACCCATAGGGATTGCCGCAATGAGCCCGCTGCTGGCTTGGCGTGATCCCGTCTACATCATTGCAGGATTTGCGGGGGTCGTCGCATTGGCGCTGTTGCTGGTTCAGCCGGTGCTGATAAGTGGTGCCTTGGCGGGGCGGCGCGGGCCGTCTTTGCACCGATGGACCGGTGGCGCATTGGCCGCTGCTGTGATCATTCATGTGGCGGGTCTTTGGATCACCAGCCCGCCTGATGTGATCGATGCGTTGCTCATGGTGTCGCCAACGCCGTTTTCCATTTGGGGCGTGTTTGCCATGTGGGCGGTTTTGGCCAGCGCCTGTCTGGCCACATTCCGGCGACGGTTGCGATGGAGGCCGAGGACGTGGCGCAGGGCCCATATGGCCTTGGCGGTTGTGAGTGTTGTGGGCACGGTCGTGCATGCGGTGCTGATCCAGGGCACAATGGGTATGATATCGAAAATCGCCCTTTGCGTGTTGGTTCTGGCCGCAACCGCTTGGGTGATCGCGGGTCGCTGGCGGCGCCGCGCACTGTAGCCACAGGGCGGTCGATACTTGTTGCCAGCCATCGGCAAACTTCCTACGCTCTCTGGACAAAAAAAGATAAATATGTCTGGGAGGACAATGATGACGTCATTTAAAGCGATGCTTGGTGCATCCGCCATTGCACTGATGGCAACCACCGGCGCGGCGCAGGCCGACAAGCTGACATTCTACTGCTCGGCGCAAGAGGATTGGTGCCAATTGATGGCCAATTCTTTTCAGGATGCCACCGGGATTGATGTGGCTATGACCCGCAAATCATCCGGTGAGACATTCGCGCAGATCAAGGCCGAAAGCTCCAACCCTAAGGGCGATATCTGGTGGGGTGGAACCGGGGACCCGCATCTGCAAGCGGCGGAGGAAGGCCTGACGGCGGAATACATGTCGCCCATGCGCGATCAGCTGCATCCGTGGGCGATCTCTCAGGCTGAGAGTGCCGGCAACAAGACCATTGGCATCTATTCGGGTGCTTTGGGATATGGCTACAACACCGATTTGTTGGCGGCGAATAATCTGCCCGAGCCTGCCTGTTGGGAAGATCTCTTGAAGCCTGAATATAAGGGCCATGTGCAAATGGCGAACCCCAATTCATCGGGCACCGCCTACACGACGCTGGCCTCTATGGTGCAGATTTTTGGCGAGGATGGCGGCTTTGACTTCATGAAGGGTCTCCATGCCAATATCAACCAATACACCAAGTCCGGCTCCGCTCCGATCAAGGCGGCAGGGCGCGGCGAGAACACTATCGGGATCGTGTTTATGCATGATGCGGTGGCGCAAGCGGTCTCTGGCTTTCCGGTGAAGGTTGTGGCCCCATGTGAGGGCACGGGCTATGAGATCGGGTCGATGTCGATCATTGATGGCGCGCGCAACATGGATAGTGCCAAGGCGTTTTACGACTGGGCGCTGAGTGCGGAGGCGCAAAATTTGGCGCTTCAGGTCAACGCGTTTCAGGTGCCGTCCAATGTGGGGGCCGAGACCTCGCAGAGTGCGCCGGACATGTCCACAATCAAGCTGATCGACTATGACTTCAAGACCTATGGCTCGTCCGATGAGCGCAAGCGTCTGTTGAAGAAATGGGATGATGAGGTGTCCATTCTGCCGCAATAAATCCGTTGCACCAGAGTACATCTGACAAGACCGCCAACCCGGTTCTGATCTTCTGGATCGTGGCCGGGTTGGTGGGGTTTTGCCTGCTTCCTTGGTACGGGGTGGAGGATTTTTTCACGTTCGAGTGGCTGGTGGATGGCTATCCATTGGACGCGGATTATGCCCCCGGCGCTTTTCTGGTGGGCCAAGGGGAGAAGCTGTGGCTGGCCCCTTTGGTCGTGCCCTTGTTGATGCCGCTTTTGGTTTTGGGACGGCGCAAGACTGACCCGATTTACGGGAAAATCCTGATCCTCGCGGGTGCGCTCGGCTTTGGCTGGCTGATCATTCAGGGCTTTTCCATTGGCATTCGTGGCTGGAATTTCGACTGGGCCAAGGCGCTTTTTGGCGACCTTGGCGACCGGCAGTTTGGTATGGGCTACGGCGCGCTGATTTGTGCGTCGTCCTTTCTGTTCATCTTCACCCAAGGGATTGCCGCGCGCGGTGCGGTGAACGGCGATGTCTTCGTGGTCAGCTCCATCGGGGGTGTGATCGTGATCGTCTCGGTGTTCGTGTTCTTCCCGATTGCCAAGATGCTGACGGCGGCCTTTATCACCGATGACGGGGGCTATTCGGCGGGGGTTTTCCTGTCGAAGTTTTTTGATGACCGGCTGTGGGGGCTTGGATGCCTCACGGGTGGGCGCTGCGGGGTGGCGTGGAACTCGCTCTTTCTGGCGGTTTTGGTCGGTCTGATCACGACTGTGCTGGGGCTGATTTTTGCGCTTGTGGTGACGCGTTCCGGGTTTCGCTACAAACGCGCCTTGCGGGCCTTGACGGTTCTGCCGATCATCACGCCGCCCTTTGTGATCGGGCTGGCGCTGATCTTGCTGTTTGGGCTGTCTGGCTCTGTGACGGTGTTTTTTGCCGATGTCTTCGGAGTGCAGCCGACCCGCTGGCTTTATGGTCTGCCCGGTGTCCTGATCGCCCAGACGCTGGCCTTCACGCCGATCGCGTTTTTGGTGCTGATCGGGGTGGTCGAGGGCGTGTCCCCATCCATGGAGGAGGCGGCGCAAACTTTGAGAGCCTCCAAATGGCAGGTGTTCAAGACTGTGTCGCTGCCGCTGATGCGTCCGGGCCTCGCCAATGCGTTCCTTTTGGGGTTCATCGAGAGCATGGCGGATTTTGGTAACCCGTTGGTTTTGGGCGGTAATTTCGATGTGCTTTCCACTGAGATTTTCTTTGCCATTGTGGGGGCGCAATATGACCAAGGCAAAGCGGCTGTGCTGGCCATGGTGCTGTTGTGCTTCACGCTGGGCGCCTTTTATGCGCAGCGGTTTTGGCTGGGCAAAAAGAGTTATACGACCGTGTCAGGTAAGGGCGATAGCGGGGTGCATCCGCATATGCCGCGGGCCTTGTCTTTGCCGGTTTTGGCCACCGCGCTGATCTGGGGCGCGTTCACGATGGTGGTCTATGCGATGATCCTTTACGGCTCGGTGGTGGAGCTTTGGGGGGTCAACAACACGCTGACTTTCAAGCATTATGTGACGGCTTTCTCGTTCCGGTTTGAAGATGCGGGCATTCGCTGGTCGGGGGCCGCTTGGGACAGCTTTTGGACCACCCTCAAGATCGCGGCGATTGCAGCGCCTTTGACGGCCATTGTCGGGCTGATCACAGCGTATCTGCTGACCCGGCAAAGTTTCGCAGGCAAAAACGCGTTTGAGTTTGGCACGATGCTCAGTTTCGCCATTCCGGGCACGGTGATCGGGGTCAGCTATATTCTGGCGTTTAACGTCCCACCGATCGAGATTACGGGCACCGGCATCATCCTTGTGGTGTCGTTCATTTTCCGCAACATGCCGGTGGGTGTGCGGGCCGGGATCGCGTCCATGAGCCAGCTTGATAAATCGCTTGATGAATCCTCGCTGACGCTGGGGGCGAATTCTTGGCAGACCTTCCGGCGGATCATCCTTCCGCTGTTGAAACCGGCGATTTTGGCCGCACTCGTTTACAGTTTTGTGCGGGCCATGACGGCGATTTCGGCGGTGATTTTTCTGGTTTCGGCGGAATACGATATGGCCACCAGCTACATCATCGGGCGGGTGGAAAACAACGATTACGGGCTTGCCATTGCCTATTCCACAACGCTCATTTTCGTGATGCTGGCGGTGGTCGGGCTGATGCAGCTCATCGTCGGGCGGACCGAGATCGGGCGGCGCATGGGTCAGTCGCGCACCAATGTTTAAAGGGTTGAAATCATGAGCATAAATTCCAAAGCGGCCCCTGTCAGCTTTCGTGGTGTCACCAAGGTTTATGGCCGCGATGTGGTGGCGGTTGATCACATTGATCTGGAGATTGAGGCGGGCAAGCTGGTGACACTTCTGGGGCCGTCGGGTTGCGGGAAAACCACCACGCTGCGGATGATTGCGGGGCTGGAAATGGCCACCAAAGGCACCATCCATATTGGCGCGCGCGATGTCACGCTGTTGCCCGCCACGGACCGGGATGTGTCGATGGTGTTCCAATCCTACGCGCTATTTCCGCATATGAGCGTGATGGAGAATGTGTCTTATGGGCTTGGGTTTTCTGGGTTTGATAAGGCCGAGACGCGGGACCGGGCGCAGCAGGGGCTCGATCTGGTGGGGCTCAAAGGATACGGGGACCGGCTGCCCTCGGAGCTGTCGGGCGGGCAACAGCAGCGGGTGGCGGTCGCGCGGGCCTTGGTGTTGGAGCCGCAGGTGCTTCTCTTCGATGAGCCTTTGTCCAATCTGGATGCGAAGCTGCGCCGTCAGGTCCGCGAGGAAATTCGCGACATCCAACAAAACCTAGGACTTACAGTGGTTTACGTGACCCATGATCAGGAGGAGGCGCTGGCCGTGTCCGATCAGATCGTGGTCATGCGCAATGCCGGGATCGCCCAAGTTGGCACCCCGCGCGAGCTTTATGACACGCCTGCGGACCGGTTTGTGGCGGACTTTATTGGCGAGGCGAATATCATTCCATGCGAGATCACGGGGCTGGACGCGGAGATGGCGACGATCCGCATTGGCAGTTTTGAGCACCGGTTGCCGGCGCGCGGTTTGGGGCTTGGCACTGCGGCTTTGGCGGTGCGACCCACGCGGCTCAAGCTGGGGGCGGAGCTGGGTATCGAGATGACCGTGCGCAAGGCCACTTATGTGGGCAGCCGGATGGAATATACCTTGGCGGCACCTTTTGGGGAGGTTTTTGCGGTCAGCGAGAATGTGGACGCGCCTGTGCCGGCGGGCATGTCGATTACCGTGGGATTGGACAGTGTCGGGCCGGTGCTTTTGCCCCAATAGGTGCGCGCGGTCCGGGCGGTTTGCGCCATTTTGCGGGTCGGGGGTCGGTGCGGGGTGAAAAGCGTTTCGAATCAAAGATTAACGCGGCTTTCTTAATGGCATCAATTTGTATGACTTGTGTATGACTCCTGTATGACATCGATATGACAAGTTCGGGTCTGGGGCGGGGTTAAGCCTGCGTTCGGTGAGGGGTTGGTAAGCTTGGTTAATGATGTGTGAAGTTGGGGGGGTAGTCGCGGGCGTGGTCGCTTGGAGCTTCGTCCCGATATGGATATTTGGGGAACATTGAAAGGTGTTAGTTGCGTGCCCCGGTCGCGGAGGTGGTGGCTTGGCGATAGGGAGTTTTGGTGGTGAGGTGGAGCGGTTGTTGCGGAGCATCAAAAGGGGCCGCGGGGCGTGGCGTCATTGTGGAGGGCTCGGCCCAATGCTCTCAAAGGCGG